>WIAF01000003.1:0-300000 GCA_014055465.1 Nitrospira sp. CR1.1
TTCAACCACACCGCCACCACCGTCAACGACCCCTCCACCTCCACCGCCTTCGACGACGCCGCCCCCGCCGCCGCCGGCCAGCTCGTTAACGCCGATGCTCCAAGCCTTTCCATCATCGCTCTCACTCACGGCCGCGCAAGGAAACACCGTGTCCGGCATTTTCAATTTGCAAAAGTCCAGCACGCAACAGAGCAGCTATAGCATCAGCGCAAACCAGTCGTGGACGACGCTGAATCCGCCTTACGGCAGCACGCAGACCATCACGACGGAAATTGATCCCATCACGGTGACGGTCAACACGTCGACCATGAACGTGGGAAACTACACGGGAGTTGTCTATATCGTGGAGAGCGGCCCGAACGGATCGCAAACCATGCGTATCCCCGTCTCACTGTCCGTCCTCGCCAGTGGCAGCACGACGCCGCCCCCGCCCTCGCCGACGGCAAGCGCGACCTCGCCGCCACCACCTCCTTCTGCATCGGCAACCGGCACGGTCACGGTCATGTGGAATGCCAACACTGAGGCAGACCTGCAGGGCTACCGCGTGTATGTCGGCACGAGTTCCGGTGCCCGCACGCAGGCCTTCGACGTGGGCAACGTGACCTCGACGCGGCTGACTCTGCCCTTGGGTTCCACCTATTTCTTTGTCGTGACGGCCTATGACAAAAGCGGCAATGAAAGTTCTCCATCGGGAGAATTGAGTCGAAGCCTATTCTAGGAATATGTCTGTTCAACAGACTTGACCGCTCTTCCCTCAAGCCTGTATAACGGGCTGTACTTTTGAGCCCGCTCCGGAGGCACTGTCTTCGAGCGGGCTCAAAAGTGTGGGCAGCGCCCGTAGCTCAATGGATAGAGCATCTGACTACGGATCAGAAGGTTACAGGTTCAAGTCCTGTCGGGCGCACCATTTAGATAACACTCCTTCGGTTCTTCCCTGTTCAACGACAGCCCATCCTCCCTGCCTTTTCACAGTGCCGCCGGAAATACCTTGAAATCCTCGGATAGGAACCGACCTCATAGAGGCGGTTCTGCATCTCCGCCTGAATGGTTGCATAGGATCTTTGCCGACCCACGTGTCCAAGGGAGAGCCGAGCCGCTGTACATCGGAGGCAGACCGCGTCGGTATCGATCCACAGTCATACGGAAGTGGCCGAATCCGGTTGGCTGGCCGATACCTCAGGGAGAGAGGCCCTGTCGCCGATACGCCACTCCTCGACCCGAATCGCACAGGTGGCAAGAACGGAACGCATGCTGCGATCGTGGCAAGGCCGACATCCATGTCTCGTACCATCCTTCCCCTCCTATCACTGAGGACATCCTCCTGCGGTTAAAGGCAGGACGTCGTTCATCATGACCGCATGACATTTACCTGCTTCTCCGGCGCCGGTAGACAGGATACAGTCGTCCGCTGGTACTCAAACTAGGGCCATGCCTAGTTTGAGGATCGCCACATCCTGTTAGTCTGATTGCACGCGCACAGCAGGTAATCAGTAGTCACGGGAAACGCGCGTAGGTTTGGAGTTCGTCACCATTCACGGACACGGTCGAAGGAGGTCACACATGCATACAGATGATTCTTCCAACTGGTCGGCATTTTTGGCGGGCGCGCTGATCGGAGCAGGGGTAGCACTACTCCTGGCTCCCCAATCAGGCAACGAACTTCGCTCGACCCTTCGTAATTATGCTTCCAGGGCCAAGGACGAACTGGATGAGGCAACGGAACAGGGACGCGCAGCCTGGGACTCGGCCGTGGAGCGAGGCCAGGATTATGTCGAAGGTGGCAAACAAACCCTGCGAAAGGCCGGACGCGCCGCCCGCGAGTTTGTGGACGAAACCATGCAGACTGCGGAACGGGCGGCGGAAGAAGCGACATCACGGCGCGGGTAAGTCCTCTCTGCGCGGCAGTAGGAGTGCCGGCGCACATGGCTAGAAAAGGGGTTCCATCATCATGAAACATCTGACTCATTTCATGTTCGGCCTCACCATGATCATGCTGGTGGGCTGCCAATCCACGACCGGCAAAACCGCGGGGCAAACCATCGATGACGCCTCCATCACCACAGCGGTGCAAGCTAAACTGTCTTCGGACCGGCTCTCGAACTTCTCGCGGATCGATGTCGATACCGAGCGCGGGGTGGTGACCCTGAACGGGGTTGTCAAATCTGCAGAACAAAAAATGCGGGTCGTTGAACTGACACGCGGGGTAGCCGGCGTGCGCACCGTGAATAATAACTTACAAATTCAAGCCCCATAAAAAATCAAACCGATCACACATAGGCGGAGGCGATGGCAGGCAGCGATCCATCGCCCGCTTAGGTCTGGCCCACATTATTCATGACGGTTCGTCGTGCAATCGCCGAGTCACGTGGGGAACGGGCACGGAGCCGGGAGGAGCCACGGCTTGTCCATTCGGTCCTCACCCAACAGGTACGTTCCGGGGATATCCGCCTGCGAGATCACCTCGGGCGGTGAACCGCTCCGCGGCATGGGGTCTATTGCATGAATGCGGCCCGATACCAGTCTCCGGATGCACCGGCCGCCGGTTTCAAAACCTCGAGGCGTGCGTACGGGCTCGCCTACCTTATAGCCAACAGGTATGAGACGCAGGTAGCACCTCTGGGCAGACTAGGGCTCTGCCCAGTTCAAAGGTCACCTTCGCACCGTTAATCTGTGCAGTATGGTGATCGAAGGCGCACATCCCTATACTTGGTGAGGAGGATCAATGGATCAGGATATGAAGAGAATGGAAGGCCGAGCGAAAGACGGCGCATCGTTAATTAAGGACACCATCGAGCAAACCGCCGCCTCTGCAGAACACCTTGCCAAACGCACCGGTGAGGCAGTCGAATCGACCGTTGACCAGATACGCGAGCAGGTATCCGACGGCAGCACAGCCGACAAGGCAATGGACGCCGCCGTACGCAAAACCAAAGAAACATCTGCGTATTTCCGAGAACAGGGGATAGCAGGGGTCGTCGAGGATCTTGAGACGTTGATCCGACGCTATCCGCTCCAGGCACTCCTGGTCGGATTGGGATGTGGATACCTCTTATCCCGCGCCAGGACTGACTAACCGGACGAGGACGAGAGCAATGGAAAATCCCCATCCGATTTCGATCGCGTCATTGGTGACAGGTCTGGTTGAGGATATCCGACGCCTCTTTGCCCAGGAAATGCAGCTGGCCCGGCATGAAATGCAGCATGAGTTAGGGAAGGTCGTCAAAGGAGCGATGCACGCCGGTATCGCGGTGATGCTGGCATTGTTGGCTTCTTTCTTTCTGCTCATGACGTTCGTGCATCTCTTGCATTCGTACAGTGGCCTCCCCTTGTGGGCCTGTTATGGAATCGTCGGGCTACTTTCCGCCGCAGGGGGCGCCGCCTTTTTCGCTCGCCTGATGACCATCGGAACCACCCTTCGGCTCTGGCCGTTTCGCACCTTTTACTCCTTAAAGGAAGATGCCAAATGGATCAAAGAACAGCTGCTATCAACCAAGACCTAAAAGATATTGTGGACACGAGATCGGATATTGCCAGAAAGCTCGAACTGTTGGAACAACGCATCAAAGACACGGCGGAGGGAGCGACGATGAAAGTTTCGCGCTTACTCGATGAAGGATCCCAAAGCGTGACGCAGTTGGTCGATAAAACCACAGCGGCTTTGAATCCTGTTCAGAAGGTCGATGCCTACCCCTGGCTCATGCTTGGGGGCGCCATGTGCGCGGGATACGCGATCGGCCTCCTGGAGGCCCGTACGCGAGCACCAGGCCGCGGTGTCTATGCCTACTATCCGCCAGGCGCCCACGCATCCAGGATCATGCCGGAGCCTGAGGGCAAACAAAAGAAGACTGCCCGGCGCGCCGAAGGGATCTACGATTATTATCCCGATCCGCAGAGGGCCCGCAGGACGGAAAGACAGAGCCGCCCCGGTATATGGGAAACGATGAGCCGCGAACTCGGGGCCGATACGGACCAAGCCAAAGCAGCCTTGATGCAAGCAGGCTGTTCCCTCATGGTCGAATTTGCAAGCAAGTTGATCCCTGAAATCGCGCGGTCCTTCGGCGTGATCCTTCCCTCTCAGGGGAAGCCGGGAAAGAACGCCCGGGAGCCTTACGGGAAACCTCCACACTCAGAATCCACAGCAGGCAGGGGCGCCCGCCCTTCGGGCGGCGCGGCGTCACCCTTCAGTTGAGACGACCAGAGGAGCCAGAGTGTCGGCGTCGCTGACCAGCGCATCACCACGATGGAATCCCTGGAAACTCGGCGGATTGGGGTGGAAAGAATTCGGACACCGTCTATGGACCGACAGCCAGAAGGATGACATACTCGGCCGTGCGGCTCAATTGGCCTATTACTTCCTCCTGGCGCTCTTTCCTGCGTTACTCTTCCTCACCGCACTGCTAGGCCTTTTTCCGCTTGAACAGGTGTTGCCTGAATTGATGACCTACCTGCGGACGGTATTGCCGGCCGATGCCCTATCGTTATTGCAAAAATATTTGGATAGCGTGGTGACGGGAACCGGGAGCGACATCCTCTCGCTCGGTCTCCTCGGAGCCCTCTGGGCTTCTTCGAGCGGAGTCACAGCCGTCATGGAATCGCTCAACGTCGTGTACGGCGCCCGGGAAAGCCGTCCTTTTTGGAAAGTTCGTCTCGTCGCCACTCTCCTGACGATCGGTCTTGCCGCGTTCATCATCGCCTCCATTACGCTGATCCTCTATGGCGAGCGGATCGGTGCGTGGATTGCGGACATCGTAGGGTTGGGATGGCTGTTCCTGCTCACGTGGACCCTGTTGCAGTGGCCCGTGGCGATTGGGCTGATGTTGCTGGCGCTTGCGATCATTTACGCAGTCTGTCCCGACGTGGAACATGACTGGCGGTGGGTCACACCGGGATCCGTGGTGGCCGTCCTGCTCTGGACGGGGCTGTCAGTAGGCTTTAAAGTCTATGTCGATCATTTCGGCAACTACAACGCGGCCTACGGGTCTATTGCCGGAGTGATCGTTCTCATGTTGTGGCTCTATTTGACGGGAGTGGTGATCTTGCTCGGCGGCGAAATCAACGCGCAGATCGAGGGCGCGGCCTCAGCCTTGCGGTCAACCTCTGATCGATCGCTCCACAAGCCTCCGCGGGCCACCTCCCGCACGGAATGAGACAGAAGGAGACGTCAGGCGTATGAAGCCAGGATCTGTCGAAACCCCAAAGGGAGAGTCCACGCGGGTGCCTCGTCTCGACGGACCAGCCGTTCCGGCGGCCAATCGTCATTTGTGGGAGATTACCCCCATCCGCGATCTCATGTGGCTGGGGGGAATCCTGTTTCTACTCTGGTTCGGCTATTACCTGCGGGGAGTGTTTACCCCTGTACTCATCGCGCTGCTCATGGCGTACCTCGTGAATCCTCTGGTCAGGCGGTCTGAAACAGCCTGGCACATCCCCAGACCCGTGACGATTTCTGTCGTGCTGTTTCTGTCCGCGCTCATGCTGGGCGGCCTCGTGACATGGCTGGGTCCATTACTCGCCGAGCAGGTGCAATCCTTCGCTGAACGGGTGCCTGGTTATCTTCAAAGTATCGCCACACAATACCATGTGACGCTGGGTGATTTTTCGGAACCGCTTTCGAGGATCGCCACCAGTCTCCGTGATGATCCCCTCTCCATTCTGACACCAATCTTCTCCGGTACCGGGCAGGCGTTTGGCGTGCTTGGGGCCGTCATCGGGACGACGGCTGACGTCACCCTGGCGCTGGTCTTGATTCCGATCTATTTCTTTTTTTTCGCCTGGCAGTTTGATAGCGCCCTCGCGCAACTCAGACACTATATCCCGGCCGACTATCGGCCTCGAGCGCGCCACATCGTGCAGAGGATGGATCACGCGGTCAGCGGGTTTTTCCGGGGGCGTTTGACGATCGCCCTGACCTCTGCCGTGCTCTACTCGGCGGGGTGGGCCTTAACCGGCATCCGGTATTGGTTCATCCTCGGCCTGATCACCGGCGTTCTCACCATTATTCCTTATGCCTCATTGATCGGCTGGCCTTTGGCCATTCTCTTGAAATATCTCGACGGGTTTACTTCCGGCGCCGGCGCGTTCGATCTGATGACCGTGGTCGTCTGGCCCTCCGTCGCGTACCTCGTGGTGCAATTCATCGAAAGTTGGCTGCTGACGCCCTGGGTGCAAAGCCAATCCATGGAAATGAGTGCGGTGACGGTCTTGATTGTGGTGTTCATCGGCGGGGCGTTAGGCGGCTTTTATGGCCTCTTACTGGCCATTCCGATTGCCGCGTGTATCAAGATCCTGCTGCAGGAACTCGTGCTTCCGCAGCTGAAACGGCAAGCCTCCGCTCTGCCCCTCTCTCCTGAACAGTGAAAGGACGCAAGATGACGACCACCGTGGCAGATTTGTTAATCGATCGGCTGATCAGCTGGGGGGTGGACACGATTTTCAGTCTGCCTGGTGACGGCATCAACGGCATTTATGAAGCCTTGCGGATACGCCAGGAGAAAATCAAATTGATATTGGTCCGGCACGAAGAATCAGCCGCCTTGGCCGCCTGCGGGTATGCGAAATTTACGAGGCGACTGGGCGTGTGCCTCGCCACGTCCGGTCCGGGAGGCATCCATTTGCTGAACGGGTTGTACGATGCAAAATGTGACGGGCAGCCGGTGCTCGCCATCACGGGGCATACGTACCACGATTTAATCGGCACCCACTATCAGCAGGATGTCGACCTGGAACGGCTGTGCGCCGACGTCGCCGCCTATAGCCAGCGGGTCATGAGCCCGGCTCACGTCGGCAACGTCCTGGACGAAGCCATCAAAACGGCTATCTCAAGGCGGACGGTGGCCCATATCACGATTCCCAAAGATATCCAGGAGTGGAGCGTGGAAGAGTACAGATCCAAGGCGAATATTCCCGGCCATAGCGGCGATCTGTACAGCGACCCCCTGCCCCTGCCCTCCCAATCGCTGATTGAGAAGGCGGCAGCCGTCATCAACGCGGGATCGAAAATCGCCATCCTGGCCGGACGCGGCTGTCTGGGGGCAAGAGCAGAAGTCCTTCAACTGGCCGAGTTGCTCGGCGCGCCGATCATCAAGCCGCTCCTCGGCAAGGCGGTGGTGCCTGACGACCACCCGTTGACCACCGGCGGCATCGGCCTCCTCGGCACGGCCCCTTCGCAGGATGTCCTTGAAACATGCGACACGCTGATCATCGCCGGCACGAGCTTTCCCTACCTGGAATTTTATCCGAAACCAGGCCAGGCGCGAGCCGTTCAAATCGATTTGGATGCCGCTCGCATTGGGCTGCGCTACCCCGTCGAAGTCGGACTGGTCGGACATTGCTGGGATGTCCTTCGCGCGTTATTGCCCCTTCTGAAACAGAAACCGGATCGCGGGTTCCTCACCACCGCGCAAGCAAGCATGCAGCAATGGCATGAACTCATGGAAGCGCGCGGCACGAGGATGGATGCGCCGCTCAAGCCTCAGGTCGTCGTGCGCGCGGTCAACGAGTTCCTCGCCGACGACGCCATCATTTGTTGCGATACCGGCAGCGTCACCACCTGGGCGGCCCGGCATCTCACGATCAAAGGAAACATGGAATTTTCGGCATCCGGCACCCTCGCCTCCATGGGAAACGGCCTTCCGTATAGTCTAGGCGCCGGGATCGCCTATCCGGGGCGGCAGATTGTCTGTCTCGCGGGAGACGGGGGGTGCACGATGTTGATGGGAGAATTGGCCACGCTGGTGAGGTATGCCCTGCCGGTGAAAATCATCGTTCTGAAAAACAATCTCCTCGGCATGATCAAGTGGGAACAGCTGGCGTTCGAAGGGAATCCGCAATATGGCGTGGATCTTCAGCCGATCGATTTTGCCCTGTTCGCGAAAGCCTGCGGCGCGGAGGGATTCACGGTTGATGATCCGCGCCAGGTTCGGGACGTGCTTCGAGAAGCCTTCTCTGTCCCAGGCCCGGCCCTGGTCCAGGCCGTGATCGATCCGTTAGAACCACCGCTGCCGGGAAAGATTACCACGGCACAAGCCTGGCGATTTGCGACGGCATTAGCGAAGGGCCAAGATGACCGTTGGAGCATCCTCAAAACATTGATCGAGAGCAAAATCCGGGAGGTGGTGTAAAACGATCCCCTCTCTACTATTCCCCAAATGCGGACTGTCTATGGAACCGAGCGGTCGCCGGAGGCGGGCGATTACGGAAGGGGCGATGCGAGATTGTCGTGCAACATCCCGGGCTGAATTCACGCCACACTGACAATCTCCGGTTCAGCGTCATGGCCTGTCCTGTCTGACTGGGCAGCCGCACGGATATCCGGCAGGTCGCCTGAACTCCTCACTCAGATAGGCACCGCCCTCCGCGGGCAGGAAGGGGGTATACGACCTACGCTGATCAGGCCACCTGCGCAACCTCACGCTGCATCGTCACGAAATGCGCATCACGGTTCCGCAGAATGACTTCATCAATGATGTCGCCGCACTGTACGCAACGCATGGCCATGAACCAGTATCCTCCCAAGCTCTCCCCGACATCCATACAGCGTTCATCGACCAGGAATCCCCCGCAGCGGAGACACGCGCAAGTTTCGTGCAGAACGGGAGCAATGTTCTGTCTGGTTCTTCCGGCTAAGGAGAGGGCACTCACGGTGGCGTTCATACGATTCTCCTTTTCATAGTGATCTTGATTGCCTCCGGCGGATACTTCCACCGATTGTCACGATCACTGATACCAGTCCCGTACGATCCACTCTACTAGCACTCCCCCCAGGTCCCAGGGTAAAGCACCCTGGCGATTGTTCAGCGCCCGTCACTTGGCCAACAGGTCCTACTGTTTGTAAGCGTTGAGCAGGAGGTGTCTGACCGTTGCCATGGATCACGTGGCAGCCGATCGAATCTCACGGTGCCCGATGAGGGCGGTAGGGAGAGGCGATGGTTGATCTCGACAGTGTTCAGGTCATGCACATAGCGACAGCTTGACGTTCCGACGTGCGCCGGACCTGCAACTCGTCACACCCTCTCCCTCTCGGGTCGCGTCTGCCGATACGCCCGCAACACTTCGGCCACGCTCCAGGCTTGGGCAATACAGCCCCGGGGATGATAGGGAGGTTCTGCGTCAAAAATTTCGCTCACTGTCCCGATGCTGCCATCCAATAAGTGGGAACGGAACCCGTCCAACATACCCCGCGCCTTGGACCTGTCCTTGTAGACCTTGATCCAGGCGTCGATGAACGGCCCGATCAGCCAGGCCCACACGGTCCCCTGATGATAGGCCGCATCCCGCGCGCGGAGATCGCCGTGGTATCTCGGCTTGTAATCGGGATGGTCGCGGGACAAGGTTCGCAATCCCACCGGAGTCAGAAGCCGGTCTGTCGCCAGATCCACCACCCTTCGCCACCGGTCCTCCCTGAGCACCGGGTGAGGTAGGGAAATGGACAACAGCTGGTTCGGTCGAAATGCCTGATCATCCCCTCGCTCCCCGTCGATGACATCGTAAAGATATCCCCCGGCTTCAATCCAAAATCGCTCATGAAACGAGTGCCGCACCTGCTCCGCCAATTCGCTCCAGCGAGACGATGATCGACCGGTGAGTATGTCCCACTCCGCCATACAACGGAGGGCGTTGTACCAGAGCGCCTGGATCTCAACAGGCTTGCCTCGACGAGGCGTGACCACCCAACCATCGACCAGGGCGTCCATCCAGGTCAGTTGGTATCCTTCCGCCGAGGCGCGCAACAGTCCGTCGTCCTTGTCGACGCCGATTCCGAAGCGCGTGCCCTCGAGATGATGCTCGAGCACCGACGTCAGGATGGGCAGCAAGGCGAGCAGCGTCTCGCGGTCGTTCGTCACCTGGTAATACCGATTGACCGCGTGGACGTACCACAGCGTGGCGTCGGCCGTGTGGTACAACCCCGTCCGCTCCCCTTCCGGAAAGAGGTTCGGGATTAATCCATCTTGTACGTAATTGGCAAACGTTCTGAGAACCGATCGCGCTTCCCGGTAGCGGCCGGTACATAGGGTAAGTCCTTCCAAACTGATCATCGTGTCACGGCCCCAGTCCGTGAACCAGTGATACCCGGCGATGATGGTGCATGCCTCGTTACTGGATGCCCGCGCCGGCGCCTGTTCTTCCAATCGAGATCCGGGGACAATCACAAATTGATCAGCCGCTAGACTGAGCCATCCTTCAATGCCTTCATCTTGTTTGTCCGGCACGTGAGACAGGAAGGTATCGAGCCGCTCCCCCTCGGCAGCAAAAATGGCTTCCGGATCACATTCAAGCCGTTCCCACGATTCGGTGCTCGCCACGAAGGCCAGAGAACGATCCTGCGCGAGGTCCGCGGAGAAGTATCCAGGGCTGGCGAGACGTTCAACATGGTCCAACCCGCGATCCTGGTCCACACGATAGAAGATGCCGGCGCTTACTTCGTCATCCACTACGAATACCCCGCCGTGGGGCCGCAGGCACAGCTTTAAAGACGGAGCGCCTTCGCACAGATGCATTTCGTGCCGGCCGTTGACGACCGTGAGAGGAAAGGGAGGGTGCCAGGCATCGCGTAGTCCCGCATCCAACGTCCGGAATGTCACGAATGGACGAAGGCGTAGGCTGACCGGATCACCCTCCACGAGACGATACTCCACATAGACCGAATTGTGACCGTAGGACATGATCACACGCTTTTCCAAGCGGCGGCCTTTCAAACGAAAGCGCCAAACCGGTGTCTGCCGCTCCCGACTGAACCCCTCGAATACCTTGAGAAGATTGCTCTTCAGGCGACCGTCGGAAAATTCTACCCCGCTCAGCGATACCACCTCTCCTTCGACCAGGATGTCGTCGTCAACACGTGGAATCATGACCGTGCGTCCCCAGGGAGCCGGCAAATCCGGAACGAACAGGCCGTGGTAGGTTCTGGTCGCTGCGCAGAGCAGGCTCTGCGAGGCATAGCCGCCGAGACCATTCGTCACCAGCCATTCCCTGGCAAGAAAGGCGTTGGTATCCCGCAGCCGCTCCGGAGGGACCGTGAGCACCATGGCATCGGCCTGAGTTGGACTCATTGCCGTTGCTTTCCATGAGGACGCTCTATCGCCGTTGCCCTGCTCCCGGGATCTTCTACTATGGACGCATAGAACACGGCGGCACAGCCCGGGAGCTTCCAACCGGTATCGGACAACGGCTCGATCACCCCAGGGCCTCCGTAGAGGGGCGCATCACTTGACCAGCGAAACGACCAGGTACGGCCGATCGGCGGGGCCAGCAACGGCTCCGGAGCCGGACGAAAATCAAGGTCGGGGCCGAGATTCACGAGCAACAACCGGTCATCTCCGTTCTGACCGGCATACCGCAAGACAAACGCCGAGGCTCCGATGACGGCGCCGTCCACTAAATCGCGCCGTTGTTGCGCAATGACCTCATCCTCCCGCCGGAGACGCAAGAGGTCCCGATGCAAGGCCATGCTCCAGGCATGACGGTCACGTTCCGCCCAATCCAGTTTGGAGCGTTCGAACACGGACGGGTCGCACGGATCACCGAGAGCGGCCTGAGCCGCGCTCGAGGCGTGGCTCTGGAATTGAGCGAGAAATTGTTTCCGGCCTTGATGAATATCCTGTGCTAAGCGCCCCGGCGGAAAGTCAGTAAAAAACAAGAACGGCGTGGAGGCCGCAAATTCCTGCCCCATGAACAACAACGGAGTTTCAGGAGCCAGGAGGAGCAGGGCTGTCAAGGCGCGATAGACGGCAGGACCAACTTTGTGGTGCAAGCGGTCGCCCCACAATTGATTCGCGACTTGATCATGATTCTGAAGAAAAAACACGAACCCTTCGGCCGGTTCGTCCGAGACCACGGTGCCCCGTGGTTTGCCCTGCCACTGAGACCGCTGGCCTTGGAAGAGGAACGCACGCTTCACGGACGAAATGAATTCCTGAGGCGTTCCGCGATAGTCGCCGTAATAACCTTCACCGCGGCCGGTCGCAGCCATGCGCGCGCTATGGTGAAAATCTTCGCTCCAGACTCCGTCGAGTCCCCACCCCCCCTGCGCTACCGGCTGAATGGTGTGCACCCATTGCAATTCACATTCGGCGATCAGGATGATGGAGCGGGTTCCGGCCGTTCGTCTGGCCGCTTGAGACAACTCCGCGACAACATGAACCGGACTGGCATCGTGAAAGGCGTGCACCGCATCCAATCGCAATCCATCGACGTGGAATTCATCGATCCAATAACAGGCGTTCTGAATAAAGAACTCTCTCACGGGGCGGGAGCCGGGTCCGTCAAAATTGATCGCCTGCCCCCATTCATTCGGATAACGGTCGGTCAGGTACGCATCGCTGAAGGTTGGCAAATAGTTTCCGTCCGGACCAAGATGGTTGTAGACCACATCCAACATCACCCCGAGCCCGCGCCGGTGCGCCGCATCCACGAATCGTTTGAAGCCTCCCACATCGCCATACACATGCGCGGGAGCATATAGTCCGACGCCGTCGTATCCCCAGTTCCAACGACCGGGAAATTCCGCCACCGGCATCACTTCGATGACTGTAATTCCAAGCTCTTTCAGGTCATCAAATCGACTGATGGCGGCGTCGAAGGTGCCTTCCGGCGTAAAGGCACCGATGTGGAGTTCATAGATCACCTGCCCGTGCATCGTGACGCCGGGCCACCCTTCGTCGTGCCATTGATAGGCGCGCGGATCGACGATGAGTGAAGGACCATGGGGCCCCTCAGGCTGAAAACGCGAGCAGGGGTCCGGATAAGCCTGCCCGCCGTCAAGCCGATAACGGTACCGCATGCCTGCAGAGGCTTCTCGGACGATCCCGGTCCAATATCCATCGGCCAGTCTGGACAACTCATGAATCGTGTCGCCAGGCTCAAGGACGACATCGACACGGGCTGCACGAGGCGCCCAACAACGAAATCGCACTCCCTCTTCTGTGACGCGAGCTCCGAGTGTCAACTCCTGACTCCGGGCACCCTGAAGCTTCGTTTTTTCCGCTCCCGCTTTGCTGCGCACCCCCATCTCACCCCTCCCCTGCCTGTGACTCATGTGAATGCCTTTATGCACTCTTGCGCCGAGGCGACCATTCCGTTTGCTGTCACGCCTCACGCAACAGCGCAGAACCCTTCTCCCTATGCGTATCCGAAGCCGAATAAAAGGCAGCTCAATGGACGTCACGGCGATTTTTTCCGCCTGCACGAACCTGGCGATGTCGATGATTTGTGCCGCTTCCAGATTAGCGCGTTTGAGACGCGTTTGAAATCCTCGTCCGTCAACACGATGTACCGGCTTTTGTCGTATTCATATCCTGTGACGATCCGCTCCCGGGCGACTTCTCTGCCGCGCTCCTTGTTGTCGCGTTGAAATCAGATTTGCGGTGAACCCCGGACAGACGAGACGCACGGATGCGCACCATTGAGACAGATCACCGCTTCGCCGCACCCGCCACAGACGAACAGAGAGACTTCCCACTCTTGTCTATCCTGCAGCGCTCAAGAAGGTGGAATCATCCCCCGACTCTCGTCCGCCCACAACTAGGCCCCTCCCTAGCTCCCATGTCCGCCATGTCCCGTTAGGGTTGGCACACATCCATTCCCTACAGGCCTGCGCTGTGTCTGCGCGCAATCGTAAGGAGTTCACCATGAACGATGAACCAGGACGAACGGTTTCTCTCTGGATGTCGGAAGGCGTCCCGCATCTGCCACCCATGTCGAGCGGCGCTCATGCCGATGTGTGCGTGATCGGCGCTGGTATGGCCGGCGTCACGACGGCCTATTGTTTGATGAAGGAGGGGCGGTCCGTGATCCTGTTGGATGACCATCAACCGGGCAGCGGCATGACCGGACGAACGACCGCGCATCTCTCGAATGCGATCGATTCCGGATATGTGGAGATTGAACGTTTACATGGTCGATCCGGCGCGAGTCTGGCTGCGCACAGTCATACGGCAGCCATCGACTGGATTGAAAAGACCGGCAACGATGCCGGAATAGCCTGTGACTTCATGCGGGTTGACGGATATCTGTGCGCCGCTTCTCCCGACGATTCGCAGCGGATCAAAGACGAATGGATGGCCGCCCTGCGCGCAGGTCTGACCGAGGTCGAGCATATCACCAAACTTCCCGGCCCCTTGTCCCGAGACGGTCCCTGCCTGCGGTTTCCCCGCCAGGCTCAATTTCATCCTCTGAAATACCTCGCCGGCCTGGTCGAGGCCATCCGACAGGGAGGATGCCGCGCCTTCGGCGGCGCGCATGTGACACAAGTAGACAGCGGGAAACAGGCCCGGGTGGAAACGAGTCACGGATGCATCGTCACCGCGGATGCCGTCGTCGTCGCCACCAATACGCCCGTCAATAACATGGTGACCATTCACACCAAACAGGCGGCGTATCTCACCTATGTGATCGGAGCGACGATCCCGGCCGGGGCGGTTGAGGAAGCCTTGTGGTGGGACACGCACGATCCCTATCACTATGTCCGCACTCGGCGCCGTTCGTTACCGGGAGGCGGCGAGGAACTGTTCCTCCTCGTCGGCGGCGAAGACCACAAGGCCGGGCAAGCAGACGATGCTGAAATGCGCTACGGCCGGCTGGAGGCCTGGACCCGCAGGCATTTCCCTGCCATGGGGGCGGTAACCTATCGATGGTCGGGGCAAGTCATGGAATCGGTCGACGGCTTGGCATTTATCGGCAGAAATCCAGGCGACGCCGACAATATTTACATTGCGACAGGCGACTGCGGCATGGGAATGACCCATGGAACCATTGCCGGCCTGCTCCTCACGGATCTCATCATGGGTCGGGACTCTGCCTGGTCTTCTCTTTACGATCCATCCCGCCAGCCCATGGGGGCAATGGGGAAGTTCGTGCGGGAGTCGCTCAACGTGGCGGCTCAATATGCCGATTGGGTCACCAAGGGCGATGTTGAAAGCGAGGAAGATATTCCCAACGAGCAGGGCGCGGTGCTGAGAGAGGGCCTCAGCAAGATCGCCGCCTATCGCGACGCCAATGGATCCCTGCACACCTGTTCAGCGGTGTGTCCGCACCTGAACTGTATTGTGGCCTGGAACCATTCCGAACATACGTGGGATTGCCCTTGTCATGGCTCGCGCTTCGATTGTTTCGGCAAGGTTTTGAATGGACCTGCCATCAGCGATTTGACTCCCGTGAAGCGGAAGGAGGGCATGCCCCGATAGCCTGGTCTTACGCCCTGCGTCGAGTCGCTGCGGAAGGGCATCCGTCGGACAAATGCGCGTCGCCGTGAATCGGCGATAGCACCAACGCTCATGATAGGGCGGGCCAGCGGCGCATCTCATCATTCCGTTGCATAGTGAGACGTGCGGCACACACTTCCTCCGTCCCGGAATATCCGCCTATCGGACGGCGGGAGACATCGAACGTACATTCGGCGTCTTTCTCGTCCAATCATTCCAACCGCATCCTCTACAGGAAGGAGAACACCTGCCCATTTTATTGTGGCTGCTTGCCGTGCCGTTGAGTCTAATCCTGGTGCTGTGGCTGTTCGGAATGGTCCATTTCTGATCACGGGTCTCGCCTGAGTGCGTGCAACTCGTCAATGACCTTCTGGATCGAGAGTAAGGCATGGCGTCGCTGAAGCGGTGTCAGCATGCGATCGACTTCCAGAACCAGGCCGGTGAGGGCCGCGCGCATGTCTGCCATCATCTTCAAATACCCGGGCGAGGCCGTCGGGTCAGGATACACGAACATGTTTCGTAATGTTCCCGTAATCTCCTCATCCGACGCCGGAGTGCGAAGCAGGGCCACCAACTCCTCATGGCGCTGTTTTCGATAGCGCCACCAGACCGGCTGACTGTCCGGCAACGCCGCGATCATCGTACGAAGGCTGGCGGTTTGTTCGCGGGTGAGAGGCCCCAGCCATTCTTCAGCCATCGCCACTCCCCTGCGGGTCCGTTCGTCGAGACGAACGGCGGTTGCCCCTTGCGTCAGATGCTCCGCTTGAGCGTCCTCCTTTCGGAACACTCGTTCGAGGTAGTGGATTTGCTTCTCCTTCAGCAGCGCCGCCAACGGCCCCCCTTCCGGAATCGCCCGCTCGAAAAGATCCGCTCGAAATCGATCGTATGCGGCAAAGGTCCAGTCCAGGTCCTCAGACTTCAATCCACGGCTGATACGTCCATGGAGATCTGTCAAAAACTGCTCGTATTGCGGCAACGCCTCTTTCTGATGCCGCAAAAGCAGCGGGTGCAGCCGGTGTTTGACAATCCGCAACTGGCTCGACGTTAAGTCCAGATAGTGATCCAGTTGCCGGCTGATCAGCCAGTCCGCATGCCGATAGCCGAAGGATAGCGCGCAGCCGCTCGTGAGCAGGATCAGCGCTAGCGCCACCCCTATGAGCCAAACGAAATTCGATCTGTGGAACGCCTTCGCCATTCAGAATCCGTCCTGCTCGATGACCATCAGTTCCATGTTCATCAGTAACCAGCCATTCGGCATATGTATACTGGGGTTTTTCCGAGTACGGAGACCTCACGCGCCTCGGTACTGTTGGCATGACAGGCAGTGATCATCCACAGAGAAAGAGCCACGAGCGAAAGAACCGCGCCACATTTCGCTGGATGACAACACTCGAGTCAATCTCACATTCATTCTACCAAGGAGGACACCTCATGAAAGCATTGATGCACTCACTACTGGCTCTGGCGCTGATCTCGGCGGCGGCCTGTTCGAGTTCACCGACCGCGCCGAAGACCCGGTCAGAAGTGGAGGTAGGAACCAAGACGGGCATGGTCAAGAATATCGTCATCAAGGACACCATCACTCCCGATGCGTTGACCGTACGGGCAGGCGACGAGGTTCGGTGGATCAATCAGCGGCAGGATTCCGTGACCGTGACGATTGACGGGCCTCTGGAACACACGGTGTCCTGCCGGAATGGGTTCTCTAAGGCTTTGGGAATGAGCGTGGACAATTCCACGACTCTGGCAAGTAATGAAACCGCCGGCCTGTGTTTCAGCCGTGTCGGCACCGTAAAGTACTCGGTCAGGCCGTCAAGCGATGCGAAAACCACGATGGTAGACTCTCATGGCTCCATCACCGTTCAATAAAATCGGAATATGACGCGAGTGGTGTGCGATGTCCATCGACGCTGTAACGGAGATCGCACACCACGAAGTGACCAGTCTCTCCAAACCTCGCACTCCCTTTCTCGCTGATGCAATCTTGCGCCACTCTCTCCTTCGCGAGCCGACACATTCTTCTTCCGATCGTCAGCAGGCTCAAAGACGCCATGCTCTCGCGTCGGCAGTAAGATTGGCTTCCAGGGTTTCTGCCCACTAGTGGAATTGCCCCTGGCGTTGCGGAGAAGAGCCGTCGGCGAAAGAACCTGCCTCGACCAGGGGCATACCCAGTAGCCGAATCAATCGACCCATCTTAGAATTCACACGCAAGGCGGCTCAGGAGACCTCACAGGATATCAGGAGACTCTGTCGGTCTCTCCATTGCTCTCTCCCAGTCGAGGCACAGAATCGTGAGCGTCCGGACCGAACATCGACAAACGGCATATTCCCAGGAGAAGGTGTACGGCGGTTCATCCTCGAAGAAGCCGTCTCGCGGAGTATGGCGATGGGTCGTCGCCGCGTGTGCGGCCGTCATTCTTGTAGGTGGAATCGCTCTGCGCTTCATCGATGAACCGTTGCGTGCGTACGCCGAACGCGAACTGAACAGTCATATTGCCGGATACACGTTTCGTATCGGCACGCTTGTATTCCATCCCCTCAGCCTTTCCCTTGACCTGGAGCACGTCACTGTCCTGCAGGATGCGCATCCGGACCCGCCCTTGGCGGACGTCGCGGAATGGCATACCGGCATTCACTGGCACGCGCTACTATCCGGTCGTCTGGTCAGTGATCACACCATTGTCCGGCCTGTCATCCACTTCACCCGCCCGCAAGCGGCGCAAGAAATACAAGACGCTGCGGCGCGCCAGGAAACCTGGCAGGAATCCTTGTTCGCTGTGTATCCGTTGCACATTAACGAACTCAGCCTCAAAGACGGCGAGGTGACCTATCGGGAGACTGCCGCTTCGAAACCCGTGCGGCTGACCCATATTCAGATTAGCGCGGAGAATATCCGTAATGTGCGGTCAAAACCTCTGCAATACCCATCACGAGTGCAGTTCGAAGCCGTCGTCTTCGGTGGCGGCCGCATCCACGTCGACGGGCATGCGGATTTCTTTGCCGAACCGTCGATGGGCATCGATGCCGACATTGCGCTCCTGGACATTAACCTGGCCGACTTCCTGCCGCTCACCGCTCAGCGCCAAATCCACCTCACCCAGGGTTCATTAACGACGACAGGTCATGTGGAATTTTCCCCCGCGGCGCAAGAGGTGCGGCTCACCGCGCTGAATCTCCATGATGTGAAAGCGGACTTTGTTCACGCGCTTCGCACAGCACAAAAAGAACAACGCACCGCTCAGCTGGTGAGCCGAACGGCGGCCAAGGCCGCCAACCATCCCACGCTTCTGCTCCGCATTGATCAAGGACACATTGAACGGAGTGAATTCGGGTTCGTGAACCAGGCCACACATCCTTCCTATCGCATGTTCATCAGCGGAACCGCGTTGGAGCTCGAGAATTGGAGCAACCAACTTACCGAAGGCACCGCACGGGTGACACTCAATGGCCTGTTCATGGGGACTGGAGCTACGACGATCACCGGGGCGTTTCGGCCGGAACTCGAGTCGCCGGACTTTGACCTCTCTGTGAAAATTGTCAAGACGAAGGTCACGACGCTGAATCAATTGCTGCGCGCATATGGGGGAATCGATGCCGCAGGCGGCCTCTTTTCTCTCTTCAGCGAGGTCAGCGTCAAACACGGGAAGGTGAAGGGATACTTAAAGCCTCTATTTAAGGATGTCACGGCGTACGATCCGCAACAGGACCGGGATAAGGGACTCCTCAACCAGATTTATGAGAAGGCTATCAATGCCTTGGCGGGGATATTGAAAAATACTCCTCGGGATGAGATCGCAACGAAAACCGACCTGACAGGCACCGTGGGTAACCCACAAGCCAGCACCTGGGAGCTGCTGCTGACCCTCCTACAAAACGCGTTCTTCGACGCGGTTCTCCCCGGGCTTGAAGGTAAAGTACACCATGAAGATTAATGCGGGATTACCGCTTTGCTCTGCCGGCGACTCTCGGAAAATACCCTAGGGGAGCGCCTAGTGGCCCTCAAGGAGAATGTTTTCTATCATATCGATTTAGTCGACCGCCTGCAGTTCATTCCGAAAGACAGGGGGTGGGTTATGAAGCCGGAGATGAAGAGATTGATCCCCATCTGCTGCGTATGTGAAAACGTTCGAGGTGAAAACTTGTCTCCGGGTGCGGAGCCCGAATGGGGACCTCTAAAGTTGTATCTCGATACGCATCGCCTCGCGATTGGAGCCTATCGCCTCATCCACGCCTATTGCCCCGCTTGCGCTGTGCAGTTCGCCAAACTGGGAAGAACGGTCTGCCCGGCCGTCACTGAGGAATATCATGAGACCGACAACAGTGTGACACTGACCATTCTCGATGCCTTCGACCATATGCAGCAGTGCGACCTCGATATGCTCGTGGAAGCCTGCCCGACCCTCACCTGGAATCAGGTATTTTCAGAGGTCGACCGTCTCAGCCGTATGGGACACCTGCGCTTGAGCCATCTCGGACAGGGCCGCTACACCATCGAACGGCCGCAACCTGTTGCGGCAGGCGTCGGTTCGTAACCTTTACGCGGTTCCGGAGCGCGCATGGTTCACCGCCTGAAAACACACCTCCGCCTTCACCGGCAGGTGGTCGGAGGCGGCGAGGCTCTCGCCAGAATGATGGGCATGGATACTACGTAACGACTGAGGGGGCGACACCCAGATCCGGTCCAACGCCAAAATGGGACAGACGGTGGGAAACGTAGGCGGAGCAGCAGGCGAACCGAACACCCTCCGCAGGACCCGAAGCGACTTTCCCCACCCTTGCCATTCGTTCAGGTCGCCCATGAGAATCGTCAGTTCTTCCTCTGGCACCTGCAAGAACTCCAGCAACCGGGTCGCCTGCAACGGACGCTCTTTCGGCCACAGCCCTAAATGCGTCGTGACCACGTGGATGATCGCGCCCTGACACAGCATATCTGCGGCCAGGGCGCCCCGCGGCTCATGTGTCCCGACGGAAAGATCCCACCGCCTAACGTTTCTCACAGGGTACCGTGTCAGCAAGGCATTGCCGTATGTCCCGGCCTCGGATGTCCGAACCGGTCCCCCTACCGCAATCATGCCTAATCTGACGGCAAGCCAGGTCAAAATCTGATCGGGGTCCGGGCCCGGAAACTCCACTTCCTGCAGCGCCACTATGTCCGCGTCCATCTCCTGCAGCACCCGCAGAATACGGTTCGGATCATACCGTCCGTCCCTCCCGAATCCGCGATGAATGTTGTACGAGGCGACCCGCATACGCATCCACTGCATCCTTTCCGGCAATCAGGTCACGGAAATCGAGGATCGATCGGCGACCGGCGCCGCCGCGGGCCGTCCGGCCTGCATCCTTCCCGACAGGTACCACACGCCCGCCCAGGCCGCGGTCACAACCAGTCCCACCATCGCGAAGGCCTGCCAACTTGGTTCACGGACAGCATCCTCGAGACCGCCCACAAACGTCGCCATGATGGCAATCCCAGGCATCATCCCGAGCACTGTCCCCAACACAAAATTCCTCAGGGACACAGGCGAGGCTCCGGCAACCAGATTGATCACGGAGAAGGGCGCAATCGGAAGGACCCTCACCAGGAACACCGCCCAGAAACCTCGTTCGGCAATGCGCCGGCTCAGATGTTCGACGCGAGCGCCGGCCAGCCGCCGGATTCGGTAGGATCCCAACGTCCGGCCGACGGCAAACAGCGTCATCGCGCTCAGGAGTGATCCTGCCATCGCGGACATCGCGCCAAGCCATGGCCCAAACGCGAGGATCGTCAGCGCGAGGAGCGCCGTGACCGGCACCGCGAACAGGCCGCCCAGAACATACCCGCCCATGACGGTCAGCAGTCCCTGCGGGCTCCGTCCAAGCGCCTGCGCATGATGCACCAAGGCGTCAAGGTCCAGCAATTGAGCCAGTGCCGTCCACCGCCAGGCAGCCGCGAGCACGCCCATCCCTGCCAGAAGCGACAACCCCAATAACGCGCGACGCACAATCTGCATCCGTTCGCGTCTGAATCCCACGTCGGCCAGAAGGTGATCCGCAGCCATAGGGCGTTCCGGATCGATCAGCGCCTGCTCGGGGGGCATGGCCTCAGAAGAAGACGCCGTCTCAAAGCAGCCAGCGACCAGCGTACGCTCGCCCCCGCGTAAAGCATCAATGGCGCCGGCGAGAGAACCGGATTGCAGGATCTGCTGCCCGATCCTATCCGGCGCGACACCGAGATGTTCGGCAAGCAGGCCGTTGCGAAACGCCGCAATCACGGCCTGCACCGGCGCTTGGCCGCGGGCTTCGATCGCCACGTTGCATTCCGTGTCGAATCCCATGGAACGGTTCGAAACATTGGCGGAGCCAATGCAGACGAATTCATCATCAACAACGATGAGCTTGCTGTGCACAGCGACCGGAACGCCTCCCTCGTCTCCCGGGACGACCGGTGCATAGACGCGCAACCGGCCATAGTGATCGGCCAGTTCCACGTCGTGCAGGAGACGGGCGCGCAAACTGTCCATCGTCTGGCGCTCCAGCCAACCGTCGCAATGCTGACGGAGCACCAGGACGACGTCGGGACCGCCATGCTCGGACAACCGTTGTGCTAACGCGCGACCAATGGCCTGCGCGGTAAAGTATTGCGATTCGATATAAATGGACCGGCGTGCCCGTTTAATCGCACTCAGATAGGCCTGTTCAATCTCGCGTCTCTCGTTCAATTCCTCATATTGGGGCTGGGTACGCAGGAGGGCGACCGGGCACTCCAGCAAGTCGGGGCTCAGATTCGGCGGCCACAGCTCCTCGACGGAACACCTCGGCGGTGCAGAAAGGCGCCGTCTGGTCGCACGCAACCACCGGTCGCGCACGAGATCTCCCAGGGCGGCGGCGGCGTTGCCTGTGACCATCATCTGCACGTCATGAAATGGGGCATACCCCTCACCATCGGCATCGACTCGACGGGGATTCAGCGGGAGATGAGCCCTGGTGTCCCAGCGGGATTTGCTCAAATCCAGCCCGCCGACGAAAGCAACCGCATCGTCGATCACCACCAGCTTCTGATGATGAGACGCGCCGACCGGATGATAATCATCAGTCTGATACGAAAGGCGGCGATGGCTGCGCCACCCCGGTTCGGCAGTCGGCATCCATTGCCGCTCCAACGCGTAGATCAGGGCATAATCCCAATTGAGGACATAGACTCGGAGCCCGCGTCTGCGGCGTAGCAGCGCCACCAAAAACTCACCAAGTTTGGAGGGCAGACCCAAGGAGGGAGAGTCTTCTCGCACCAACTCGACCTGGGTATCGATGTCCCAGCCGAGGATCATGATGGAATGCTTCGCGCGCGACGCCGTATCGCGAAACGCCCTGAAGTACGCCTCGCCGTCCACCAGAAACGCCGTTCGCTCCGCTGACTCTATCCGCCAGCAGGTTTGCCCCGGCACCAGGATCGGCGAGGGGGATACTGGTTTCTCCGGCGAAGTGCCCCCTCCTCCCTCCACGGCCGCTTCTACACTGACATGTGTCATTGGCGTCTTCCCCGACTTCTCCATTGCTGGTGCTGCACAGCCTATCCAGTTTTTGCCGCGATACCCAGCTAGTCAGACCCCTAGTCCGCTCCTGTCATGCAACCTCTTCGAGAGGTTTCCCTAGTACAGGACCCATGCCGGGTACGATAGTGTAATCACAAGACAGTGGGAGGGGGCAATGTTAACGAGGATGGCCGCATCGGTTCACTCAGTGGACGGGCACCGGCTCGAGTGCATTCAGGCCTGTTTGGACTGCGCGCGCATTTGCAATACGTGTGGCGACGAGATAACCGGCTTGGAAATGCCGGAGGAGGAAGTGGAGCGGCACCTGAGGATTCGCTGCATCAGGCTCTGCCGCGATTGCGCGGACATCTGCATCCTTGCGGCACAATGGATGGGACGGACCTCGGCTTGTGACGTCCGCCTCTGTGCGTTCTGCATCGAGATGCGTGAACTCTGTGCCGGAGTCTGTGAACAGCGTGCGCCGCACCAGGCCATGTGCGGCGAGTGCGCCAAAGAATGCCGGCGCTGCGCCGAACTCTGCCACAAGATGGTGCTGGAATCCGTGCCGAGTTCGACCGGCGGAACGGCCTAACTGCTCCGACGGACGAGGAGGAGGGATGATGAAGATCACCACTATGATAGGAGCCGGGGTGCTGGCAGTCGTCTTCATGACAGGGTGGAGCCCATTTCATCAGGAGGTTCCGGCGCCCGCCCCGAATCCGGGACCCGGCCCGACGGTGCCTCCCAAACCCAGCGATCCTATACCTACGCCTCCGACGATGCCAAAACTGTTCTCATCCACCCGGGCGGCGAACGAGAGCGTCTCCCCTACCCTGACGACGGACTTGGCTACGCACCGGCAGGAAGCCGTGTCCGGACAACTGCTGCAACTCGAGCTGAAAAAGAAGGAACCTTTGGACGGGTAATGAAGACGGCCAGTGTGTTGAGCCGGCTGACCGGCAGCGAGATGGGTGGTTGTATCCGGGCGTTCGGCTGGAGCCGGTCGCCACAATCCTAGCAGGCTGCGGAAAAACTCGTTTTTTTGCACGCTACGCCTCGATCAGCTCACGTGGCGTGTTGGTATCAGGATAGTACGCAGGATGCGCAACAAGGCTATCCAGCAAGGCCGCAGCGAGTGAAGCGGCGAATCGTACTCGTGTCGTACGTTGAGCCGCTGAACGAGGCGAGAACGCCGCTGGTGGACTTTTTCCGCATCCTGCTAGATGATTCACACTAGTTCGTCGTGCAATCGCCGGGTCACGGTGCGAGACCGGCGCGCGGAGGCGGGAGGACCCGTGGCGTACCCGTGCAGGACGTTGAGGGGCCGAGGGGCGAGCCCGCCGGTTCTGTATTGCCCGCTGATTGGCGAAGAATGGGATGCCCGCGGCGGAAATCATGCCCTGCCGCGCAAATTTTACGGCGACCTGCCCGGTGCGGTTTTTCAAGAACCGGTCGAAAGTCCGCATGCACGGTCACAGTGCCATCGCGGTCGGACACTTCGATGACAGGTTGCTGAGCTTCCAGGCTTACACTCGATCCGGGATACGAATTCGACAGGGGCGGCCCCGCGGAATCGGGTTCCTGGATCAGGAGATCGATGAGTTGATCATGCACGCTCCATAAGAATATATGACATCTTCCGATCGCGTCTGCCTTATGCCATACGGCATGTTTGAGGACGGGTTACTAGGAACTTCCCTGGGTTTTGCATGAGGTGCGCTAGCACTTTGCCTAGTTGTGATGCAGATGGAGACAACGATAGAGTCGCCGTTAGAAGCAGACTTTTGTGTCTCCACGCCTGCAATCAGGAACCTATATATGCCCAACCATATGCCAGACCCTGGCGACATCACCCCGTCCATTCCCCAATCCGGGTTTCCGCTGGATTTCATGCTGGCGCACCTGGCAGCCATCGTGGAATGTTCCGACGATGCCATCATTTCCAAGGATCTCAACGGGACGATCACCAGTTGGAACAGAGGCGCCCAACACCTGTTCGGTTATGCGGCCCCTGAAATGATCGGGCAACCAGTGAAGCGCCTGATCCCGGAAGACCGATTGAACGAAGAGCCGCGCATTCTGGAACGACTTCGCATGGGGGAGCGCATCGATCATTATGAAACCGTGCGGCGACGCAAAGACGGGACCTTGATCGAGATCTCGCTTTCCGTATCGCCGATCAAGAATCAGGAAGGGCGGATCGTCGGGGCGTCGAAAATCGCGCGGGGGATATCTGATCTGAAACAGGGTGAACGGAACCTGGCCAATCTGCTGGAGACTCTGCCGGCCGCCGTCTATACCACCGATGCCGAAGGCCGGATTACCCGGTATAACCAGGCGGCCCTCGATCTCTGGGGCCGCCAGCCGCCCCTCGGGGTCTCCCGCTGGTCCGGCTCCTGGCGCCAATACTGGACCGACGGACGACTCATGCCGGCGTCGGAATGTCCCTTGGCGCAATCGCTCGCACTCAATCGCCCGATCCGCGGCCTGGAGACCATCATCGAACGGCCGGACGGCGCCCGCCTCCCGGTCGCCTCTCACACCGCGCTTCTTCGCAACGCGTCCGGCGCTGCGATCGGCGGAGTGGACATCCTGGTAGATCTGACCGAACAGAAACGGGCTGAACGGGAACTGCAGAATTCCGCCGCCGAACTCGAGCGGCGGATCGTCGAACGCACGGGAGAACTGCTCCTCTCGCAGGAACGCCTGCGGGCCTTGGCCTCCGACCTGACTCTGACTGAGCAACGGGAACGTCGGCATCTCGCGACTGAATTGCACGACTACCTGGCACAGCTTGTGGTGGCGAGCCGGATCCGGCTCGCGCAAGTCATTCCGACCATTCATGATGCCTCAGCCTCGGTTGCTCTGTCGAAAATCGATGAGATGCTCGATCAGGCGTTGACCTACACCCGTTCGTTGGTCGCCGAGCTGAGTCCCCATATTCTGTACCAATTCGGGCTGTCGCAGTCGCTGGTCTGGCTGGGTGAACAGATGAAGCACCATGGTCTTGACGTGGCTGTCAAAACGATGGCGCCGCCGTTCACCCTGCAGGACGATCAAGCCGTGTTGTTATTCCAGTCGGTTCGCGAACTCCTCTTTAATGTCATCAAACATGCCAAGGTCGACCGCGCCGCTGTGACCATTAATGTGGATGAAGATCGTCAAGAGTTGTGGATTTGCGTGGAAGATGAAGGAATCGGGTTTGATGTCATGGAACCTGGCATCACGAAGAACACCAGGGCTCACTTCGGCCTACTGAGCATCAGGGAACGCATGGAGCTGCTCGGAGGCGAGTGCGATGTGTCGTCCGTCCAGGGAAGCGGCACGGCGGCCATCCTCCGGCTTCCCCTGGCATCCGTCTCCGTCCAATCTGCATTCGCGCTCACCCCGGAAGCTCCGCATGCGCCGCCGCCTTCCCCCAAAGCCTCATCGCGCAACATTTCCATACTTCTCGTGGACGATCATGCCATGGTCCGGCAGGGTCTTCGCAGCATACTCAACGCGTACGACAATCTGACGGTGGTTGGGGAAGGAGCTGACGGCCAGGACGCCGTCATGATGGCTCGCTCGCTACATCCGGACGTCGTCATTATGGATGTGAATCTCCCCATCATCGACGGCATCGAGGCCACGCGCATTCTCACTCAAGAACATCAATCCATCACCGTGATCGGCATTTCCGTTCGCAATGACCCGCAAGTTCAATACGCCATGACCGGGGCGGGGGCGGTCGCCTTTCTGCCCAAAGAATCCGCGGCTGATCAGCTGTACGAAGTGATCGTTCGCCATTTTCCTGTCCAAGCCTAATGAAACGAAGACCGAACTAGGGGATCCCCCAGTAGCGTCTGGCTTCCGACTCGCCTATAATAGATCCTCTCAATGACATGGGCAGGTTTCGTCCATGAATGGCCACCAATCCCGCTCGCCTCTGTTCCCCCTTGAGTCACACTCGCGGAGAGGGTCAGTCGTTCCTGCTGCAAGGCGATAAGACCCGGAGGCTTGTCCTTTACGCATGACTTCGGTGCTGCTGACGCTGCAACGTCTGGTCCCCTCAGCCGCCGGATTGGCCATCGGGTTCCCGGTCTTTGCCTTCCTTTGCTGGGCTTACAACCCTGCCTTGTTCTCCAACCTATTGCCCTCCACTGGAACGGTGAAGCCGATGACCATGGCAGCGGTCTTGTTTTGCGGGATATCGCTGTGGCTACAGGCCGACGAGCAGGCCGTGACGCGGACGAAGCGGCGTCTCGCACAGGGCTTCGCGGGCCTTGCCTGCCTCCTGGCGGCTCTCACGATGGTGGAATACCTGCTGTCCACCGATCTGGGTATCGATCTCTGGTTTACCACCATTCCTGATTGGGCCGTGGATTCCCATCCCGGCCGGATGGCTCCCGCCACAGCCTTCGCGATCCTCATGTTGGGCCTGGCATTGTTCCGGATCGACTCGAACCACACCAACCACGAGAATGCCAGCCATTATCTGGCGCTCCTCGGTGGAACCGTTGGCGCGATTGCGCTCGTCGGCTATCTCTACCGCGTGCAAACCCTCTACAAGGTCGGGACATCTAACACCATTTCCATTTTCAGCGCCGCCCTCCTACTCACGCTTGGTCTCGGTATTCTCAGCGCCCGCCCGAACCGAGGGTTCATGTCCACCCTGACAAGCGAACATCTCGGAGCCGTGATGTTGCGGCGCCTCCTCCCCTTCGCCATTGCCCTGCCGATTCTCGCCGGATGGATTCGTATCGCCGCTCAGCGGTCAGGCCGCTACGACTTCAATTTCGGAGTGGCGTTGGCGGTGGCTGGGGTCATGTTGATCATGCTGGCCTTTCTGTGGTTTCTCGCCGGCAACCTCAACCGCACCGACCGCCAAAAAAAACATATTCTGCAAATACTTCAACAACGCGAAGCCCGACATCGTCTGGCGCTGAAAGCCGGCCGCATGGGCACCTTCCACCAGGACCTTGACCGCCAGACATTGGTCTTTTCGCCCGAACTGGAGAGCATTTTCGGATTGCCCGCGATGACGTTCGGCAGCACCTTCGCCGCATTCCAGGACCTGGTTCATCCCGAGGACCGGATCCGCGTGCAGCAGACGATCAACGGAGCCATCCAAGACCGCAGCGCATACGATGTGGAATGCCGCATCCTCCGCCAGGGCTCTCCCGGCGAGGCCTGGATCGCGATCACCGGACAGGTCCTTCCCGATTCCGCCGGCCATCCGCGGCAAATCACTGGCGTGATGTTTGATATCACGGAGCGCAAACAGTCCGACAGCGCCTTGAAAGAAAGCGAAGAGCGGTTCCGCCATCTTTTTGAACAGGCTTCAGACGGGATCGTCACGGCGGACATGAACGGGCAATACCTTGATGTAAACAGCCGCGCATGCCAGATGTTGGGGTATACGCGTGAGGAGCTGTTCGACTTACGGGTCACCGACCTCCTGGATCCGCATGACTCCCCACGCTTGAGAACGATCCAAAGAGAATTGATTCAGGGGCATCGGCATTCCGGAGAATGGAAATTACGCAGAAAAGACGGGGGAACCATTTCCGTCGAAATCAGCGCCAAATTGCAACCGGATCGGCGCTGGCATGCCATTGTGAGAGACATTACCGAACGCAAGCGGGCCGACGCGGGGTTGCGCGAAAGCGAAGCCTATTTTCGCATGTTGGCGGATGCCACTCCGGTGCTGGTCTGGAAGGCCGGAACGGATCGACTCTGTTCCTGGCTTAATCGATCCTGGTTGGAGTATACGGGACGCCGCCTTGATGATGAACTGGGGACCGGACGTACCGATAGTGTTCATCCTGACGACCGGGCCGATTTCATCCGGATCTACACCACGCACTTCTCCCGACAGGAGCCATTCGAACTGGAATATCGGCTGCGTCGGCAGGACGGAACCTACGGATGGATCCTGGACCGCGGCGTCCCGCTGCTCAGCGCCGCCGGAGTGTTCAGCGGGTACCTTGGTGCGGCGCTCGACATCACGGACCGGAAACTGGCCGAAGAACAACTGCAGAAGTGGACGGTGGAACTGGAACAGCGCGTGAACGAACGCACGCAAGCACTCGTACATTCCCAGGCGCGCCTCCGCGCCCTGGCGTCCGATCTCAGCGCCACGGAACAGCAGGAGCGTCGCCGGCTCGCCACGGAGCTGCACGATTACCTCGCGCAGTTGCTGGTCGTCGCCCGCATGAAACTCAGCCAGGCCAGACCGCAGGTGCGTGATCCAAAAACAGAACACCTGCTGGGCGAGGCGGATGAGATGCTGACCCAATCGCTCAACTATACGCGATTTCTTGTGGCCGAACTGAGTCCGCAGGTTCTGTATCAATTCGGCCTGCCTGCCGCACTCAAATGGCTCGCCGGGCAAATGAAATCGCACGGACTGTCCGTCGCGACCCATTGTGAGGTGGACCAGCTTCCGCTCGCTGAAGAAAGCGCCGTGATTTTGTACCAGAGTGTCCGGGAACTCTTGTTCAATGTGGCGAAACACGCAGGCACTGACCAAGCGATGATCACACTCGCTCTGGGTTCGGGCAATCAGGTGATCATTACCGTGTCCGATAAAGGATCCGGCTTTAATCCGGCCATTCTGCAGGACACCGACCGGCAGCATCCGGGACGATTCGGGCTCTTTAACGTTCAGGAACGCATCGAAGCGGTCGGCGGCTGCCTCAGCCTGACATCTGCAGTCGGATCAGGAACCGCCGTTACACTCAGCGCACCTCTCAATCCTCCTTCAGACTCGACTTCCGAATCGAGCATGGCCCTGCCCGAGCCTGTGCCCGATACGCCACATCCTCCTTCGCATCGATTGCGGATCCTTCTGGTCGACGACCATGCGATGGTGCGTCAGGGATTGCGGAGTGTCTTGGAGAGTTACACTGATCTCGAGGTCGTCGGAGAAGCGGGCGACGGGGATGCGGCGATTAGTATTGCCGCCGCGTTAAAACCGGATGTCGTGGTGATGGACATCAACATGCCGAAAATCGACGGCATCGAAGCCACCCGCCATATCCTCAGCGAGCATCCGGATGTCGTGGTGATCGGCCTCTCGGTTCAGAACGAGCGGCATATCGAGGACGCCATGCTCAAGGCCGGGGCCGCAGTCTTTGTCACCAAAGAATGCGCCGCCGGCCAGCTCTACGAAGCCATTGTCAGCACTGTGCGAACCAGGAAGTAACAGTCCTCGCCCTTCATACCGCCGGTGGCCGTCGGCCCATCACCATGCCAATCACCGCCAGGATCACAAATATCACAAAGAGCACATAGGCGATGTGCGTGGCAGTCCCCGCCACCCCTGTGACTCCGAGTACGCCTGCGATCAGCCCAATGACCAAAAATGTCACCGCCCAGCTCAACATGATGGCACCTCATCCTTCCTATAGGTAAAGACACTCGCTCATCTGTCAGAAGCCCCCTTCGAATGGTACGTGTGCTGCGTACCACATGCTCTATGCCCGCAGGAACAACTCCCGGTCGGCGCCGCCGCATTACGACAGGCATCGGAACAAAACTCGCGGCCTTTTTCGGCTTCACACGCACATGAAGGATGCGCGCAGGATTTTTTTCGTATTGCCTCCGACATCGCTTCATCCTTTCCGGCGGCAGGCGCCGCCTCTTCTGCATGAGCTAGAAGCAACGGTGACTACCCATGCCGATCCACTCCACACGATGGGTGAACTATTGACCGTCGGGACTGGGACCGGTGTAAAAATCCCTCAATACCTGCGGCTCTCTCTCGTCGATCCAGGCTTTTTCTACCTGTAGCGGGGCCAGAACCGACTGCCTCACCGATTAATTTGGTTCTCGCGTGATTCTGAACGTCCTCACAGCCTGGTCCATTTCAGCCTAGAAATGGAAGTTGATGCCAACCGTGACCATGTGGCCGTTATCCTGAAATTTTTTGTCGACGATGTTCTGGTCCCGGGACTCAATTTTTTCCAGCCAGATGTACCGGTAGGTGCTGTCAATGGAGACATGTTTGTTGAAGAAAAATTGGAGGCCGCCGCCCGCATGAGCACCAAACCGGTTTTGGGTGTCATCGAAACCGCCCGGCCCCTTGACGGTCGTGTAGTACCAACCACCGCCACCTAATAAAAACGGCGCCAGTCTGGTCGTCCCGAGCGGATAAATCAGAGCCGAAACCTGGACGGGGTATGTATGGACGCGGGTATCACCGATGTCGTTCCGGCGGTAGTCTACGGATCCCTCAAAGGCCAGGTAGCGCGAAGGATGCAGGCGTACTTGTCCCCCCCCGAACCATCGACTTGAACCATCTTTGGGATCGCTATAGGTAGCGCGACCACCGATCGATAACAGACCAATGTCTACCTGCTCGAAGAGCCCCTTATCTTCCGCCGCCGTAGCCTGGAACGGCGCAACCATTCCACCGACCATAAGCAAAGACGCACATAGGCATAACGCTCCCCATAGGACCCGTCGTTTCATTGTCCATCTCCTCCGTGAGTGTAGAACTGTGGCATCGTGCTCAATCGGCTAAGAGTCATTCACCATTTTTCCATCACATACATGACAGGGGCGTGCCGCCGCTTCCTCGGGCCGGGACGCCGCCACCCCTTAGCGATCGACCTTCGCCTGACCGCTCTGCGCATCGACATAGACCTTCTGGGTCTTATTGTTCGAGTCGATGATTTCGACTTCATAGACGGTACGTCCGTCTTCCTTGCCGATCTCGGCCTCAACGGCTCTCCCCGGCACCGCTTTCAGAGCATGCCTGACGGCATCTTCCAGGGTGACCGTCGCTGTGGCCGCCAACTCTTTATTTGTTTCGAAAAGTGCCCACGCCGGACTTGCGATAACTCCGGATAACAGGGCGATCGCGATTAGCTTCTTCATACCAAGTGCTCCTTCTGTGACATGGTGAGGATGTCTGCGTTCAAGGAGTATTTTCACCGCGGGGGCCGCGCCTCTCGTGGCTGAGTCCCCGGCTGCGCCTGTCCCTGCTTCGTATGCCAATCATCGGCCCAGCGCATCACTTCCTCTTTTTTGTTGCCATATCGCTCTTGAATGCGCCCGACAAATTTGTCGTAATCGCCCTCGATCTGAGTGAGATCATCATCCGTGAGTTTTCCCCACTGCTTCTTGACCTCTCCCTTGAACTGCACCCATTTCCCTTTAAATTGATCTGAATTCATTGCGATCCTCCCTGTTGATGTGTCCTCGCCGCAGAAGGTATAGCGCCTCCGCGACTCCGTTGCCGGGCGGCGTCTCTCAACACCCGCTGGAACGGCGATCGAAACGCAAGACCGTTCTTTCCACCCCGGTACAACACGACTGTGCTTCCGTCAGCGCTTTCCCTGACTATCACGACGACCTTGGCTTTGACTCCGGAGTGTTTCATCTGCGCCTTGCGATAGTTGTCCATAGCTCTTATATCCCCGAACAGACAAACGGAAGGCTGGACATACCCCTAGTTTTAAAAGGGACGATCCCTAGAACATTTTTATCTACGTAATAGTTCTCGCCTTGATCAGAGGGTATGATATTTGGCCGGAGTGACGACATGACCGCGGAGCGCACGAGAAGAGGGTCGCGGAAAGGAGTGATTGAAGCCTCTTTATGACTCTAGCCCGGCGTAGAAACGACCAGGGATGGCCTCGGATCGCGCTGAGGTCGTGTAGGGTGCCCCTGTCCTACGCGTCGAAATGTTCCGGCACATCCGGATGGCGCGCCGTGAAACCGTTACCAAGCACTTCCCATCTCATAGGATCAACCAACAGTTTGGCAGGAATGAACAGGTGAAAGGCCGCAGGCTCTTACAGCCTTTTTATGCGGGATTCATACTGGAGGCGGGGGCACCCCGCCGGCAGGCAGACATGCCGGGTTTGATTGGTCCGTTTCTCTAGCCGAATCCGCCGGGATTCCTGTGAAGCGTCCGGTCCATCAGAAGGCATCGTTCTACCAACGTGGCATTTTCAGAGGACCGGGCGGAATCCACCCCTTGCCCATCCCACATGGCTCCCGGCGGACAGGGACGGCCCGGCCATACCTTCATATCATCTTTCATCTCCAAGGATTGTGGATCGCCTCGTCATCGCGACATTACTTCAAGAGACTGACCAAATCCTCGGCATGTTCCTCTTCCTTCATCAGGATAGTTTCGAGCAGCCGCCTGGTGGTAGGATCATCGCTGCCGACGAAGGCGATCATGTCGCGATAACTCTCGATCGCAATCCGCTCCGCGATGAGATCTTCTTTGATCATCTCTTCGAGGTCATCGCCCTCCGCATATTCCGAGTGGCTGCGCGACGACAAGCCGTCTGGAGAAAGATTCGGTTCCCCGCCTAGCTGGACGATTCGCTCCGCGAGTTCATCCGCATGAGCCTGTTCCTCGACGGCATGAGCAAGGAATTCAGCTTTGACGCTTTCCGCATTCATGCCCTCCGCCATAAAATAATGCCGCCTGTACCGCAGCACACAAACAATTTCCGTCGCCAGCGCTTCATTCAACAATTTGATGACCGTCTCGCGATCCGCTTTGTAATCAAACGTCAAGGCTCCGTCTTCGATATGCTGGCGGGCACGTTTCCTAATGGTCTTCACATCCTTGATGATGGATGCTTTTGGCTTTCCTGTTTTCATATCGCCTCCTTTCACAACTCAACGCACGTGAGAGCACAATCCTGTGGCAGTTCAGCGCAAGAAGTCTACGCGTACGTGGGCCAGGCCGATTCGAGTCCCAATTCCGTCATCGGACTTCGGTCATTCCTCCTCCGCGTGACCATTCGCGCCTGCCTCCCGGATATCGTCACGCAGGCAGCGATCGAAAGAATCCATACCAAATTTCTACCGAGGTGCTCGGCGTACCACGAAAAATGGTGTCATCGCGACCTCCTCTCTCCGCGTCAAACTTTGCGCTCACAGTAAAAGAATAGGACAGAGAGACGTACTAGGCACATCCCTGGGGACCATGGGGGTTTCACCCGGACGAGGCGCCGTAAGGGTCTCTGAGGAGGACAGGACTGTAGATCGGCAAGACACCGGAATCCTGATTGATTCCGGATTCCCAATGCAGATGTGCCTGCGGCCGCATTGGCCCCGCTTCAGCAATAGCACGAAGACTCATCACTTTTCCCCCGCACGCTCGTCATCCGCCCGGCCTCTAGCGCTCGTTAGACCGTTTGCGGACGATCCTCATGCACCGTGATCAGTAGCCGTCCATAGTGAACGGGCTTGTCAGGGTCTCTTGTGTAATGGCTTTTATCCTCTCCGATCGAAATCAGGCTTAGCGGAAGCGTGAGATGTTGCCTGTAATGCGGGAAGGCCGTTTCAAGCAACATGGTCACGGTTTGACCATCGCACTCGATGACCTCCGCATTGAGATCATGTTCATCCTGAAAATCTACGGTCACCCGCTCTTCAGGATTGATCCATTGTCGAATGCTTGCCGCCTTTTCCAGAGATTCCATACGCTGCCTCCATGTCGTGGCTTGCCGACGATCGTCTCCTGCGATCGTCTTTCGCCATCGACAACGCTGTTCTCCCATGAACTCCGGGGCTCGCCCACTGGCACTTTCTCTAGGTCCCCCCCCGTGCCGCATTTCCATCCGGACATGCCATCCATAGGCCTTCCCAGGCGCCAGTTGCGGTACAGGAGGGTCAACCGGTTGTGGCGGAACGGGTGGAGGAAAAGGATCCGGCGGAAATGGACCCGGGCCGGGATCCTGATTAGGATTCGGCTCCTGGAGCGAAGTGGGATCGGGTCGATTCGCAGAGAAACGGCTCTGAAAAAAAGATGTTCATACAGCGCCTTTCCTTCAGCGTGAAATGGAAATGGATGACAAGCCCGCTTGAAGCCTCTCTTCGACCATGTTCCATCCGATGTTGCTGAAAAACGATTCGATATACTGTTTGCGCTCGCCGGGTTGATAGTCCAGAAGGTAGGCGTGTTCCCATACGTCCATGACGAGAATGGGCAAAAAACCCGCCACGTTTCCCTGTTCATGCAACGACACCCAATGGTTGGAGACAAGCCCCCTCGCGGGGTCCACATTACAGACCGCCCATCCCACCCCGCGCATCATTCCCACACTGCAGAAGTCCGCCTTCCAGCGCTCGTAGCCGCCGAACGTGCGCTCCACTGCTCTATTGAAGGCCGAGCCCTCCGGGGGCCGCTTTGCTCCTCCCCGACGAAGATTCCCAAAATAATATTCATGCAGCACCATTCCGTTGAATTCAAATCCCAGCCTGCGCGTCAGATCGGAATAGGCCGGCACTTGTTCGTGATCGAGGTCCCCGCGCGCCATGAGCTCGGACAATTGATCGCGCAGTTCGTTGGCCGCTTTGACATAACCCTCATAGAGACCGAAGTGGACTCGGAGCGTTTCATCTGAGATACCGGACAAACCGAACAGATCATAACTCCTGGCTCGATACGGTTGAGTCGCGGCCATAACCGGTCCCTTTCCTGAAAAAATTACGCCAATGATCTCAATCAACCTTACCCCCGCACGGGAAGCGTCCCAACTAGGTGTTACCCTGGAAAGGCTCACTCTTGGCAGGGGAGGTTCCTAGGCGTACTTCTTCTGTGATTTCTGTAAGACCGGTCTATGGGGAGACTTGCTTGACGGAAAGGACCGGTGCAAATATTGGCCGGGACTGGTATGGTAAGGCGCATGTGATGGCCGTCGCCCGTATCAGATCCATTGGACCGAGTCGTCCGCGAGGGGAAGGAGCACCGTGGCTAGAGCGCGCATTGTCATCGCCGATGACCATAGTTTAGTGTTGGAAGCCTATCGGCAATTGCTGGAGCCGGACTATGAGGTGGTCGGCACGGCCTCGAATGGGCAGGAACTCCTGGACATCGCCCCCGCCTTACATCCGGATATCGTCATGCTCGACATTTCCATGCCGACCATGAACGGCTTGGAAGTCACGAAGCTGCTGCGAGCCGCAGTTCCTCAGGCCAGGATTATATTTGTGACGATGATGAGCGAACCCTTTTATATTTCGCAGGCCTTTCAGATGGGCGCTTCGGCCTATGTCCTGAAACAGTCTGCCTCTACGGAATTGTTGTCTGCCCTGAAGGCCGCACTCAGGAATCAGCGGTACATTTCACCGCAACTGTCCCTCGAGGTGCAGGATGCCATCGAAACGCCCTGGGTCAAACCGGAAGGGTTTTCCTCCAAATTGACCCCTCGTCAGCAAGAGGTGCTGCAGCTGCTGACAAAAGGCATGTCCACGAGAGAAATTGCCACGACCATGCGCGTCTCCACGAAGGCCGTTGAATTCCACAAGGGCAATATCACGCGCCGCCTCGGCATCCGCACCACCGCGGAGCTGACGCGCTTTGCCCTCTCGCAAGGCCTTACGACACTGAACGACCAACACCCCTGACTGATCAGGACTGAGAGCCGGGTACCGTGGGCTGCTGCGGCATGGCAATGAGCCCGATTGCAATGGCGTGTTTGGTGAGTTCTGCGGTGCTGCGGATCCCGAGTTGCTTCATGATGCGAGTTTTGTGAAATTCGACGGTTTTGAGAGACACGTTGAGAGTCGAGGCAATTTCCTTCATCGATTGGCCTTCGGCGATCAGCTGAAGAACTTCCCGCTGCCGGCCGCTGAGCAGGTCGTTGGATGGCGGCGAACCGGCCGGAGCCGGCGGAACCGGATTGAGCGCTTGCGCCACCAGATTTTCCGCCACGCTGGGAGACACGTACAGCCGCCCTTTCAACACTTCCATAATCGCGAACACCAGTTCCTCCGACACGGATTGCTTCAAGACATACCCGGAGACGCCGGCGCGAAAGGCCTCCGTCACAAAATATTGCTCGCTATGCATCGTCAGCACGAGCAGTTTCACCTGCGGAACCGACTTCTTGATCTGCCGGCAGGCATCGAGTCCGTTCAGCAGAGGTAGCGCGATATCCACCAGGGCGATATCGGGCTTCTCCTTTTCAACGGCTCGAACGAGCGCGCGCCCGTCAGCGACCCTGCCGCACAATTGAAAACCGTGTTCCAGCAGCTTTTCTATACCCTCCGCAACGAGGGTGTGGTCATCGGCGATGAGTACTCGTGGTTTCATGAACACGCTCCGGGCTGGTGGAGAAGCCGCGTAGGGACGGCTGGAGAATCCTACCACTCTCTCCGCATGATTTCGAGTGGCCTGTCGGTCACAATTCTTTCGACCAGAAAAAAATGATGCCATGCCCGCCCTTGGTGGGCGGCGCCCCGCCCGGGTCCCGATAGATGCCAAAATTGTACGTGTAATTTAATTCCACCTGTGATTTCCATGGGGCGCCCGTCACCAATCCGCCGCCTACAGCCGGCATCGAGTCCGTGATATTTTTGACCGCATTGCTCGATGTAAAAACGGGACGCTCGACCAGCCCCCAGGTCGCCTCCACGTAGGGATACATAAAAAATACGGCCTCGTAGCGATATTGCAGATTGGCCACGGCATAACGGGTCGGAAATAATTCGTTGAAGGCCACGCCGTGGATCATCGGGAGAGAGATGGCCTCCCATTCATACCCGGTCGGCCGTCCCGGAAGCCGGAAGGCCGAAAATCGATCCAGGTCTTTCCCGATCCCCGCATGGACACTGCTCAACAAACGATGCTTGTCACTGTCGATGAACGGCAATCCCGTTGCCAGCAACGCATAGGCGCTGGCTTGAATGTACGTCCGCTCCTTTTTGAAGTCCGGGGTATTGAACGGGGCGCCTCCCCATTGATCCCACTTCGCTCGGTGGCCGTGCAGCAGATCACCGCCCATGGTGAACCCTTCATGCGGAAGCTCCATCAGATTTCGTTTGAGCGCATCGGCCCGTATTCGAAAATGAATGCGGCCTTCATACGTGTCCTTCGGCACGCCATATTCCGCGGACGTGTGGCCGGTGCCCTTGAACCAACGATACCCCGCTTCGTAGGTGACTGAAATGTTCACCGCGCTGTCCTGCCGAAATGGATGGACCGGAAGCCGGTAGCCCAGCCCGGCGCCGGCAAAGGCATAGCTCCACTCCAACTCGGTGCCTCGCTGACGTTGTCCTTGAACATACTCCGACCGGCCTAATGGAAGGATGAAGTTGTCCCACGTGAACAGGAGCGACCAGTTCGGGTAGTCGCGTAGCCCGATCGTGTAGTCCACGTCGTTCACGACCCCGGAAAAAGTACCGCGAAGACGCCGGTTGTCATCATCCCAATTGCGCCAGACATAGAGGGCGCCAAACGGAAGCATTTCCTGCTGGGCCGGTCCATTAGGAATAGCCTGAATCCCGAAGCTGATCGCCGTGACGCTCCGGCGGTCCCTGGGAGGCACATAGATTTCCTCTCCGAATAAGGTGGTTCGAAAAGGCTCGCCGGCAATCGGCGTGGGTTCTTCGGCCAGCGCAACGTCTTGTTTTCCGCCGAGCATGACGCTCCCCGTTACCCAGACACTTACTATGCAGACACTCAGACGACAGAACCATTCACACGCAGCACGACGCATCAGCTCTATTGCTCCTGACGGTGACGTTCGATTCCGTGACGGCCGGCGTCATTCTTATATGTCAGCCGCGGCACATCTGCGCCCTAGTGAACTCCCTAGGTTGCCTGATTCCTGAGCACTCCTGCTGCGATCGCCAATGCATTGCGCGAACGATCAATTCAGTCGGCGAGATCCGGGTTCCCTTGAACTGCTGGTCATGTACAGAGTGGAGGGACGGCCGCATCCATTCCGCCAGCACGAGAAGACACCCGTCACACCGCCAGATCGAGACCGAAACCACAGCGGTCCGTGACACCTTGAAACTTTGCTTGAGCCGATTCACACCGGCTCTGGCCCGGCTGCTCGGACGAACTCCGTCCGATTAGCGCTTCCAGTTAATCAAGAAAAATGTCCCAGCTTGCGTGTGTTTCAAAGGAAGTTTGTATACCGACAAGCCGAGTGGGCGAATCGACCAGTGCCCCCGCGAATCAAGCAGGCGCAGGCCGATACGCCTTAAAGATCTGTCAAGGCAGGGCTTGGAGCGAGGCGTCCAGCGGGGTGAGCGATTCTGAATTCCTGCCGATTGCCAGTGCCTCGACCGCCCGACCGAATCGATTAGTCGTTCCGTTTCCCCTGATCGTCAACCGATCCCCGATGTGGAGGGAGCGCCGGAGTTCCTGGCTGGCATCGGGAGGAAAGCGAACCTGCGTCTCATCCGACAGCAACAGGCCCTGAACATATTTTCTCACGGGGTGATAGAAGAACGCGCGAATGGTCCCCGCGGCGCTCATTTCAGTCATCGACAGTGTGTGCTGATCCGGCATGGGAAGGTCCAGGCGCAACGGTACGATGAACGTCGTTCCCGCAGTCTGATTGGTCATCACATCGGCTTGAACCAGCCGTTCTTCGGGGAAAAGCCGGCCATACACCCGCACAACATCTCCCGGCTTGAACGCGCTGACCAGGTGGTCTGCCGCGCGGGAGGTGACATACAGATGCGTGCCATCGGCGAGGAAGAGTCCCTCTACTTCTCCCCGTGGATCCAGGATAAAACGATCCACTGTACCCTCTGCGGCAAGCACTCCATAGCCCTGGTCATTGGGCGTCATGTCGGCAGAAGAAATCTGCTCGGCTGCCAGGGCGCACAAGGACGCAACCTGCCCATATTGCAACCAGCCAATCATCGCCCCGACCACCATGAGTCCTCTGCCGTTCAACATCTGCCTCCTTGCCATTGCCACCACATGCCCCGGCGGCTCAACTCCGCTGCCGGCGCTCGGCAGGGCTTTCCATGCGGGAGAATCCATAGGCCGAGTCGATCAGGGACACGTGAGAAAACGCTTGCGGAAAATTTCCGACCAGCCGTTGGTTCTTCAGATCATATTCTTCTGCCAGCAACCCGACATCGTTGCTCAACCCGATCAAACGTTCATACAACCGGCGGGCTTCATCCACGCGACCGGAAAGAAGCAGATTGTCTACCAGCCAGAATGAACAGGGCAGGAACATCCCCTCATCACCGGGGAGTCCGTCCAACTGGCCGGATGGCTGATACCGCATGACCAATCCATCCACCGTCAACTCCCGTTCAATGGCGTGCAGCGTCCCCTGCACGCGGGGATCGAATGCCGGCAGAAACCCTACGAGCGGAATCATCAACAAACTGCCGTCCAGCGAAGTCCCGCCATAATATTGGACGAACGTCCCTCGATTCGAATCGTACCCCTCACGGCACACCTGGTCGTGAATCGTCGCGCGAAGGGCGCGCCATTGCTCCAGCGGTCCTTCGAAATGACATCGCTCGATTGCCTTCACCGCCCGGTCGACCGCAACCCAGGCCATCACCTTGGAGTGGGTGAAATGCCGGCGCGGCCCTCGGACTTCCCAGATGCCCTCATCGGGGCGATCCCAGGCCGATTCGAGAAATTCCATGATGGCATGTTGCACGCGCCAGGAATCGTTACTGCCCGCCAGACCTGACTCCCTGGCCTGGTGCATGGTATCCATCATCTCGCCATAGACGTCCAACTGAAACTGCCGGGAGGCCGCATTGCCGATTCTCACAGGAGTGGATCGCTCATAGCCCGGCAACCAGTCCAACTCGAACTCTGTCAGCCGCCGTTCGCCGCCAATGCCGTACATGATTTGCAAGTCGGAAGGCTTGCCCGCCACCGCGCGCAGCAGCCATTCGCGCCAGGCCTTGGCCTCACTATGGTATCCAGCCGTCAGCAAGGCATAGAGCGTAAAGGTCGCATCTCGAATCCAGCAATACCGGTAATCCCAATTGCGCACTCCCCCGAGTAATTCCGGAAGCGAGGTGGTCGGCGCGGCGACAATACCGCCAGTCGGAGCATAGGTCAGGGCTTTCAGCGTAATCAGCGAGCGAATGACGTCATTGCGCCAGGCGCCCTGGTACGTGCAGCGTTGCGACCATTTATTCCACCAGAGCTCGGTCTCCGCTAACGCTCGTTCCGTAGTCATCGGCTTGGGAGGCGTATCATGTGACGCTCGCCACGTCAGCGTGAAAGGTATTTCCTGGCCCTCCGCGACGCTGAAATCGGCGACGGTCGAAAATCCCTCCCCCCTCATTTCGAGCTCAGTTTCCAGGTAGACCGCATCGGGCCCGGCCACCGCCTTCAAGAAAGGGCGCTGGTAACTGACCCATGGCACGATCGATCCGTAGTCGAACCGCAGGGTCAATTCCATCTTCATCCGCACCGTTCCCTTGACTCCCGTGACGATGCGCACCACATTGATGTTGCGATCACGCGGCGGCATAAAATCGATCACCCTCGCGGTCCCCGTTGGCGTGACGTAGTGCGTTTCCAGCACCAGGGTGTCTCCCCGGTACCGTCGACGAATCGTTGTGCTATTCTCCTGGGGCGTGATGAGCCATCGGCCATGTTCTGGCGTGCCCAGGAGCGCGGCGAAGCAGGCCGGCGAATCGAAGCGCGGCAGGCACAGCCAATCGAGAGATCCCTCGCGGGAAACCAGCGCCGCCGTGTGTGTATCTCCGATCAGCGCATAGTCTTCGATTTTGGTCCCGGCATGCATCGACACCTCGCGTTAAGTGCAGTGAGATTCGTGATTGATTCATTGTAGACTGTACAGATGAGCACGAGGCGAAACAACCCTTATCATCCAGGGATCCAAGGAGGAACCATGCGAAAAATCGTGGAGAAAAAATCCCAGCCCCGCAAGAAATCACCTTCCGTGAGGAAAGGCGTCCCCAAAAGGGAAATCGAGCCGGCAGCGCATGTCATCAAGAGAAAACCGAAGAAGCGCACCTCGAAATCAACCACGACAGCCAAGGCCGCCAGGGTGAAACAGAAGACCTCGAAGCCGGCTGCGAGCCGCTCTTCCAGTTCGAGTCGCAAGGCCAAGACGGTCGGCCGTGCGGTCGGCAAGGTCTTGGGCCGAGCGATCGGAACGGTGGAGCGGGCCCTCACCCGAGTGATGCCGAATTCGAATGCCTCGAAGAAGTAGGTGGCGATCCTATCGGCGAGAGGCTCCCTAGGGGGACGCCTAGTAGAGATCCTCAATGGAGGCTTATAGAATGGAATGACGCATGAGGCAACGAACGCCTCGCGATGCGCGGAGATGGACTCCATGGCATTTCAGATCTATCGCATATTGAGCTTTGTCTCGCTGGTAGCCGCGGCGTCACCTGCTCCCGTACACGCCGCGGATCCTGCTCACCAGTCGGCGGAACCGGCGCCACCTCAAACTCCCCAGTCGCAACAACCACCGTCAGCTCCGCCTCCCTTCCGAATCGATCCGGGAATCCAGAAAGCCCCGGATACGCCTCCCAACCCTAAATCCTTCGTACAGCCACCGGTCGTTGATCCCAAGATGGCGATCGATCCGGAACGACCAGGCGGGCCAGCTAATACGGCTACGCCGCCTTCGACGCCGGGTACATCACCGGTCCCCCCACGATGAAGTCGATCACGGAAGCATGTGCCGGCGCTGACGAGCGTATACCAGCTCATCGGTAATCCTCATGCCCCGTTCATTCCAGTAGATCAGGCGGATGGCCGCTGCGAGAATCTTGCAGCCGTAAGAAACCGGCTCTCCCTCCCGAAGGTCGATGCGGTAGGCCACGCGATCGATGGCTCGCGCTTCGTCCAGCATAATCCGACATTACGCCCTGCGCGAAGCAAGGTTCGCAGCGGCCAGGTTATGTCCGCCGGTGAAAGGGCCGCCGGTGCGACCACCTACAGCAAGGGTTGGAAGAGGTCATGGTCCACACGATAGAAGAGGATGACCTTCCCCTCCATTCCACCAAGCGTCCTGGCTGCCGCTAATCTCCGAACCCGCCGTCTACGATCACCATAGGATTTCGCCCATGCTCTTGCAATCCTGCCCTCCTTTAACCGCGGTCCGGAAGAACAGGTTAGGCGCCTCCCTGGCGCCTCATTTCCGGGCGCGATCAACAGGACTACTAGGGGGCCGCCTAGTTCAGAATTGCAAAGACACATCGTTATGATCCAGCACCCAGGAGCGGCACCACACAACCGTCATTTCGTATATCGAAACCGATCACGACCACACCACCTTCCCCTTGCATGATATCCAGCTAGAGACCACACACAGATCTACATGTGCCGGAAAAGGAGTTCAGGTATGAAGATCGCCCAGGTTGCACCGTTATGGGAGAGTGTTCCCCCCCTGCTCTATGGCGGAACAGAACGTATCGTGTCATTCATCACGGAAGAGTTGGTCCGCCAGGGCCATGAGGTGACCCTGTTTGCCAGCGGCGATTCCACGACGACAGCGCGCCTCATGCCCATGTGTGCCGAAGCGCTCCGGTCCACCAGGGTTCTCATGAATTATGAGGCCCCCCTCACGACCATGATGGAGAAAGTATTCGGATCGGCGGCGGAGTTTGATCTCATCCATTCGCATCTTGAATTTATTCCGTTCCCGCTGGCCAAGCGTTCCCGAACGCCGATGCTTACCACGCTGCATGCCCGTCTGGACCAGCCGGAGCTCGTTCCGGTATTCAGGAAATTTGCCGACCTGCCGCTGATATCCGTTTCGGATGCGCAGCGTGAACCGCTTCCCTGGGCCAACTGGCAGGCGACAATTCACCCTGGCTTGCCGAAATCTCTGTATACCCCGCGGCACAACCAGGGCGAGTATCTCGTATTCCTCGGCCGCGTCGCGCCTGAGAAGGGACTGGACCGGGCCATTGAGATCGCGAAACGGGTGGAGATGCCCTTGCGAATCGGCGCCAAAGTCGATTCGCAATATGCAGGCTATTACACATCGGTGATCGAGCCGTTATTGGATCATCCCCTGGTGGAGTTTCTGGGTGAAGTCACAGACATCGAAAAAGATGATTTGCTGGGACATGCCTATGCCCTGCTGGCTCCCTATGCCTGGCCGGAGCCGTTTGGCCTGGCGTTGATTGAATCCTTGGCGTGCGGCACTCCCATTATCGGGTCCCGTTGCGGCGGCATCCCTGAAATCGTTGAGCATGGGGTGACAGGTTTCCTCTGCGACACGCTCGACGAGATGACCCAAGCAATCAGGCACGTGTCGGTGCTGGAACGCACCCGATGCCGGCAGGCTTTCGAAGAGCGGTTCTCGTCGGAACGAATGGCGCAGGAATATCTGGCGGTCTATGGGCAGCTGCTGGGCATTCGTACTAGGACATCACTGACGTCTTCAGATCTGGCTTCCGGTCTGACTCCCTTGGGCCAGGCCTGAACATGGTTCACACGCGCGAAGGGCAGGTACTTTTTCGAGCGCCTGCCCTTCCGACCATTCCAGATTCTTTTCCTTATCGCGTCCTGCGCGGGTCTCCACCTTCGCATCCAGGAGCCTGACCGGAAAGTAATCCGCTGGCACCGCTCGGGCCGCTTCCACCCGCGGCCTCCCGAAGCTGGCCATCTCATCCATAAGTCCCTGGAGGTCGGAAGACTTGGCTTTGCCGTCGCTTATCGGCGGACTGTGCTGAATCTCCCCTTTCTTCACCGTCGATTAACAGCAAGTGGAGCGTACCGTCTTTGGTTATACATTAACTCCATCCGATAGGTTGTGGCCATTTGCAGTCGTTGGAGAGAATGACGGCATCTCAATCGCGACCTACCAATAGGGCTTATACCCATAATGGGTATGCAGCCGCTCGGCCCAGGCAGAATCCGCCATGTCAGGCCACCGGTCCTTGTCGAACCCTTCCGCCTGCTCCAACCGTTCCCGGGACACATTCAGGATGAAGAAATCTCCTCCCGCGGAAATCGTCAGCGCGCCCCACGGAAGGGCGAACAGTTTATCGCCCAAGCCGAGAAACCCTCCGAAGGACAGCACGGCATACGCAATCCGTCCCTGGCCTAGATCGATCATGAGCGAATCAATCTCTCCCAGATCCTCGCCTGCCGCGTTTTGAACCGCGGTGCCTTCGATCGTTGAAGCTGCGACTAATCGTCGACCAATATGTGTGGCCATCACTCTCCTCCTCTGCTGTATAGGCATCACTCTCCAGGTGTCTGTATGGGATTCTTTCTCCGCCCTCGTCCATCGAGATCAACCCTCTTCCTTTTAGTAATACCCCCCGAACCTTTCAGGAGCAGCTAGGAAGGCCCCTAGCCCACCTTATTCTTGACGGTCCGTCGTGAAATCGCCGAGTCACATGGCGAGACCGGCGCGCGGAGCCGGGAGGACTCGTGGCGTCCTCGTGCAGAACGGTGAGGGGCCGAGGGGCGACGCCGACGGCCAAAGGCCCGTCGCAGCAGTGAATCGGCGAGTGCAGCAGAAGTGCTCACGAATAAGGCGGGCTAGACATGATGCAGCAGGAGAACGTGTCAGAAAGCCCCACTATCCAAGTGGAGTTCGGCTCGCGATCAGGAGCAACGTTCCAGGAGGGCAACCGGGCAATCACGTAGGACCTGATTGATCGGCAGCACCTGCCGCCCGTTTTCGGTGACCGTTTCGAGACGTTGGCCGGTGAGGAGATTGAGATAGTCCGATCCCGCCTTCCAGGACGGAACCGTCAGGCGGGTGTCCTGCCATGGATCGTCAGGCTGCGTCGAAGCCCCGGACGTTTGGATCAGCTCCGTACTGAGACGTGGAAACACGGCGACGATGGCCTGTTCGTGATGCAATCGAGCAAAGGCACAGATATTCGACTTCCGGACGCCGTCGCAATCGAGCGGCACATAATCGCCTTCGAGATAGAGTGCCGCATGTTCCCGCCTGTGACGAAGGCCGGTTTGGAGCAGATACAACTTGATCCGGCCATCTTCCCAGGATTCCATCAACCGGCGAACCAGCGCCGTCCGGCCGACATCATCCTGGCGACCATGTTGCTGACATTCTTTCAACAGGCTGGCCCGAAGATCGAAATCAACCGGCCTCCGATTGTCGGGATCGACGAGACTCAAGTCCCATAATTCCGTGCCCTGGTAACAATCGGGAATTCCCGGCGCAGTCATCTTCACCAGCAACTGCGCTAAGGCGTTGTTCATGCCGCATCGGGCCACAAACGCGTGAAACCGGAGAAACTCCTCGAGGAACGGATTGGAGGAGGATCGGTCGAGGATGGCGCGAACAAATTTCCGCACCGCCGCTTCGTAGTCTTCCCGGGGATTGATCCATGCGGTATGCACCTTCGCCTCGCGCAGCGCTTTGACCATATACTGCTCAATACGCTGCGTGAACCCCTCAGACTGGCTCTGATCCATCGGAGTCGAGGGCCACACTCCCAGCAGCGTTTGGTACAACAGGTATTCCTCATTACGATCAGGAGCCACGATCTCATCGACTTCGGTCCGGAAACGCCTGTTGTGTTTCGCCCAGGAGGCCAGGACAGTCCTCCAACGCTCGGGGATCTCCGACAACACGTTGATTCTCGCACGCACATCCTCGCCACGCTTGGTGTCATGCGTCGACGTGGTCAGAAGCGAGTGGGGCCAGTGCGCGCACCGTTCTCGGAGAGCCTTATGAAATGCCTCCACGGACAGTCCATATTGAGCCGGTTCGCCACCGACTTCATTGAGGGAGACCAAGCGGTTATACATATAGAAGGCCGTGTCCTCAATCCCTTTTGCGGTCACAGGACTGGTGGTCTGTTGGAACTTGGTCACAAATCGCATCTGATCTGCTCGGGGCAATTTAATGCGATCGTCCAATCGCTTCAACAGAATGTCCCTGACGAAATCGAAGACCTGGCCGCTCAAGGTAGGATTGCGGCGTTTCGCCCGGTTCACGGCCATCATGATGTAGGTCCGGTCCCGCTCCAACACGTCTTTCTGGTCCGCCGTGATGTAGGAGCGATACACGGGAAAGCAGGCGATTAGTTCGGTGATGGCATGGGTCAGACTATTCAGCGTGAAATCCCGGTATTGCCGGTCTTTTTCAGAGAGGAGATTCAATTGGTGCCCAAGCACATGGAGTTCGCTGGACATCGATGCCCGCATGATCAACTTTTTCGTCAGATAGACCAGATCGTCGTACACGATCCGCTGACCGACGAAACGCTGATAGACGGCATCCATGGACCGTTCCTTCGCAGACTGCACGAAGAGCCCGTTGACCAGATTTAAAAAGTCGTAGCCGGTGGTGCCTGAGACCGGCCAGGTCGCGGGAAGCGATTCTCCTTTGCCGAGAATCTTTTCTACGACGACGAACAATGAGGCCGGTTCGCCGGATGGGGCCGGCTGGAGTTCCCTGGAAGCCCACTCCTGCAATTGCACCAGGTAATGTTCCGGGTCATACAACCCATCCACATGGTCGATGCGAAGGCCCGTCGCCACTCCGCTCTTCAGAAGGCGAAACACCACTTGATGAGATTCGTGGAAGACACGCGATTCTTCCGTGCGTATCGCGGCCAATTCATTGATATCGAAGAAGCGCCGGTAATTGATTTCTTCGGAAGCCACTCGCCAGGAAGCCAGACGATAGCTCTGCTCGTTGAGCAACGCGTCCAGGCGGTCGAAGCTGGCCGAATCTCCTTTCACACCGTTGTACGTCTCCACACTGGCCGACAGGTGGGCTCGAATCGTCTCACTGTCGTGGAGCAAGTCCGACAGCCGGCGCCTGATGATGCGTTCTTCCCGATACCGTTCAGCGATTCGATCGGGATCCCGCTCATTCCTCGGCGGAAGATTCTTCAATGCGGTCAGAATGCTGCGTAGTTCTTGAACATGGTCATCCTGCTCTCCATCACGCCCCGTCAGATCAGCCAGGCGGAACGACAATATTCCCGCCCACGACTGAGGCGCAACGGGAAACCGGTGTTCAAAATAGGTGACGAGGAACCCGCCGTCCGCATAGGCGAGCTGGATCTCCTGATTTTCCAACACCGCCCCATACTGTTCACCCAGGATGGGCAGCAACACTTTGTCTTCGAGTTCGCGCTTTAACGGCGACCAGTCGATGTCAAAGGCCGTTGCATATCGCGAGCCGGGACCGTGCTCAAGGACATCCCACCACCAGCGGTTCTCTCTGGATCCGATCCCCATGTGATTCGGAACCACATCCAACAACAGTCCCATGTCGTACTGCCGGAGAGCCGCCGTGAAGGCGGCAAAATCCTCTTCCGTCCCCAGTTCCGGATTGAGGCATTCAGGGTCCACCAGGTCATACCCGTGCATACTGCCAGGCACGGCTTTTAAAATAGAGGACACATAACAATCTGTGATTCCGAGCGCATGCAGGTAGGGCACGATGCGAGTGGCGTCACGAAACGTAAACGTATGGTTCAACTGAAGACGGTAGGTCGCAACGGGTATACGCGGCATAATGTTCACTGACAAGCGACGCGGTTCAATATGACGGCAGGCGACGCTTATGCTCCTCCGTTCCCGCCGAGGGTTTCGGAATCACCAACACTCCCGACTCGGCCCAATGTGATGGCGAATCGATCTCCTCGTCACGAGGCCCCAGATCGGCATGAGCCGGAATGGAGTTGTGACGGTCGACGACGACACGCTGCAGCCTTGCGCCCGCGCCGATGTGGGTATGGTCGAAGATAATGGAGTCTTCGATATAGGCGCCGGGGTCAATTCGCACATGGCGGCCAATGATCGACCGTCTGATGTCGCCTTCGATTGCGCGACTGCCTTCGCCGATCAGTGCATGATCCACATAACAATTCACCAGACTTGCCGGGGGTCCATAAGACGGTTCCGTTCTGATCGGCCATTCCCGGTTGCGCAGCTCACAGGATGGAGTATCCCCAAGTAAATCCATATTCGCCTGCCAATAGGCCTGGATGGTACCGACGTCACGCCAATATCCCGGCTCTTCGTAAGCGGCCACTCCGGGGATTTCATTATCGTGGAAATTGTAGGCCATTACCTGGTCTGTCTTGAGCCGGCGCGGGAGAATATCGCGGCCGAAGTCATGCGACCCTCCGCTTTTCGCGTCTTCTTCCAAGGCCTGGACCAGCACATCGGCATTGAACAAGTAATTTCCCATTGAGGAGAGCGCACACGTCGGATCGCCCGGCATAGGTTTAGGGATCGGCGGTTTTTCGTCGAATCCCACGACCCGACTGTTGTGATCGATCTCCACGATCCCGAATCCCTGCGCGGCGGCCACAGGAACTGGTAACGTCGCAACCGAGACATCAGCATCTCTCTCAAGGTGAAACTGTAGCATCTGCCGAATATCCATTCGGTAGATATGGTCCGCGCCGAACACCGCGACGATATCGGGAGCAAAATCACGGATGAGGTTGATGTTCTGAAACACCGCGTCAGCGGTGCCTTCATACCATCCCGCGCCGGAATTCATTTGAGGAGGGACGACGGTCACGAACTGCCGGTCCCCATCACCGATGCGCCAGGCCTTCCGGAGATGCTCGATCAACGACTGCGATCGATATTGTACCATTACATGCATGCCCAGAATGCCGGAGTTGTAGAAATTGCTCAGGACGAAATCAATGATGCGATAGGCTCCGCCGAACGGGACAGCCGGCTTACTGCGCGCTCCCGTCAGCGGCATAAGGCGCGTCCCCTTCCCGCCCGCCAGAATCATGGCTAGAACGCGGGGCTGTTTGATTCGTCCGTGCTTCGGCATGTTGCTCCCCAGTGAACAAGGCGCTCGAGCAGTGCGTCGAGCGAGGACTACCACCCTACAAAAGATGCCGTCGATGCCGTACTGGACAAACCCCTAGCACATTCTGAGCGGCAACTCTCGATAGGGCGCAGAGCAATATCAGCGCATCGGCGCTGAAGACGTTCGTTGACGAATGTGCGTCATCAATGATCCGGGTTGCCTCCTCGCGCGCGGTATTCGCGAGCTATTCTCCTGCACTCGCCCATTCACGGCTGCGACAGACCTTCGGCCAGCGGGCTCGCACCTCACCCCTCTATCGTCTTGCAGGAGTACGCCATAGGTCCTCCAGGGTCCTCCACTAGGCGGATCCCCGGATCATCCTTGCCCGCACTGTATGTTCTTGAACCAGGGAGTCTCCTAGTGCTCTCCCGCGAATTTGCTTCTTAGGATGTACTCGACACAAAAGAGAACTTCACAGACCTTCATCGGAAGGGGGCACACACTATGAATTGTGATCGATGCAGTAGTTTGATGTTTCCGGTTGCGCTTCAGGATTGGGGCGGCGGGCTAGTGAGTCAGGACATAGCGGCCTGGCGGTGCTTCGCCTGCGGAGAAATCGTGGATCAGATCATCGCGGAGAATCGCACTCGCGGAGGAGAGGATGTGGAAGACTGGCGACGAGGTGGCGCTCGTCGACGGGTCAATGCCATCGGCTTGCTACGGTAAACGTGTACAGCAATCCTATCTCTCATCCCGGGCGCCGCTGAGCACTCATCGGCGCCCCCATTGTGCCTGCCTCAAGCTCGTTCTATCCCCGGCCGTGCTGCCTCATGGACCGGCCGGAGGTCGGATCATACCCGTCAAACGGTTACCTCACCATTGACCGCATCACAGGAACCGGCGGAATCGTCATGGCATCACCTCCAGCTTGATTGGCGAGTTCCCGTCATCCGGTCTTGCGCCGGCGGCTCACCGAGCGGTGATTGTCTTATGGAGTGTATCGTCCGGCGGTGCTTTGCGCAGGGTGTGTGGGAGACCTGGTTGCGCGATGAGCGGACTCGGTATGAGTGGCGTAACCGGTCGCCAGCTGCGGCGACGGTGGGCATTGACGCGGCGCCCATGGGCGGAAGGGTTTACAATCGAATCGTGATGCTGCTTCGTCCGGAGACCGGGTCAAGGCTGGTGACCATTGTCCGAACCCTTCGCTCGACCACGCTCTCGATTCGCTCCATGAGCACATCCTGGCAAGAGATAAACATGGCCTCATGGAACTGCCTCAGCAGGGCCCGCCCCTCTTCGGACTGAGCCAATCGCGCTTCGGCGGGAACGGCGCCATTTCTCGTGATGGTCGCATTGATCACATCGTCGGCGAGTTGAACCTGAACGTGCGAGTAGTTCGACTTCATGAACTCCGTATGGAAGTTTAGAATCGCCAGCATGACGGCGTACTCAAGATCGGCGGTGCTCCTGGCCTGCCCCATACCCTATCCCCCAATTTCCTGCGCATGGCTTGAGGAGACGGCACGAGAACAAGCTGCCTGTCCTCGCTCGCAGCCGTCACACGCCGCCCCAGGGTTATCTCCCGGTCGAAGCCCGGACAGCACTATCATGACAGCGAGGTCACCACCGCAAGCCGGGCCCGATCCCCGCGAGGCTCCGCCCGTTCACGCCGGTTTTTTAGAATGACCGGATCAACAATGTCGCCGCACATCATGCAATGTAACGCCTGAAACCCTTGGCCCGCGGTTTCTAAGGCATGGTCATAGTCTTCTCGATACATGGGACTCTTGCATCGCAGGCAATTCATGACGCCTCCGTCCTGGCTATGTGTTGGTGCAGGAGCGCACACACTTTGTTCCTGACCCCAAAGGAGTGCAAAGACTGGTCCAGGAGTCGCCCAGGTGAAATCGTGGCACAGCCGGTGCCGGATTCATCTGAACATCTGGAGTTATCGAGGATTGAGCGAGTGGGAGCGGCTCGTGCAACAGGATGTTTGGCGCGACCGGTGAAAAAGATGTGTGCGCGCGCACCAACGCAGCATGGACCGTGCACCGGCACTCGAAAGCCGGACGGATTACGCGCGAGGTTTTCGGCGGCGATCCAACATCCAGCGCGTGACACCGAGCTGCTTTGCAGCTAACGTTTTGTTCCCGCCGGAACGGGCCAACACTTCTTCGATGATCCGGTCTTCCAGATCGGCCAGGGTCTGCGCACCAACCTGAAAACTGATGTGAACCTGTGCTTGATCAACAGGTGATGCACTGGGAGGAGGAGTCGCGGGAAATGCGCGGACCGATGTGGAGGCTGCCTGCTGAACGTCTCCGGGAAAGTTGGCAGCTTCCAGGGTCGCCCCTCCGCAGAACAAGACGGCGCGCTCTATCAAATTGCTCAGTTCCCGCACATTGCCGGGAAGCTGATACTCATACAGTAACGCCTGCGCGCTGGCTCCCAACGCCCGGACCGGTTTTGTGAGAGCCAACGCCGACCGGGTCAGGAATTGTTCCGCCAAAGGAATGATATCCTCCCGCCTCTCGCGGAGCGGCGGGACGACCAGGGTCACGACATTCAATCGGAAGTACAGGTCCTCCCGGAACTCTCCCTTGGCTACCGCCTCCTTCAAATTACGATTGGTCGCAGCCATCACCCGGACATCGATGGGGATGTTCGCGGCGCCGCCGACCCTGCGGATCGTGCGTTCTTCCAATACCCGGAGCAGCTTCGCCTGCAACGCCAGCGGCAAGTCCCCGATTTCGTCAAAAAAGATGGTTCCCCCATCGGCCAACTCGAGCAGACCGCATTTTCTGCCGGCCGCTCCGGTAAAAGCCCCCTTTTCATGCCCGAACAGCTCGCTCTCGAAAAGGTCCCGAGGGATCGAGGGGCAGTCCACCTCCACACAAGGCTTTCCGGCGCGGGGGCTGTTGTAATGGATGACCCTGCCCATGTACTGCTTGCCGGTTCCCGTTTCGCCTTGCAGCAACACCGTCACCCGGTCGTTTTTAATGAGTTCCTGCAGGTGGGCCAGAAAGGTTCTGGTGACGGGACTTCGGGCAATCACACGATCGAGCGCATACCGGGCAGCATCCTGTCCGCTGTGCAACTGCACCTGACGCTGCAGCGTCAGAAACTCCGTCGCCCGCCGGAGCGTGTGAAGAAGATCGTCCATATCAATGCTCTTGGCGACGAAATCAAACGCGCCCAGCCGCATCGCCTCCACCGCATCTTTCACCGTCCCCCTCGCGGTCAACACAATGACCGGAAGCCCCGGCACTATCTGTTTCACCCGGGCTAATACATCCAACCCGGAAAGATTCGGCATCACAAGATCAGCGACGAGCACATCGGGCTCAAAGGACCGCAGGAGTCCCAGGGCCTCCTCTCCGGAGCCGGCCGTTTGCACGACGTACCCCTGATCGCGCAGGCGCAAGGCAAACGCCTCACGAACCGACACCTCATCTTCCAGCAACAACAGTTGCCACGCCATATCAGGACATTCCGCCTTCCAGGCGACCGCCACACATCAGGTGTTTCGTATGCATACCTATCCCGATTCTCCGTTAGACTTCGCGGCGGATCGGCAACCAGACATCAACCACCGCCCCCTGACCCGGCGGGCTTTGAAGGACGAGCTGGCCATGGTGGCGCTCGACAATGTCCCTGGTGATGGTGAGGCCGAGCCCTACTCCTTTTGCCTTTCCCTTCGTAAAAAACGGTTCGTAAATCCGCTTCAAATCCTCCGCCGCAATGCCCTTCCCCCCATCGGCGAACCGCATCAACACACCGGGCACACGCCGGAGCTCCGGCGTCAGAGAGGCGTATACATTGCCGCCGCCGGGCATCGCATCGATGGCGTTCATCACAATATTGAGGCAGACCTGAAGGATATGAGCACGAGAAGCCTCGACGGCCGGAAGGTCAGGCGCAACGGAAGTCCTGATCAGAATCTGATGCTTCACAAGGTTCGGCCGGAGCAGCGTCAACGTATCGTCTAAGACCGAAGCCAGGTCGCAGGCGGCGATATCGAAGGGCCTGGGCCGCAACTGACCCAGGTGGGACTCTAGAAGCTCATCGATTCTCGACGCTTCCCGAGCAATCAACCGGCACCGGTCACGGGCCTCCTGAGGGAGGGACGTTTGCTCGGCCAAATGCGTCGCCAAGCTGCCCAGGCCAATGAGCGGATTCCGGACCTCATGCAAAATGCCCCCGGCGAGCTGGCCTACCAGCTTGACCTGTTCAGTGTGGCGGAGGGCTTCCAACATCTGCTCGCGCTCGCTGAGATCGGTCAGAATCGCCATGAAGTATTGCGTCGTGCCGTCGGAGGCCTTCACCGGGCTGACACTTTCCCAGACCAGGAACTCCGATCCGTCCTTCCGCCGGTTGACGAACCGCTCCACAAACGGCTGCCCGGCGCGAATCGATTGCCAGAGCCGTTCGTAGAATTCTGGCGAATGTTTGCCTGATTTCAAAATCACGGGACGCTGGCCGAGGGCCTCCTTGCGCGTCCATCCCGTCATACGCTCCAGGGCCGGATTCCAATCCACGATTCTACCAGCCGTGTCGGTCATCATCACCCCGTCTTGCGCGGACAGGAACAGACGATGATAAAAATCCATCTGCGTTTCTTCGTGCCGACGGCGCTCCAGCACCGCCCCGATGGTATTCGCCATCGTGCAGAGGAATTCCTGCTCCTTCTGCGTGAACCGGCGGACACGTTTCGAGTGGGCGGTCATCACGCCATAGACACGATCCTCGACCAGCATCGGCACACACATGCCGGCGACCGCGCCATGTTCCGTCAGCAGCTTCGAAGGGGAAAACCTCGTTTCCCGCTGGAGATCCTCGACCACCACCGGAACCCGTTCCCTGATCGCATAGCCGGCCTGCGAATGCGTGCCGCCTTCGATCGTCAATTTCCCGATGAGGTCCTGCCGCAGCCCGCTCCCCGCCATGATGTACAGCTGGCCGTCCGGTTCGCGAGGCACCAAAATTTTGCACAGCTCCACATCCAGAGCCGCCGCCGTTTCCTTCACCGCCTCGTTCATCAGCTCTTGGGCCGACATACCGCTGACGCCCAGCGTGCCGATCCGCGCCAGCACCGATTGGAACCGCGCCACCTGCGACGCGTCTTGCGCCAGCAGCACGCGTTCCGTCACGTCCTCCAACACCATCAGGACGCCGCGCTCTCCGCGGTAGGGCACCACGTTGAACCGGCAGTCGTAATACAGGGAGCGTCCGTCATGAGCCATCAGCCGGTATTCCTTGCTCTTCCGCGAGCCGAGATCCTGCTGGTTCCAGACAATGGCATCATCCAACAGGCGTTTCCGCAGAGAAGGCTCCCCGCCCTCCGCCTGTGGCGAGGCGTTCTCCACCAATTCCGCAAATTGAGAGTTCTCGAAGATGAGAAGGCCCTTGCAGACGAAGCACAACCCGCCGTCAATACAGTCGCTCAACCAGGCCAGGACCTCCGCGGCGGCGGGTTCGGACCGGATCGGCCGGGAGACTTTTGAACGGGTGCGGTGGGAGGAGGTCACATCAACGTCCTGCTCGTCCGGAGTCCTACGTGATCGATACGACACGTGCATGCGCGCGGTGCCAGTATATCGGGCAGGCCCGACCGCGTCGAGAGGACGACGGGAGCGCCACCGTTGCTAGGGGACCACGAAATGATCCCGGCGGGTAACCGCGACGTCGCTCACGAACATGGCGCCCGAGTGTTTGTGGAACACCGGCCCTAGGCCGGCCAGAATCGGTTCGATGCGCTCTTCCGGCACCACGGTGAAGACGATCACCTGGCTGCTGGTGTCGTCGAACAACAGATGGCCTTCATGGAATCCATGATGGCCCTTGCCCGACACATTGTTGATGATCGTGTACCCGGTCGCCCCCACCCGGTCCAACAGACCGGTGACGATTTTCAAATGTTCCCCTTCGACCACAATGCGAATCTCTTTCATCGGATGCAGTGTCAGCATACTCCGCCCCCTTCCTGCTATTGATTCTTCCTCTCTTGCTCCAATGACGTCGCCTCCCGCCTGGTCTCTTGCGTCGTGCCGACCACGTCACCGTTTTTCTGAAACCGGGAGGGATCTGCTTCTGCAGCGAGGTCAGCGGCTTCGGCGGAATGTTGCTCCGGCGCGCCAGAAACCGGCTGCCAGCCCTGCATGATGTCGTAGTGATAACACGTCGCTTCACCCGGTTCGCAGACAACCAGCGACACCCATTCATTCTCGAACAGCCGCTCAAGGCCGGGATGCTTCGCGATCACCGCCTCCACTCTTGCCCTGGGAGACTCAATCACGGCCAACAATCGCACGGGCTCGTGATAGGGAACCGGCCCGTCCAGCACGGTCTGCGATGGCAGACCCAACCGAAGGTCCCCGGTAGCCCCGCTCATGACCCCTACCCGCCCGACGATATTGTGGTAGACCTTGCTCCCGCTTCCGTAGACCTCATTGTCCACGGTGGAGAAGTAGTGTTCCATGTTGATCCACTGGGCCACGATGAGCGGCGCCGTCATAATCGCTTCCAGCAGTTTCCCGGACTCGTCCTGCCGGTAATCATACGAATGCAGAAAGGACCGGCCTTCCAGATTCAACGGCCGCGTCAGTTCCCGCCGGCCGATGATGAGGAGATTGTTTTTTGACAAGCCCCACTCCGGACGCACCTGCGCCCAATCCACACTCCGGCGGCTGGCCCTGGTCAGCGGATCCTTCCGTTTCGATGCGCTCGCGGGCCCCTCTAACGCCAGGCCGCGTTCATTCGCCGACTGCGCTCCCGCCTCCTGGAGGTCATCCAACAACCGGAGGAGATCTTTGCGGTGCGTCGCTGGAACATCTTCCAAATCCACAATCCTGACATCGTTCCGGGTCGTGTCATGCGCCGCGGCCACGAAATGCGAATCGCCGGGGATCTTGATGCCACGCCCTTCCAGCACCTTGCGCACCGCCTGATTGTTCGCCATCGCGGCGAAGGCCCTCGCATTCGGCAGACCGCTGTTCCCGCCGCAAGCCCCGCAATCGAGTGCGGACTCATAGGGATTGTTGTCCGATGTGCTCCCGTGAGAACACATTACAACCAGACGGGCAAACCCCGCGGTGAATCCCATCAGCCGAAGCGCCGCCTCGACGGCGTAGGCCTGCTCGGAGACCGAAAAGCCATGCAAGGTGATGCGCTGGAGGCGGGACGACATGCCGCGTGGTGTGAGGTTCAGGGTGCGCCGGAATCGTTCGTACAGCGCATCCGCTTCGGAAGGCGTCAGGCCGAGGCTTTTCGCGACCTCGCGGCTCTTCTGCTCGTCCTGGCCCTCCATCGCCCCCAGGCGGATAGTTTCGATCAAGGCTGGGGTGGTGTCGGAGCCGAGCGCCGGAAATTCCCGCCGCAGCGCCGCACGGATGGCCGCGCGCTGTTCGACGGCCACCATTTCTTCTGCCTCGTCCCTGGTCAGCTTATCGATAGTGAGGGTTGTCGCCAGGGGCGGCAGCCACAGGCCCTTCAACCAGGAACTCATGCGCTGGTACCACAGGGGAAAGAGCGTCTTGCCAAAAAACGGGACGCTGAAGAACCAACCCAGGGCTTCGACCATGACGTACGGAGTAATGACGTTCTCTTTCAGATCGTGCAGGAGAGTGTGGCCGGCGTGGCTGAGCCGCGCAAACAGCCGATGCCGGCTGGCCGCCGCCCCATGGTAGCTGCGCGGAATCTCGCGGATATGGTTTTTGGGCTTCAGCAGAACCGGCGCATGGGTGACCGGATGCTCCTCGCCAAACGCCTGGTACTTCACCGGAATGCCAAAAAATCCTGCCACGCCCAGCGTTTCATACCCCCCGAGCTGTTCAAGGTGCCGCCGCAAAATCTCCGATCGAACGTCGATACAAAAAACCATCTGCGCCAACGGTCTCGAGGCCCCAGCGGGAGCGGCCTGATCGTCCGTCTCCCGCAACTGTTTCGCCACTCCAGTGAGTTGTCCCACCACAACCCGGCGATGGCGCAATTCCAACGCTTCCAACCAGCGATGGCTGTGCTGCGCGGATGGAAATCCATCCAGCCAGGTCAACACCGTGAGCACGTCGGACGACGACGTCTGACTGATGGACTCTGAATCGGCGCCCATCGCACTCGAAAGGGCAAGCAGCCGTTTCGCATCGCGCCGCATGATTGCTGCGGCGCGCCCTTCGGCGGTCCGGTCATACACCTGCTTTCCGGTCTCGTTCCATTCTGCCGGCTGGCTCGTCCGGTGGAGGCGACTCCATGTCCGCATCTCTCCATCAACGGAGGGAGCCAATCGGCCTGCCACCAATTGACGCCTCAGCCAATGCGCATGGGGGGCCTGGTCGATGTAGCTGCGAATCGCCTCGTAGTGCCCCGCGATCTCCAACAACTCGCGGCACCGCAACGCCACCAGTTCCCGTTCGTAGAACAACCGCACCGCGAGATATTTCACCAGATCGATCGGATACCGCGCTTGCCAGGGCTGATGCTGTTCTTCGGCTCGCCACTTGATATAGCCCGTCCAGCCTGGAAGCGCGGCGAGGTGCAAGGCGAAATAGGACTCCCAGACAGACTTGGGAATTCCCAGATCGGCCAGGCACTGTAAGACCGCTTCTTCCGGCCGCTCGCCCAAGGCGTCGATCCTGGTTGCCGCATCCCGAATCCCCAGCAGCCGCAACCCGGCATCATACCGAGCCAACCGCTTCCAGCCGCGATAAAACGTGTGCTCCCGCCCCGGCATGACCCAGGAGGCTTCGCCTTCATCCAAAAACACCCCGCACCACTTGATCATTTGCTCGTTGATGTCCGCTTCGACTGATGTGCCCAGCGTGCGGTCGCACCAGGTCGATAGGGTTTCGTGGGACAAGAGCTCTACAGCTTCCCACGGAACCAGCGGTTCCGCCACACCGGTACGAGCCTGGGCGATAGACGAGGTGAGCCATGCCGTGAGCCGATCCAGCACCTCATCTGGCGCCGCATTGGCGCCAGGCTGTTCCACCGCAAGATCGTCCAGCCCATGCACCATGGAATGCTGGAGCAACTCCAGATGGGATAACTCCCGCCCCGCAAAGATAACCCGCCGGTCGCTGGCGAGCGGAGCCAACACTTGAGCCACATCCTCCCGGCCGATACGGCCTTGTGTAAAGAACCGGCGATAGAGGGCGCCGACGAGATACCCCTTTCCGCCCAGCAGTTGTTCCCCGCGCTTGACCGCTTGATCGAAGGGAAGATGTTCCAGGCCATGCAGCGGATTGTGATGAATAAACGTGCGCATGGGCCAGTAGGCGGCAATCGCCTCGCCTGCCAGTTCCACATGGGACCGCAGTTCCATCCGCTGCGCATCTGTGAAGGCTCGTTGTTCGAGTGCCATTCAATGACTCCGTTTCGCTGCCCGCGTGACCCGACTACCGTCGAAAGGCCGTTCGACCGATCATGCGCATGAGGTCTTCGACATACAGGCCGTTGAGAAACGTCACATAGGCTCGCGTACGCAGCGTCTCGATCCAGGCCGGCATGAGCAGCTTGACCCCTTTGGCTTTGCCATAGATCATGCCCCAGGCGCCGAGGATCAGGATGACCGCGCATCCCACCACGAGATCGAAAAACGAGCGATTCCATTCCGCAGCGCGCATAAACGCCTCTGCCGTCTCATGGCCAGGATAGAGGAAATGCGTGAACGCCTCGCCTGCCCACAGATAGGTGAGACCGATGACCGCGAGCGATCCGAGCATGGTCAGTGACACGGCCCATGAGGCGCCGGTATGGAGTCGATAGAGGGTGAACATCGCTTGCGACGTCGTGACCCAACCAAAGAAGAGAAAAATCACCGCTCCTTGTGCATCCTGCAACGGGATACTGACAACCCCGTGCAGCACAAGCAGGATCACCAGCGGCAACACCAGGGTCGCCACCAAGCCGGTTGTCCACGTCATCGGCGAGAAGGCGCCGGCCTTATCCACGCGCGCGGCAGGGGGGAGTTTATATTCCATCCGGGCCTTATGGATGACGGACCCGGAATTGAGAAACAAGGTGGCCTTGAATAGACCATGGGCGCAGAGGTGAAACACGGCCAGCGCAAAGGCGCCCAGCCCGCACTCCATGACCATATAGCCCATCTGACCCATCGTGGAGTAGACGAGGCGGCGCTTCACGCTGGTCTGCGTCAGCATTGCACTGGCGCCGATCAAGGCCGTCACGCCGCCGATGACAAACAACACATGCAGCGTCGCCGGGGCAAAACTGAACAGCGGCGCCAGTCGATTCACGAGAAAGCCGCCGGCATTCACAATCCCCGCATGCATCAAGGCTGACACCGGCGTCGGGGCTTCGATCGTGCCGACCAGCCAGACATGAAAGGGAAATTGCGCAGACTTGGTCATGACCGACAGAATCAACAGCAACGTCGCGACTAACGGCACGTCCAGTCCGGCCCGCAGCCAGTTCGCATCAACCGGCGGCGCAGAAGAGCCCTGCAGTCGCGCGAAGAGATCCGTGAGATCCAATGTGCCGTAGGCCCCGTAGAGCAGCACCAACGCCACGGCGAAGGCCGCATCGCCTAGCCCTTGCGTCCAGAAGGTTTTTTGTCCCGCCTCCCTGGCCGCGCGACTCGCCGGGTTGCACACAAGGAGCGACGAAAGCAGCCAGGTCACCAAATGCCAGCACAGGAACATCCAAAGGAGGTTGCCGCTGCTGACCAGACTCAGCAGCACGGAGGTGAGGGCGCCCAGGAACGCAAAATACCGGACATATCCCGCATCACCGACCATGTAGCGCCCGGAGTACACATGAATGATCAGGCTGACGGAACTGATGAGGACCATCATCACCGCCGCCAACCGATCGACCAGGATCGTATAGGCAAATGGTCCGGAAGATGCGCCCAGGATCGTCAGGCGGATCGGGTCGCCATAGAACACGATCGCAAACGTGGCTACCGATGTCAGCGCCGCGCACCAGAGGGCCCCGATCCCGATGCGCGAAATGCGTTCTCCAAGCTCACGCCACAATAAGGCGATGCAGAACGTGCCCAGCAGGGGCGCAAAGATCGTCAACAGGGGAACAATCGCTTCCATGACACGAAGATCTCCAACAGACGCATTGTTTGCGCGGGGTCATCAGCAAGAACAAGGCCCAGGGAGGAATACCCCCGAAAACCGGTGAAATGCAAGAAATCGCAGAATCAGCCGGCTACAGCTAGCTGAAAAACAAGCTGTCGCGCTGAAAGCACGGTGCATCGATGCACGGCCGTGCATATGCGCACGACAAGCATACTAAAATCAAGGAAGGGACGGAACCTGGCGGTAGATGAACAGGCCAGAACCCATCAGTGAGAAAGGTCGCGGACAGAGCACCCGTGCCTGGTGGGTTGTGTGGCTGAACTGAGAGTATCAGGAGGGCTGTATCACCACTCACGCCGTTGTGTTGGTTTCACGAACTCAACATCGCGTGACGGTGCAGGAGTCAGTAGGCGGAAAATAGGGGTCTTTTCTCGGTAGGTAGTTGAGGCAAGCACGGCCCCTGAGATGGAGCTTGTGCTGCCTTGAATGCAGAATCGCCCAAGCGGCTGACTACCTCATAATATACAGAAGAGGTGGATCTACAATCCTGAGCTGTATGATTCGCACACATATCTGACTGGACGCATCGCACTGCAATCCCATTGCCAGTTCGTCGCCGACGCAGGCTAACGTCGATAATCTCTTTCGTACCTATATAGTACGACTGCCCCAACAATCAGCACTGCTAGTGCCGCTACCCATCGAAATAGATCCAACCACTCATTGCCAACCACAAATGCGCAAAAAAAGAGAAGGGCGAAAATCCAGGTAGCGATCTCAAATTGCATTTTCCGAAAGAACAGCTTCTCTACATGTCCAATCAGAAAGAGCACTACCGCGATGAGCAACGCAACCACCGCGCCCGGTAAATAGGTTGAAAATATCTGGGTCATGGGTCTTTATCCTTGCTGCAAAAATGGGGTCAGGTCTTTCAACTAAACACTTATTATCCCTCCGCCCTTACGCACAACCTGTATGCACGTTCGCCTGGGCCAGGGTTGTCGGTTCTTGGGCGAGATACGCTTTGGCTTTCTCAAGTTGCGAGACCGCACGAGGAAAGGGCGCAATCCGAATAGCCTGCTCCCACTGCATGATCGCTTCCCGATAGCGGCCCTTGCACATCAGAAACGCGGCGTACTCGCCATAGGCGTAGGCGTTATTCGGATTGAGGCCGATCCCCTCCTTCAACAGCTTCTCCTGTAAGGCAGCATTTCCCTCGACTTTCGCCACATTTGTCCGATGTACCATGACGAGCATCGAATGGTGTGGGAGTGCCGCCGCATGTTGCGCGCGATCGAAGGCCTGATTGGCCTCAGCCGCCTGACCTTGCTTCTCATGCCAGATGCCTTCGAAATACCACGGATAAAAGCTGTCGGGGTCAAGTGCTTTCGCGCTTGCGATGTGACGTGCCGCCTCCTGAAACTCTTGTTTCACGAGTAGCACCCGCGCCAATTGTGCATGGGCTGCTCCAAGGTTGGGGTCCAACGCGACTGCCTGCTGGGCATAACCGAGCGCCTGCTGGACCGTATCCCCGGAAAACGTGCTGAGGTCATACCAGTCACCGATGGTATAGCCCCCGACCAGGGTCCCGAGGGACACTGCCACATAAATGAACGCTTCATTGCGGTTCTGGTCGGCGGCCTGGTTGATTTTGGTATAGGCCTCTTGGAATTGTGCACGATCAAACACATGAGCTTCCATTTGATAATAGGCCTCGCGCGCGAGATCCCGGGGAGTGGGGTTTCCCGCAGATGGCCGGTCGTGTTTCGTGACGGTATAAGCCCAGGCCCCGAGGATGACAAGACTGCACCCGAGCACCCAGGCTAACGGTTTCCTAAACATCGCCATCATCCCCACCCTCCTCACGCATCTTCATTGTCCACTATAGACCGCTCTTGGATCTTTCCATGAGCGTATTTCCGCAGCAAGTTTTGGATGAAAAGATGTCGTGGTGGGGTACCGATCGATGGAAGTGAACAGGGTGATCTGGTGAAGCAAATTCTTAGTGGCAGCAGGAGGCCCGGAAGTGGGTGAAGGTAGTCACATAATTCTTAGCGTCGATGACGGTCAGCGGCTTGCCGTTGTAGTTGTACTGACACGTAAAATTGGCACCACCTGCAAGCGATCCAAACGATTCTATAAGCTCTGATGGGGTCAGGTCTGTCATTCAGACACGCCCCTGTTCTGCGCGCTTGAGACGTCGACTCACCGTCACCTCATGGACGCCCAGGTGCTCCGCAATCTCCCGCAAGCGATACCCATACTGCCGATAGGCCACCGCGATCCGGCGCGCCTCGTCCCCTCGTCGCTGGAACAGCTCCTTCAGGGTTGGCCGGGCGGCTTGCGTCCGTTCAATGGGGGTTAGGTCTTGTAATCAAATTACATCATCATGGCTGTCCACCCCCAGCCTCACTCACATCTCTTCATTGAGTGAGAAGACCGCTACAGACCGCTCATGGATCTTTCCACAAGCGTATCTCCGCAGCGAGCGTTGGATGAAAAGATGCCGTGGTGGCGGCACCGATCGATAGAAGCGAAGAGGGTGATCCGTCTTAGTGGCAGCAGGAGGCCCGGGAGTGAAGGTGAACGTGGTCACCTGATTCTTGCGTCGGTAACGGTCAGCACTTTGCCATTCTGATCGCGGGCGATCTGCTTCACTTGTTTGAGGGTTCGATATCTTGATGGAGATTTGCCTGCCCTTTTCGCAAGCGGTGTGACTCATAGCAGGTTATTTCATCGACATGTCCGCTTTCATCTATGGAGATCTGAGGTGTGCTCGGCACGATTGTCGGAGCCGGATAGTTCAAGAGTTTACGGCGACCAGAAGGCTCACCGCTTTTAGCAAAATCCATCTTAGTAACATCTACCTCCCTAACATTTCATTGGCTTGCCCATCATTTCCCTCACGGCCTGTTCGCTGTCTCCTATCTGAACCTTCTCACACGCCGTAATCAGTTTTTCATATTCCACTGATTGACCATCACAGCTGGCGTTCAGAAAAAACTGTAATACAAGCACGCCGAGACATCTCCTTCCCGACCAACTATGCTCCATGGCCTCTGCCCTCACGGATATACGCACTGACTTAAAAGGAAACAAACGGGCAGGTCTCTCAATCAAACACTCCCTCACTTAAACCGATCAATGGGGGTCAGGTTGAGGCGGCCCCGGAATAACGGACACGTGAATGACGCACAAAGGAATATGCAGGCCGGTTCCCCGCCGTTCCGAATGATCATGTACCCAGTCCGAACAGTCTCTCGGCATTCCTCTCAAGGATTAATGCTGCATCGTTCCGATTGATACTGGGATCGGAAATATAATCGATCGCCCGAACGAAAATGTCGCCGCCCTCGTAAGGAAAGTCTGTGCCCAGCACCAGGCGATCAGCGCCGAATGTCTCGATCGCGGCGCGCAGGGCCGGAACGTGGCCGTGACCCACGGTGTCGTACCACATTCGTTTAGCGGCCAGACTTGGTTTCTCGGGTGTGTCTGGCGATTCCCAGCCATACTGATTGTCGGCACGCTGCATCAGCATCGGCATGGCCCCGCCAAGGTGGGAATTGATGATGCGGATGTTCGGATACCGGGAAGGTATCCCCTTGCTGATCAACTGCATGATCGAAATGGTGTCTTCCATCGGCGCTCCAACCTGCCACGTCAGGTGATGGTCGGCGATCAGAGGGGTGCAGCAACTATTCCCTGCCGGATGTATGTAAAGAATGGCGCCACGCCGGTCGAGTGCCTCAAAGATTGGCATGAAGGCATCATCGATAAGCGGTTTGTTCAAGATGGTCGTGTTGACACAGACCCCAACCATGCCAAGCTCGTCGAGCCCCCTGGCGATTTCGGCAATCGACGCCTCGACATCGGGCATCGGCGTTGCGACGAACGCCCGAAAGCGACCGGGATGAGCCATCACCAGGGCAGCGTATTGATCGTTCACGAACCGCGCAACGCGAACCGCCGCATCCCGGTCTGTACTGTACGGCATTTGCGGGCACGCCGAGAGAATCTGCATGTCGACTCCGGCACGATCCATCAATTTGAACCGGGCGGCAAGTTCGTCTCCGTCGCCCGCGCCCATGCCTCGCTGGGTATCGGTATCCGTCTTTCCGAGACCGGCAACCAGGTTGAGATACTCGTTGGTCCAGTAATGCGCGTGCACATCGATTTTCATGACATGTCTCCCTCTTGGATTATGCGTATATTATTAGGGCCAGTCTGTGGTGTCCCTAGAATAGCAGACAGGTGAATTGGTCACCACTCTCCTGTTGCTCGAACTCTTCTGGGCTTCGATCGCCTAGCGCTTGAGGTCACCGCTCACGGCGATACAATCGTTCGCGGTGCTCCGCGATGGCGACCTGGGCCTCGGCCTGATTCTGAAACTGCCGATGCGGCACCAACTTGTTTTTCCACGAACTGAAGCAGCGCTCCACTGGCGCATTGTCGTACAGTTGCCCTTCCGACTCATGCTCGGGACAACTCCCCGCCGGTCTAAGAACGGCTGGTAATGACTCGCTCGATACCGATTGCCTTGATCGCTAGGGTGCACCAACCCCGTGGCGGGACGGCGTCGCTGCCAAACCATCCACCGGGCTTCCACCACGACCGACAATGTTTGGCGGACACTCATCGCCCACCCGCCACGCGACGTGAATAGAGATCCAGGAGCGCGGCCACGGTCAGCCAGTCGGTCCGCGTGGGCACGAACGTCAGATCACCCTCCCACACCCGATTCTTGGCCAACACGGCAACCTGTTGGCTGAGACGATTCGGGATTATCGACGGGGCCTGGTGGCGCACCTGCACAGTCCGGACATAGCGCTGTCGGCGCAACGCCACAATACTGACGCCAATACCGTGCTTTCACCGAGCACGCTATCCCGATCGTGTCTATCGATCAAGCCGGGACAAGATCTCACGGGGGACCACACTTGCCTGCCCTACCGTCCCTTCCAGCCGCTTTCTTGATGTGTTTGGCTCCCTGTGATAGCGTCTACGTAGGAAGCTATGTCCGCACGCTCCATTCATAGTAGGCTCCTCCGACTCGACCACATGCTTCGCGCATGGGCAGTCCTGTGGCTCTTAGCCTTGCCGCTCTTCCATATCCATCCCGAGACAGATCCCCATCATGGCGAAGCCGGGCACGTCCACGCGGCCGCCGTCCACACGGTCTTTTCCGCTGACCTTGAGGGTGAATTCGGGGACCATCGCGATGCCCATCACCATGTACGGGACACAGAATCGGGGCCGTCCCTCTCGGCGGAAGCCCCGCATGCCTGGCACGCTGATCCCGAACTCAGCTTCTCGCTGTTGAACGATGCCACCGACCGCAAGCTCGTGAAGCCCCTGCTCACACATCTGTTGTTCGTCGCCCAACACTACCTGCCACTGCCTGAGCGCCGTGACCCGGCGATGGAACAGGGCGATTCGCCTGTGGCCTTTCCCCTTCTCGCTGCTGACGTTCCTGCGCGCGCGCCGCCCGCTCCACTCTTCGGCTAACTTCCGCCCCTTGTGACACCCATATCCTGTTCGTACTCGCACACCGCGCAGGCCGTTCCTCTTGGCCGGTATGGCCCGATCGCGAACAGAGGAGGTCCCGATGATTGCTCGTCCCGTCATGTTCATTGTCTGTATGAGTCTAGCCACCATCCCCTTCGCGGACCGCTACTTGGCCTGGGCTGAAGCGCCACGCCATGCCGCCTATTCCTTGACGGATATTCTGACACTGGCCGTCCAGCACAATCCCACCCTGGCCGGTGCCGAAGGGTACGTCAAACAAAGCCAGGGGCAACAGATTGCGGCCGGTGCGTACCCCAATCCTTCCATCACCGGCATTGCCGGGCGCGGTGCGATTCGAGACCCGAGTACCGGTACCCATGTGACCGAACGGACGTTTACCGTGGAACAACCGCTCGAATGGACGGGCAAGCGTCGGGCCCGTCAGGAGGCAGCGGATGCCGGGGTGGCCGGGGCGAATGCCGCTCTGGATGACGCGCGCCTGTCGTTACTCGCCGATGTCAAAATCGCCTTCTATCACCTTCTGTTCGGTCAGCGCGATGTCGAACTGGCTGCCCAGAATGTCACCAATGTCGAAGAGGTCTTGCGAACGGTGCAGGCGCGCGTGTCAGCCGGCGAAGCGACGTCCTTCGATAGTTTAAAAGCCGGGGTGGAGGTGCAGAAGGCCAAGAAGGAGGTGGCCCGGGCCAACAACGCGTTGCTAGTGGCCAAAGCCCGGCTGAATACCCTCACTGCCGGCTCGCTCGGCAAGGACTTTTCCATTCAAGGCGATTTTCACACACCGAAGCAGGGGCTCAATGCCGACGAGTTCGCGGCGCAGGCCTTGGAGCAACACCCGGCCGTTCGACGTTTGAGCAAACTGGCAGAACAGGCCGATCATACGCTGCGCTTTGAACGCGAGGCCCGTGTGCCCAATGTGAGCGTGATCGGCAGCTACCATCGCGAGGCGGGCGATGAATCTCTCACAGCCGGACTTGCCGTGCCCCTGCCGTTGTGGTACCGGCGGCAAGGCGAAATCCAATCCGCATTGGGCGCCAAACATCGCGCCGACGCGGAGCGGCTGCGGGCGCAGCAGGAATTGGAGCAGGCCATCACCCAGCATGCGCAGGAAGTGCGTACGGCGCAGGAGCAACTGCAGGTCTTCGAGGCTGGTTTGCTGAAACAGGCCGAGCAGACGCTGACGGTGGCGCGCACCAGTTTCCGCCATGGCGCAGCCAGTCTCCTGGACGTCCTCGATGCGCAACGGGTGTATCGGCAGACGCAGCTCGAATATGCCCAGGTGCGGGCCGACCTCTCCATTGCGCTGGCCCGGCTCGAACGCGCGTTGGGAACCTCATTGTGAACGCCGGCCATATTCAACGGATGATTGGAGCGCAGCGATGACTCGACGACCGACGACGATCGGCCTGCTGACCATACTAGTGGGCCTGCTTTCAGGTTGCGGCGACCAGGGAACGCAGCCATCGAAACCTGCTCCGGCCACTGAAGCACCGGCGGCGGCCGGCAGCACCAAAGCCATTCATCCGCCGCCGGCAGTGCAGGCCCGTCTTCGTACTGAACCGGCCGCGCTCCGCGCCGTGCCCGAACTGATCACCGCCCCCGGTGAAGTAGCGCTCGACCTCAAGCAGGTGGCGAAGATCACGTCTCGCATCGGCGGACAAGTTGAACGCATCCATGCGCAGCTGGGAGATCGAGTCAAGAAGGGCCAAGCGCTGGTGGCCATCGGCAGCCTGCAGCTCGATCAGTTGATCGAAGAATATCTCGTTGGGAAAGCGCAAGCCGATGTGGCCGAGAACAGCTTCCGCCGGACGGAAAAACTGCGCGCGGACGATATCGTCACGGAACGTAAACTGATCGAGGATAAAGGCCTCTATCTCGAAACACAGGCGCGTTACCAGCACATCCGCGAACGACTGTCCAACATGGGGATTTCGACGGACGATCTGAAACAAGGACCGCACGAGAAAAGCCACCTCTACACGCTCACCGCGCCGATCGCGGGCACCGTCGTCATTCAGAATGCCGTGCGCGGACAAGGAGTCGGTCCCGGTGATGAATTGTTTGAGATCGTCGATACCAGCCGCGTGTGGGTGTTTGCCAACCTGCCGATCGAGCAGGCTCGTAAATTCAAGGAAGGGGATTCCGGCACGATTACACCGAAGGGCGGTGACGCGATCGTGGCGCCGCTCACCTACCTCTCACCCGTTGCGGATGAGACGACCCGTACCATTCGCGTCCGGTTTGAGGTCGCCAACGCCAAGGGACAGTTGAAACCACGGGAATACGTCGAGGTGGCGCTCGGCTGGTCGGGGCCGCCGGTGGTCACCGTACCCCTTACCGCCATCACGACCATTGAGAAAACCCGCGGACTGTTCCTTGAAACCCCGGACGGCTATACCTTCGTGCCAATCGACGCAGGCCGTGAAGGAGGCGGCTGGATAGCAATCCATCGAGGCGTGAAGGAAGGCGATCGAATCGTCAGCGAGGGCGTGTTCGATCTGAAAAATGTGCTGCTGAAGGAACACATCGGATCGGGCGAATGAGGGACGCATGCATCATCTGCTGACATTTTCGCTCCGCTATCGGTTTTTTACCGTCGTGGCGATCGTAGTTGTCATTGCCTCCGGCCTCTGGTCGTTCGCACACCTTACGATCGATGCGGTCCCCGATCTGACACCGGTGCAAGTGCAAATTCTCACCCGCGCCCCAGCCCTAGGTCCGGTCGAGGTGGAACAATTCGTGACGTTTCCGATTGAAGCCTCGTTGAATGGCTTGCCGGCCCTGCGCGAGTTACGATCCATCTCGCGGTATGGTCTGTCCGCCGTCACGGCGATCTTCGACGATCACACCGACATCTATCGAGCCAGGCAATTTGTCGCTGAACGGTTGGCTCAGGCGATGGAACGCATTCCCGCGGAATATGGCCGCCCAGTGATGGGGCCGCTCACGACCGGGCTGGGCGAGGTGTATCAATTCACGGTCAAAGGCGAGGGCTATAGCCCGATGGCCCTGAGAACGCTTCTCCAATGGGACATCGGCATGAAGTTGCGCGCCGTGCCCGGCGTGGTCGAGGTCAACATCTGGGGGGGCGAGCCGCAGCAGTTCCACGTCATCGTCGATCCGTCGAAATTGTTATCGTTCAAATTGTCGATGAAACAGGTGTTCGACGCCTTGCAACGCAACAACGCCATCGCCGGCGGCGGTTATATCGAACATCAACGCGAACAGTTGTTGATCCGCGGCGAGGCGCTCGCCACCAGGGTCAGCGATCTGGCGCAAATCGTGGTGGCCCATGGGTCTGGCGGCGTGCCTATTTACATCGCCGATCTCGCCGAGGTGATGGAGGGATCGGCGCTCAGAATCGGAGCCGCGACGGCCATGGGTGACGGCGAAACCGTAATCGGCATGGTGCAGATGCTCGCCGGGGAAAACGCCCAGGAGGTGGTCACGCGCGTCAAGGCACGGGTGCAGGACATTCAGGCCACTCTCCCAGCCGGCGTCACCATCGAGCCCTACTACGATCGCACGATCTTCGTCTCGAAAGTCATGCAGACCGTCCGGAACAACCTGCTGGAAGGCGGACTACTCGTCATCGCCGTCCTGTTTCTCTTCCTCGGCGACCTGCGCGCAGGGCTCATCGTCGCTTCCGCCATTCCCCTCGCCATGCTGATCGCTTTTATCGGCATGATGCAGGCCGGACTCTCCGGCAATCTCATGAGCCTCGGCGCGATCGACTTCGGACTCCTGGTCGACGGGTCCGTCGTGATGATCGACAACATCCTCCGGCGATTGGCCGAGAAGCCGACACCGACCAAAGAGGCACGGTTGACCGAAGTCTTGGCCGCCGGTCAGGAAGTCCTGCGCCCTATGACGCTCGCGGTGACGATCATCATTCTGGTGTATGTCCCGATCCTGGCGCTCTCCGGTATCGAAGGCAAGATGTTCCGCCCGATGGCAGTGACGGTTATCATGGCCTTGACCGGGTCCCTTCTCCTCGCCCTGACGGCCACGCCATTGCTGTCCTTTTGGTTTTTACGGACAAGGCCGTCCGAAGAGACGACCGCCGTCATTCGCGGCCTGAAACGGGTCTATGCGCCCTGGCTGCAGCGGGCTGTGGCCCGCCCTGTCTGGCCGGTATCCCTAGCAATCGGTCTGTTTGCTGTCAGCCTGATGGCGGGAAGCAGGTTGGGAATCGAATTCGTCCCGCGCTTGGAGGAGGGTGACCTCGCGGTGCAGGTGTGGCGTTTGCCAAGCATCTCATTGAGCGAATCGGTCGCCACCGCGTTGGATATCGAACGGGTCCTGCGGCGTTTTCCCGAAGTCACGCGCGTCGTCACGCGCACCGGCAGCCCGGAAGTAGCCACGGATGTCATGGGCGTCGAAATGTCGGATGTCTTCGTCATCCTGACGCCCCAGAGCGACTGGGTCACGGCGCACAGCCGCAACGAACTGATCGACAAAATGAAACAGCGGATCGTCGAACAGGTGCCGGGGGTCGGCCTTGGATTCACGCAACCCATCGAAATGCGCTTCAATGAATTGATTGCGGGAGTGCGCTCAGACCTAGCGGTCAAAATTTTCGGCCCCGACCTCGACATCCTGAAGCAACAGGCTGAACGAGCGGCGCGAGCCCTGCAGAACGTGCCCGGCGCCGCCGACGTCAAGGTCGAGCAGGTTGCCGGACTCCCGTTGCTGCGCGTCATCGTCGACCGGGCGGAGATCGCCCGATACGGGTTAACCGCTGAAGAAGTGCTCACCCTGATCCAATCGACGAGGGTCGGCACGGTCGTGGGCACCGTCGTGCAAGGTTCCCGGCGGTTCGAATTGGTCGTGCGGCTGGCGGAACGTGTCTCCCGCGATCCTGGCTCCTTGGGCAGCCTCTTGATCCCGACTATGCACGGAGAACTCGTGCCGCTCTCGCGTGTGACCAACATCCTTGTCGATTCGGGTCCCGCACAGGTCAGTCGCGAACACGTGCAGCGGCGGATCGTGGTCGAGACCAATATACGCGGACGTGATCTCGGCGGATTCGTAGCCGACGCGCAGCGCGCCGTGGCCCAGGCGGTCACGCTACCTCCAGGGTATGAGCTCATCTGGGGCGGGCAATACGAACATCTTCAAGAAGCAGGGAAACGGCTGGCCATGGTCGTGCCGGTCACGCTCATGCTGATCCTGGGAATGTTATCCGTGATTTTCGGCACGCTGCGGCCGGCCCTGCTCATTTTTCTCAATGTGCCGCTCGCCCTGTCAGGCGGAATTCTGGCATTGTGGCTGAGGGGGTTGCCCCTGAGCATTTCGGCCATTATCGGGTTTATCGCCCTGTTCGGCATTGCCGTCCTCAACGCCGTCGTCTTGGTCAGCCATATCCGGCAACTGGAGGCGGAGGGATGTTCCACGGAGGAGGCGGTCCTCCAAGGTGCCATGGATCGCCTGAGGCCAGTCTTGATGACGGCCCTGGTCGCGAGTCTGGGCTTTCTTCCCATGGCTTTAGCGACCAGTATGGGAGCGGAGGTCCAACGGCCGCTGGCTACGGTGGTCATCGGGGGACTGTTGACGTCGACGGCCCTGACCCTGCTGGTTATTCCGGCGCTGTATTCACGCCTGGTTCCGCAGGTTGGCGGCCGACCGCTTCCGGCGGCGGCCCGGGCAGACGATGCCCATGTCAGGGTATAACTCCTTGTGGCATCACGGCAAATCAGCCTTGTGCCAACCGCAACGCGACGCCGGTTCCGACTCTTTCCTGGACAGACCTTCGTCCCGGCGGTAAGCTTCTTCTACGAGTCGAGGTGTCTGGACGCGAGCCAGCGCAGCCGCTCAACCAATTCACAACCGGCCCATCTTCCCGAGGAGTAGTTATGGCGACCATCATGGTGATCGACGACGAACCTTCCATCCGCGGCCTGCTGCGCGAGGTCCTGGAACGATCAGGACATAAGGTTGTCGAAGCGAAGGATGGACGCGAAGCGTTGGACCTCTATCAGAAGCATAAAGCCGATCTGCTCATCATGGACCTGCTGATGCCTGAGGTGGATGGATTGGAAGCCACGCTGCAGTTGACCCGCGAATACATGGACACCAAGATTATCGCGATGACCGGCGCCCAGGGGGATCGGAATTTTCTGGATATCGCCCGGCTCTTCGGCGCTCACCGGACCTTTGAAAAGCCCTTCGATCTGAAAGAAATGCTGAACGCCGTGGAGGCGGAACTGGCGCAAAAATAACCGTTCTCCCCGCCGCTTCATCCTCCGGAATTTCTCAGCGGGAAAAAATACTGGAAACCCTGTCGCCGATTCTGCCAGAATCGGCCGTGCAGCAGCCCCTCACAGTCAGGCTCTCGTGCTGGTAACCTTGTCCCGCATCACACGTCTCTGGTATGCCTGGGGCATCTTCATCCTGCTCGTCGGTATCCTTCCCCTGCATAACTTCGTCGGCCATGCGCATTGGCAATATATTCGGTGGGTGCCGACGCCGGACCAACTGAGCTCCCCTGCGATCCTGCTGGATCTCGGCATCGATGCCATCGCCAACATCCTGCTGTTCCTGCCCTTCGGCCTGCTCTACGCCCTACGCGGACTGCACAACACACCTATCTCTCCCCGCCACCTGATGCTGATGGCCTTCGCCCTGTCCTTCAGTATCGAGTTCTACCAGGTCTATTGTCACAACCGCAGCACGTCGCTCCTCGACCTGGTGGACAATGTTCTGGGTGCGTACATCGGGATGAAAGCGGGAGAAGCCCACGTCAGAAGAAGTATGGCAGGAGTGGTGGAACCGGCCGCGTAAGATTATTGCCAACCCGTCGGATCATATCCCCGGTCACGCAGACACCGATCCACATAGTTTGTAAATGCCGCGCTGGGCGGGGATCTTTTAAACAGCCCGCGCAGAAATCCCGCTGTTGCGCCACTGGCTGCGCCGACCATCGCGCCGCGTCCCGGATGTCCAAGAATCGCCCCGCCCACCGCGCCGGCAGCAGAACCGACAGCCCCGCCGGCTACTGTGCCGGTCGCCACCTGAGCCGTCCTCCCGTCGCTGGAAGAAGCCCCGGCCTCCTTGGCCATGGCCATGCAATCCTGAATATCGGCCTGCGCCGCATCGGCGCCGACCTGTTGATAGTGTTCGTTGGGATACAGGATCGGCTTATGCGCGGCGCAGCCGGCAAGCAAGAGACTCAGGGCACAGAGACAACGGATTTGCCTCATGATACAGACCTCCGGTGCATGGCATGTGCTGAACGAACCGCAGCCCGGTCCGTCGGCTGCCGCGGTCACGTCTACATCCGGCCGCCCAGGTCTTTGCGCTGCAGGGTTCGCATCATCACGGAATCGTTGTAGGCGACCTCACTAAGCGCATCCAGGATGTGCAGGCCTTTGGTTGCCACCAGCTCCTTGGCCTTGGCGTAGTTCTTCGCGCTGAAGCGGGCCACGGCCGGCTGGCCGTTCACAATCTGGCAGGCCAGGACTTCACCGCCCGCCACATCCATCGTGCCTCCTTCTTCGACGAGTTTCTTCGCCTGCGGCACCGTAATTTGGTGCAGTTGGGCGAACTCCTCCAATCCGCCGGTTTCCACCAGGCGCCCATCGGGCATGATACACAGCCGTTTGAAATGGGGAGACCAGTCTTTCCGGAAGTCAATGAACTTGATGTCTCCGCCCTTGGCCACGGCGCGGTCGAGCGTGCGGTAATCGAGGCCAAGATTTTTCTGCGCGAGTTTGGTCTTGAGCTCCTCGGGAAGCGTGCGATAGAACACTTCCGCCGCCGCCACCACCAAGGAGACGCCGCGCGCCCTGGCCCATTGCTCCGCTTCCGCGAATTGCATGAGATCGAGCACCCAGGTCTGCTTGGGTGAGACGCCGGTGGCATCCACCCGGCAGGCAAAAAGCCCGCGCGTGAGCAGGCCTCCTATCTGCGGATAGACGTAGACGCCCCCGTCCGTCAGCAGCTGAATCATCCGGTCCAGCGGCACATCATAACTTTCTGACAGGATTTTCGCATGCGCCGGCACATCTTCCGGCAAGGTCATGGCACAGGCCGTCACATTTCCCGGCGCATCGAATTCCGAGTAATCCTCGATCACGTTGTACAGAATCGGCGGCTTCGGCTTTTCAATCTTCTTCTTGATCTTGAACATAATGCGCTCGTCCCTCGTCTCTCGTCGTTCGTCTCTCGTGCAGACACAGTCCTATGCAGTCACCCACGCTGGAGGTGGTAATAGGCAGGCAAGGTCAACAGCCGATCGTCGTCTACCGGCCCGCCGATCGTAAAGTGATAGAGCGATTGCAGCGTCAGGTCTTTGATCCCGACGACCTCATGCACCGGATCATCGAAAAAACAGCCGATGCCTGTCCCTCGCACCCCGGCGGCTTCAGCCTCCAGATACAATACCTGCCCGACCAGGCCTGCCTCCCAGAACAGGCGTGGATACCACCAAGACCCGCCCTGCCGCAAGCGCCCTTCGAACTCGGCCAGCATGCCGAGTGAAAATGCGCTGTCGCCGGCAATGCCCTGATGGCAACTGACCTGGGCGGCCAAACGCTGCGCATTCCCTTGCAGCAGCCAGTACAAGGGAAGATCGTCTGGTGATCCAGGCACAGGGGTCCACTCCAATTCAGCATGCATCGCCCGCTGCAAAAGCGGCAGTTTCTTCGTATCACGAGCCAGCACGTAGAGGCCAGGCGTCAGGTCTTCCACCCGGTGCACGAACAACAGCAGATGGATCGCGGGGTCCCAAGGCAAGACATCCCACGGTATGGGCCGCTGCAATTGCGGTCGCTCCACGCGAGGCATCACCCGGTGCAGGATTTGGAAGAACGTGGCGGCTGAAATAGAGGTGCGGCCATCGAACGACACGGCGCTGCGGCGTTGCCTGATAATGGTCGCGGCGTCGCTCGTGGCTTGTGAAACGTGATGCGCTTCGGAACGGATCTGAGGCGCCATGGTAAGAGGAATGGCCTGGATCTCTTCACTGGTCTTCCATGACGCGTCAGCCGCCTCGTCGATCGCTTCCCAATGCACGCCGTGTTCGCGGCTCAATGGATTGGCTCGGCCATGCCATGGTCCCGCCGCCAGATGTTTCAGCACCGCCTGGTCCAAACACAACGGCAGGTCGTGAGCATCGCGCTTCACACTTTCATGGGGCCAGATTACCGCCAGGCAATCGGGATGCTCTGGCTCGGCCTCGCCAAAATCCGCCTGGCGATGCGTGCCCAAAACCAGCGCGACCTGGTTTTGATCCGCCCCATCCAGCAACACCATCGTCCAACCAAGCGTCGCGGCGGCCAGACGCGCGGAACCAAGGGCGTGGCCGACATCGTGGTTGCAATAACGAAAGGCCCGCTCTCCATACTTCCAGGCCTCCCGCCAATGGACGGAGCTGAGACCAAAGAGAAATGCACCGGGCGGAAACGGCGCGAGCAACTGTGTGATTTGTGCGGGAGGAAAGTCTGCGCGCAACTCCAGGCCATGTTCTTTCGCCGCGTAGTGATAAAGGCCCGGGGCCGGCTCCAGGCCCTCGACCGGCGGGACCAGCACATACCCTTCCGTCGGATGGAGATTGCCCGACGAAGGATTGTTGCGTAACGCCCATTCCGACTCCCCTGCTCGCTTCCAGGCCGAGAGTCCGAGCGCCAGTTCGAAAAATCTGGAGATGGTCCGGATCGTCAATGGCTGCGAGGCCACTGCGCCGGGCTGATACATGGCGTCATAGGCCGGCGACCGGGGTTCGTCGTCCGGATTCAGCAAGGGCAACCGGATCAGCGGCGCCCCTTCGAACCGCCGGAACGGATTGGGCTGATTCGCCCAATCCAGAAAACCCAGCGATCGCGCGTATCGATTAAAATGGTGTTTCGTTCGAATATGATAGGCGATCACGCGGTCGATCGGATCAGTCGAAGTCGGCTCGGCAGGCAGGCCGGAAGACGGTTGGTCGAACGTCATGCGGGCAGTCTAACGAGGCGGGTGAAGGAAAGTAAACGCGCCTCTTTCTCAGCCCAGCAGCCGGGCGATCCCGAACGCCGCGGCTGCAGCAAGCCCGCCGACCAGCACCGTTTGGATCCCGCCGCGCCAGGGCGGCACTCCGGTCAATCCGCTTTTCACGTAACCGAAGGCGAACAACGCCACGGGAGTCACTGCCACCGAGCACCACAGCGCCGTCACGATATCGTGAAACACCATGTAAGGCAGCAAGGGAATCAGTCCCCCGATCACATAGGAGAGCGCGATCGTCCAGGCGCTCAACCGGGCGCGCGACGGATCCGGCTCTTCCAATCCCAGCTCAAACCGCATCATGAAGTCGACCCACCGGCCGGGATTCGCTTGAAGGGACTCGATCAGCGGAGCGATGTGTTCATCGCGCAATCCGTAGCCGCGAAAAATCTCGGCCACCTCTTCGGCCTCCTTTTCTGGAATATGCTCGGTCTCCCGCAATTCCCGCGTACGCTCCGCAACATAATGCTCAAGGTCGGTCTTGGCCGCAAGGTAGCCGCCTAGCCCCATCGCAATCGAGCCGGCGGCAATTTCCGCCAACCCCGCCGTAACGACCAGAGCGGAAGAGGCCACCGCACCGGACAACCCGGCAGCCAGGGCAAAAGGAACGGTCAACCCGTCGGCCATGCCGATGACGATATCGCGCACCGTCGCCGTGGCCGTGAAATGCGTTTCACTATGCGGAGTCGCCGGCATAGGGATGCTCCTTCCGAACGCGAGCAGGCCGATCACCAACCTGCATTGGGTCCTGCGCCACTGGTTAGGGTGTTGGTGTACGCGTCTTGACGGCGCTGGTCAAGCGACGGGTTCGCGAACGTATCCGGCTCCTAGGTGGAGACAGATGTGGCCCCATGGCTGTGCGGGCGAGCACTGGCGCGATGTCTTGATCGAAACGAGGCAGGAGAAATTGAGTGGCGTGGAATATCGCCGGCAACGTGTCCCGAAGGGACGGCGTCGCCGGCGGATCGTCCGGCGGTGAGGGTGAAGTCAGGCCGCCATCGCGACAGGGCTGAACAGTTTCACCGTGTCCTGTAATTGGTCCATCGCCTCCTGCAGCAACATCGGCCGGGCGTCGGCATTAAATCGTGTCGCCTGCAAGGCCGTCGCGTGAAAGGGCAGATCTTTGGGAGCACGTGCGGGAGACAACTCAGCGTGATCAGCCACCACACCCGCAAGGTGCACCATCGAGGCGTGGAGCGAGAAATCGCCGGCCTCCTCCGGGCACAATTGATGGCGGATCGCCTGCTCGATTTGAACGGGCATACCCCAGGAATGAATGAGTTCTGCGCCGACTTCCGTGAAATCGCAGCCGAAATTCGACTGCTCGACTTCTGCCAACGGTTCCCCCAGATTGCCGGCTTCAATCAAAGCCGACTGCGCGCGCTCGGGAATCGTCTGGTAGAGCACCAGGTGCCCGATGTCGCGGAGGAGACCTTCGATGAAAAACCGCTCGCTGTCTTCGATGCCGCAGGCCTTCGCGATCTTGCCCGCCATCAACGCGCAGAGCACGCTTTTCCGCCAATACGCGGGCACATCCATGATCTGTACGGTCATGCCGCTGAAACTTCGACCGACCGTCGTCGCCGTGACGAGATCGCGAACGGCTTGCATGCCGAGCAGATTCACCGCGCGCGTCACCGTATCGACCTGCTTGGGAAATCCATAGAGGGGGCTGTTGACGATCTTGAGCATGCGGGCGGAGATTCCCGGATCCATTTTCAGCACCCGCGCCAGATCATCCATGGTGGAGTCAGGGTTATCGACGACATCGCGGACGCGAAAATATATCTCCGGCAGGGTAAAGACGTTTGAGCAGGACTGAACAAGTTCTTGCGCCGATGCCATGTTGGACGATCCTCCTTGCGACGCGATGTGCGTCCGACCGTTGCAAAGCCCTCGGTTACCTGTATCGGTTCCAGCCCATTGTTTCTAAAGCCTGGGCTTGGGTCTGAGGATGGATCGGGCTCTCATGCCGCCTGGTTCCTGATTTTCCCTGACCAGGCCAGGAGCATGGTGGACAGGTCCTCCATGCGCACTGGTTTTGAGAGGTAATCATCCATTCCGGCCGCAAGACACGTTTCTCGGTCCCCCTGGGTGGCATGGGCCGTCAGTGCGATGATCGTGGGGCCTCGTCCATTGGTCCAGGCAACGCCCCGGCGGCGTATCTCAGCAGTGGTGGCATACCCGTCCAGCTCCGGCATCTGACAATCCATCAACACGATGTCATAGGCCATGGCCGCCAGCATGTCGAGGGCTTCCCGTCCGTTCTCCGCCACGTCCGCTCGATATCCACAAAACTCCAACATCCCAAGAATGACCTCTCGATTGACCGGATCATCTTCGGCCAACAGAATATTCAGCGGGGAAGCGGCGCCCACTTCCCGGGATGCGGGCAGACTCGTGATCACAACGCCCTTCCCGGCAGAGGCGTCAGCCTCACGCTGCTTCCCGCCATCGGCAAACCGGATGGAAAACCCAAATGTGGAGCCTTTCCCGAGTTCGCTCTGAACCCACACGCGCCCCCCCATCATTTTGGCGAGTTCGCTGACGATGGCCAAACCTAACCCAGTGCCGCCGAAACGCCGCGTCATGGAGGCATCCGCTTGATCGAACGGGTCAAAAATGCGCGTTTGCGCATCCTGAGCGATCCCGATCCCGGTATCGATCACCTCGAACAGCACATCTGTCCCGTTGGACTGCGGCCTGGCGGGCCAAACGCGAATGATCACCTCTCCCCGTTCGGTAAACTTAATGGCATTGCCGACCAAGTTAATGAGCATCTGTCGCAGTCGACCGGCATCACCATACACGATGGTTGGAAGATCATCCTGCATCACACACCGCAAGCCGATGTGCTTGCGGGTCGCGGATTCCTTGAGCAGTGTGACAATATTCTGCACCACAACCTGCAGGTTAAAATCGTCCGGGAGTAACTCGAACTTGCCGGCTTCAATACGTGAAAAATCAAGAATGTCGTTGATGACCGACAGCAGCGAGCGGCCGGACTGCATGATGGTGTCCGCAAAGTGGTGCTGCTGATTCGTCAGCGCGGTCGTGAGCAACAATTCCGTCATGCCGAGAATCCCGTTCATCGGCGTACGAATTTCATGACTCATACGCGCCAGAAACTGAGATTTTGCACGATTCGCACTGTCCGCGGCTTCTTTCGCACACTTCAGCTCTTCGACAAGCCGCTCGAGCTGCGCGTTCCGCTCCGACAACTCGGCCGTCCGCACGGCCACGTCACGCTCCAACCGGGCGTTCGCCTCCTGCAGCGCCCTGGTGCGATCGTCAACCAATGCGGAGAGGTCATCCACCTGGAGGCGGACGCGCCGCGCAAGTTCCCACTTCCGGGTGAGTGACGTCGCCAACTGCTCGACTTCTACCGGATCGAACGGCTTGCGGAGAATCAGCAGTCGATCGGTCTTGCCCAGTCGATCGGCGATGTCTTCCCACGGATGATCTGCAAAGGCCGTGCAGATCACGACCTGGATTTCCGGATCGGCGGACCAAATATGCTCGATCGTCTCCAGGCCGTCCCAACCCGGCGGCATGCGCATATCAACGACCGCCAGCGCATAGGGGTTCCCCTCGCTCCGTGCACGGAGGATCTGGTCGTACCCTTGCCGGCCCTGTTGCGCGAAATCGACTTCAAAGCGTTCAGGCTGCCCGCCGGCGGCGGTGGCGCCGAACAGAGACGAACGTAGCAGATGGAGATCCGCATTCATGGCAGGAGGAGTGAGGATCTTTCGGAAATCGTCGTGGATCGCAGGGTTATCGTCGATCACGATGATCCGCCGATTCGGGCGAATGTCTTCCATGCTGCTTGTCACCGAGCACCTCCGTTCGCCGCCGGGCGACGTCGTATCTGCCTGCAAACCGCACACACATCCGTGACATGCCGGGTCCCTCCGGGTCCGAACCGGACACAACGAGAATGAGACCGCACCGCTTGCGTCATGCCGCCACCGCCAATGCCTGAATAGGGAGATCCAACGTGAACGTGGCTCCAAGACCTTCTCCGGAGCTGGACGCGTTCAACGATCCGCCCAACTTCTTCGCGGCCAGCGCCGCACTATGGAGACCGATTCCGTGGCCTTCCTTGCGCGTCGTAAACCCCTGCGTAAACAGGCGGGGGAGGTTTGCGGGAGCAATGCCGACGCCGGAATCGATGACTTCGAAGCGAACATACCCGGGACGATCGGCGGCCGCCCCCAGCCGCAGCAGCAACCGGTGCGGGTGCAGACCAGGCGCCGCCTCGATCATCGCGTTCTTGGCGTTGGTCACGAGATTGACCAGGATCTGCAAGACTTGATGTTGATCCGTTAGCCCTGGAGGCAGCTGTGCATATTCTTGCACGATCGCAATGCCGGCCATTTCCAACGCCACTCGATTGATCTCAAGCGCCTGATCGAACACCTCCGAGAACAGCACCGGCTCCAGGACGACCTCGCCAGGACGCGCAAGATCCACTTGACGCGTCACAACCTGACGGATATGGTCGATGTGTTTGCCCAAGGCGCTCAACTCTTTCTCCACCACCGCCGAATTCTGGACGACCGCCTCCGCCACCATCGACAGATACGTCGGAATCTGCTGTCCCTTGGGATCCTGGGTGAGAAAGGCAGCCATGTCGTGGCGATGCTCCCGTAATAGTGCCGCAAGCAGGGCGACATCATGAACGGGCGATTGCCGGAGCGTCTTCCCGACGACCTCGACGGAGACATTGATGCTGTTCAAGACATTCCCAACATTGTGGAGCACCGTCGACGCCACATCGGCCATTCCGACCCGGCGGGACGTTTCCATGAGCTTCTTGCTCAAGAGTTCGCGCTCCACCTGAATTTTCTGTCGTTCCTGTATTTCGTGTTGCAAGGTCGTATTCGTCACTTCCAATTCGTCGTTTTGTCGCATCACCTGCATTCTCGACGATTCCAATTCCCCGATCGCCTGTCGGAGTTGATCGTTGGCCTGTTCCAGTTCAGTGACATCGCTAAAGGACGTCATGCATCCTCGCAACTCGCCCTGTTCGCCGAGAATCGCCGCGGCATGGACCACAAATCGCTTGACGTCCCCGTTCGGGAGGACGCAGCTCATCTTATCTTCGGCTCCCGCGGCCTTCGACTTGAGGACCTGCACCCACGGCAGCGTGGACTCATCTCTGTTTTCCCATGGCAAGCCCGAGAGTAACCGACCGACAAGCCGTTCGGTCTCACACCCGACACGCCTTGAAAAGGACGTATTTGAGAGTACGATGGTTCCGTCCAAATCAAGCATGACGACTCCCTCGGCCAACGTGTCCAACGCGGCCTTCACCCTTGGAGGAACGACCTTTGACGGGTCCAGATGCCGTAAGACCCGCTTGATGAGGAACCAGTAGGCGGGAAACGCCGCAATCGCGACGAAGAGCACGAATCGTATCCATGTCTCGGACAACCCTTCCCACGGCCCCAACCGCCAGGTGTTCGGCGCCACCCGGAACGAGAGGTGCAATACTCCCCAGGGAGACGAACCTTGATAGATCGGCACATGGATGCGAGTCGGGGTCGACGCTTCATGCTCGGCGCCAGTCCAATCAACATGCTTCGCCCCCGCGTGAGCCATCACGGTGCCGTCCATGGTAATCAACGCGGCAGCTTCGACATCGGGGCTTCGCTCCACCAGCGCGTCTAAGGCCAATGCGATCGTCTTCACATCACCCCGTTGAGCTAAGAGTGAATATTGCACAGCCAGGGTTTCACTGAGCGTCTTTCGTTGCCGAAGCTGCTGCTGCTGCTCGTTGGGAATCAATCCCAAAATCGAGTCACCCGCCAGCATAATGCTAATGGTCAAACTGACGAGGCCGATGCTCAGGAGGCTGAGTGGTGAAAGACGTCGCATCACAGTCACTTAGGATCCCGCCGAACGGCGAACCTTGTCGTCCTCTTGGTCTAAGAGTTCCTGCAGCCCCCGGTACTTGCTTTCTTCTTCTCGTGCCACATCTTCCTGCACACGCTTACGCGCGCTCCGTTCTTGACGATGTGAAGCAAGAACCGGCAAGGGATCCAATGTTCGCCAGGCCGGGATTGTTGCAAACAGACTCACGAGCACAGCCGTACTCCGCAACGCCCAGGCGACAAACCCCACGGAGAGCGCCGCGCCGGCCGCAGCGGCGATTCTGGTCATGTGTGTTTGCTGAGCAACGTCAGCCGCTACGGCATCTTCCAGTTCCCCAATCACCGCATCCAACTTGGCAAACAGAAGTTCGCTCAGCACGGCTGGCGAGAGTCGCTCTTCCTGCGCATCCACATGAGTGGCATCTATGGATAACGTAAACGGCGGCGGTGCTGGCTGATCGTCTGCTCTCCCCTCGCGTTCTCCCCGGTGAGTCGGGACTGCAGCCTGGCGCAGCTCCTCCGATCTGAACGTCGTTTCCCGGGATGTCTCTTGCGCCATCCGGACGACACCCCCCCTGGCCGTCGACTGAGCACTAGGCGCAACCGGCTCGACCACGGGCCCTGTCGCAACCGGGGTGAACGGTGCGGAGACCGGTATCGGTGCGGGAGCAATCAGGGGGGTGGTTGGCACGAGAGAGGGTGGCAGTGGTATAGGCGCTCTGCTTTCGGCAACGTCCGTCACGGTTACGTGAAGTGTCTGCGTCGCACTCGCCCCCTGCGCGTCCGTGACTCGGACCTGGACAACATAGACGTTATCTTTATTCGAATCGGTCGGCAGGCTGAAGTCGGGGGGGACGGTAAAACTGAGGGCGCCGGTTGCGGCATCGATCGTAAACAGTGCCTGATCAATTCCGCCGCTCACGCTGTAGGAGAGCGATTGGGCAGGCAGATCAACGTCGTTGCCGCTCACAATCGTGACCGCGCTGACGTGTTCTGCCACGCTGATCGCGGCGGTGGCCCCGCCGCCGGCGCTGATGATCGTCGGCGCATCATTGACCGGCGTAATGGTCAGGGTCACGGTTGCGGCCCCCAACAAGCCTCCCGATCCATCGCTCACGGTAAAGGTAAAACTGTCGCCGGTGCTTTCTGATCCGTCGTGCACATAGACCAGACGATTCGATGCAATATCGGCTTGAGTGAACGATGTCGCGGACATACCCGGCGCCGACGTCAATTCAAGGCGGCCGTATGCGGGACCGGTACCGATCGAGTAGGTCAATTGCGCAGCGGCATGATCCGCGTCTGAAACGGCCAGCTCGCTGCTGTCAATCGTGTCCGTCCCTCCCTCCAGAGCTGTGCTGCCGGAATTCACCACGAGCACCGGCGCGTCGTTGACGGCCGTGACATTGATGGTGAGGGTATTAGGCATGGGATCGTAGGCATTGCTGCTGTCTCGTACAGAAAAGGTGAAGCTGGCATAGCCGGTCCCATTGGCGTTGGCTGCCGGTGTAAAGCACAAATTGCCCGCGCCGATATCGGCCACCGTAATGAGTTGCCCGGCCGTGACAGGCACGCCGGATACGGTCAGGGTCCCTGCAGCCGGCACGGTCTCGATGCGCACTGCACTGAGGCTGTCGCCCGCATCCACATCGCTGAATCCAAAATTGCCGGTGGTGAACGTATGGGAGGTGTCTTCAGCGAGCGTAATCGTGGCATCCGCTCCCGTCGGCGCTTCATTCACGTTGGTCAGGTTGATTGTGAACGTCTCGTCGTACGTCAGCCCCCCGCTGTCCGTCACCCGCACCGTCACATTGTGGCTGGTGGCGGCTTCGTAGTTCAGCAGCGACCCGTCAGCCACGGTGATCTGGCCTGTGCTGCCGTTGATGGCAAACCGTCCCCCGGCGCTGTCCGTCAGGCTGTAGGCCGTTGTGTCGCCGCTATCCGGGTCCGTCCCGCTCACCGTCCCCACCACGGTGCCGTTTGCGGCATTCTCGGCGACCTGGTTCGCCGAGAGACTCAGATCCGTTGGCGCATCGTTCACCGGCGTCACGGTAATGGTCGCCATTCCAGGTGTCGCGTCATAGGCCCCCCAGTCGTCCTTCGCAGAAAATTGAAACGTCGTGTTTCCATTCCAATCAGCGGTTGGCTTGAAATAGAGCGTAAGGGCATTCCCGGTTGCGACATAATCTGTCCCCGTCGCAACGGCGAGTGTGCAGGCGGCATCCTGATAGAGAGAACCGTTGGCCGGTAACGATTCCAAGCGGAATTGGTTGACTGTCCCATCGACATCACTCCCGGTAAGGGTGACAGCGATCGCGGTAGCGTCTTCGGGGCCGCTGGCGGTCACATTGTCGGTCACGGGTGCATCGGCCCAAGCAACGACCTGCACTTGGCGCGTCGCTGCCGCACTACTGGCTGTCCCGTCCGTCACGGAGAAAGAAACTGTTCGGACGGAGATCGTAGGATTGTCGCTTGTATTCTGATAGGTAATGGATCGGAGCGCCGTCTGGTACTCCGCAACCGTGGCGGCCCCGCTCAAGGTCAGGGTGCCTGTGGCACTGTCCCATGATCCGGTGATGCCAAGTTGGTTCGTAAATGCCAGCACATCCTGAGTACTGTTGTAGGCCACAGTAACCTGCACGGTGGCTCCAGTCAGAGTAGCGCTATCAACATCCGACAGGGTGACGCCCGCATCGATAATCACGGGGGAAGCGTTCTCATTGTATTGCACGGAACCACCGCTCATCGTCACGGTGGGCGCTTCGTTCACGTTGGTCAGGTTGATTGTGAACGTCTCGTCGTACGTCAGCCCGCCGCTGTCCGTCACCCGCACCGTCACGTTGTGGCTGGTGGCGGCTTCGTAGTTCAGCAGCGACCCGTCAGCCACGGTGATCTGGCCTGTGCTGCCGTTGATGGCAAACCGTCCCCCGGCGCTGTCCGTCAGGCTGTAGGCCGTTGTGTCGCCGCTATCCGGGTCCGTCCCGCTCACCGTCCCTACCACCGTCCCGTTCGCGGCATTCTCGGCAACCTGGTTCGCCGAGAGACTCAGATCCGTCGGCGCGTCATTGACCGGGGTGACCGCGATCTTAAAGATGGTTTCCGACAGAGCCCCGCCTGCGCCATCCTCCACCACGAAGGCCACGCTGTCGGACGTGGTCTCGCTTCCGTCGTGCAGATACTCCACGATCCCGATATCGATATCCTCCTGGGTAAAAGAGTCCTTCAACCCCAGCGGCGTGCCTTTCAGCAGAAACGTCCCGTTGGCTGGAAGCGACGTGAGCGTATAGCGTAGTTCGCTAGGCAGGTTGTCGGCATCCGTCACCTGAAGATTCTTGGTCGTCAGGACAAACGACCCGCCTTCATCAACCGTTCCCCCTTCGTTGACATTCAGGATAGGGGCGTCATTGACGGGAACCACCGTGATGCTGAAGGTTGATTCCTTTATTGCTCCGCCTGCCCCATCATCGACGATGAAGGTCAGGCTGTCGGAGGTCGTTTCATTACCGTCATGAATATATTCAATGATACCGTTGTCGATATCAGCCTGGGTGAATGAATCTTTTATCCCAAGAGGAACACCCTTCATCAGCAAAGCGCCGTTTCCAGGCACCGATGTGAGGATAAACCGTATTTCGCCCGATGAGTTATCGACATCCGTCACCTGAAGGTTCTTACCGGTCAGCACGATCGAGCTGCCTTCATCAACCGTTGCACCTTGGTTGACGCTGAGAACTGGCGCATCGTTGACCGGCGTCACGCTCACGTCGATGGTGTCGGTTGCACTGGAGAACGCCGTCGTCCCCCCGTTGCTCGCCGCACTCACCTTGCTGCCCGCCGTCCCGCTCGTCTGGTCCCACGCCCGCACGGTCAACACCGCGCTGCTCGTCCCGTTGTAATCGGCGCTCGGGGAAAAATAGAGCCGCGTACTCGCATTGTCCGCTAAGAGCAGCGCCGACGTATTACTCACCGTCCCCACCGCCTTCCACGTCGTGCCCCCATTCGTCGTGTAGTGCCAGGTCCCGTTCGTCTCGGTGCTCCCGGTGATCGCAATGCCCTTGACCGCCGCGCTGTCCACATCGGTAATCCCACCCGTGAACGCACTGATGGCCGAGCCAACGGCCCCACTTGGCGCGCCTGCATCTTCCGCCACGGTAATGGACAAGGCGGTGTCCGACAGCACCGGTGCATCATTCACCGCCGTCACGGTCACGGTCACCGTCGCGGTCTCCGGCACGCCCCCGCTCGTGATGGTGTAGGTAAAGCTGTCGGTCCCGGTGAAGTTCGCGGTCGGCGTGTAGGTCACGGTCCCGTTCGCCAGGTACGTCACGCTCCCGTTCGCCCCTTGCGTCACGTTCGTCAGCACCGGCGTGCCTTCAAAGCTGTCCGCCGTCGCCCCGTTCGTCCCCGTCAGCACGTTCGCGCTGATCGCCGTATCCTCCGCCGTCGTCAGACTGTCGGCGGTGATGTCCGCCACCGGCGTCACGCTCAGCGTGATCACTTGCGTGCTGCTGGTGCCCGCATCGTCGGTGATGGTCACGGTGAAGCTGTCGCTGCCGTGAAAGTCGGCCGTGGGCGTGTAGCTCCACAGGCCTGTCGCCGGATTGATGCTCGCCGTCCCGTTCGTCGCATTGGCGCTCACCGTATACACGCTGCCGTCGCTCAGCCCGTCGGCATCGGTCGCCGTCAGGGTCCCGGTCAGGGTCGTGTCTTCATTGCCCGTCCCGCTCGTGCCCCCCGTCACCACGGTCGGATCGTTGACCGCCGTGATGGTGACCGTCGTGCTCCCCGTGATACTCAGCGCTCCACCGCTCCCCTGACTGCCGCCGTTGCCGTCGTTGAAGGTCCAATTGATCTGAGCTGAGCTCGGCGGCGCATCGCTGCTGTTGCTGTACGCAACCTGTTGCATCGCCGCATTCACCAACGCATTGGTCGCGCCGCTGTTGAACGTAAACACGAGCGTGCCACCGCTGTTGGTGTAGGTCCCGATCGTGGTGCCCCCCACCACCACGTTCCCGCTCGCCGCCGAGATGGAGGAAAGGGTGCCCGTCGCACTGTACACATCTTGGCTATTGGCCCCGCCATTGCGGGAGAGCGTCAGGGTCGCCCCATTGAAACTATTTGCCGCACTCAGCTCGGCATCGAAGATCCGCACATCGGCGTCCAGCACCACCGGCGAGCCACCTTCGGTGAAGGTCGGTGCGCCGTCAAGGGTGTTGGTCAACGTGGCGCCAAATTGAGGGTCGAGGGACCCATCCGTGTTGTACCGGAGCAGGGCGATGTCATAATCGGTGCCATTCCAGGTTTTTCCGGAGACGACGATCTTGCCGTCTGATTGAATCGCAACGGCCAACCCCTCATCTCCCCCTGACCCGATCGCGGTGGTGACCACCCCGTCACCACCGCCGAAGCTGGTGTCCAATGTCCCATTGCTGTTGTACCGCACCACCGCGACATCATGATTGCTGCCATTATCGGTGCATCCAACCACGACAATCTTGCCGTCACTTTGAAGGGCAAGATCATACCCGCTGTCGGCACCGGATCCGAGACTCGTGACAACTGTTCCCGTTCCGCCAAGACTCGTATCGAGTGACCCATCGGTGTTATAGCGGATAAGCACGATCTCGTTGCCTGAATACCCAGCGGCTACCAGCTTTCCGTCCGCCTGAACTGCCAGACCGAAAAGCGATTCAAAGCCGGACCCATCGGCACTGGTGGTGACCTTCCCCCCGGTCCCGAAACCTGTATCCAGAGACCCATCACTGTTGTACCGGGCAATCGTCAAGTCATAATTGCCGCCGCCTCCCGCAACGACGATCTTGCCGTCCGGCTGAACGACCAAGCTGTTCAGCACATCGCTCGCGCTCCCGCCAAAGGTGGTGGTCACGATGCCATTACTGCCGAAGCTGGTATCCAGTGATCCATCGGCAAGGTACCGAGCGACCATAAAATCGAGTCCGGCTCCGGTGGTATAGCCTCCTACGAGGATCTTGCCGTCCGCCTGCACCACCACTGTAGTTGCAGCATCATTGGAGCTCAGGTCGGTGGTCACGACGCCATCGCCCCCGCCAAAACTCGTATCCGGTGAGCCGTCGGCGTTCAAACGCACCAACAGAAAGTCGTTCTGAGAAGCAGGATAGGAATAGCCTACAAGAAGGATCTTCCCGTCCGCTTGCAACGTCAGACCATCTCCGCTCTGCTGAACAGCAGCAGGTAGGCGATAAATTCCGCCGCCGGCAAAACTGGTATCAAGAGAGCCATCGCTGTTATAGCGTGTCACGGTCATCGCCGAGGGGCTCCCGGAAGTCCCAACCACCAGAATCTTTCCATCCGGCTGCACCACCACATCCTCGCCGGCTTCGTTGAAAATCACATCCGTCGTGACGATCCCACCACCAACCGTAAACGTGGGACCTTCGTTGACATTCGTGAGATTAATCGTGAAGCTCTCGTTGTAGGTGAGGCCCCCGCTATCCGTTACCCGCACCGTCACGGTGTGACTCGTCGCACTCTCGTAATTCAGCAGACTGCTGTCGGCGACCGTGATCACACCGGTCGCACTATTGATGGCAAACCGTCCTCCCGCACTATCGGTAAAACTATAGGTCTTGGTGTCGCCGCTATCCGGGTCAGTCCCGCTCACCGTCCCCACCACCGTCCCATTCGCCGCGTTCTCCGCCACCGTATTTGCCGAGAGACTCAGATCCGTTGGCGCGTCGTTGACCGGCGTCACGCTCACGTCGATGGTGTCGGTCGCACTGGAGAATGCCGTCGTCCCCCCGTTGCTCGCCGCGCTCACCTTGCTCCCCGCCGTCCCGCTCGTCTGGTCCCACGCCCGCACTGTCAACGCCGCGCTGCTCGTCCCGTTGTAATCAGCGCTCGGGGAAAAATAGAGCCGCGTACTCGCATTGTCCGCTAAGAGCAGCGCCGACGTATTGCTCACCGTTCCCACCGCCGTCCACGTCGTGCCCCCGTTTGTCGTGTAGTACCAGGTCCCGTTCGTCTCGGTGCTCCCGGTGATCGCGATGCCCTTGACCGCCCCGCTATCCACGTCCGTGATGCCCCCCGTGAACGCACTCACCAAACTGCCAACGGCCCCACTTGGCGCGCCTGCGTCTTCCGCCACGGTAATGGACAAGGCGGTATCCGCCAGCACCGGCGCATCGTTCACCGCCGTCACGGTAATCGCCACCGTATCGGTGTCGGTGAAAGACACATCAGTAGCAAGCGAGGCGATTTCTCCAGCAGTCAGCACTCGATTATAAACGCCCACGCTGTCGAGACTGCCCGTCGCGTACCACTTTCCGCCCCCCGAATCCTGATTGCGGCCTATAGCCATCGAATCAAGGCTGGTCACACTGGAAAAGAAGTGTTGGGTTGTTGAATTTCCCGTATCGTAGGTCAATTGACCAGCCGTCGCGAGCTGCCCATCGACGTACAGGCTATTCCCGGACGCCCCGACCGTCACGGCCACGTGATGCCAGTTGCCGTCGTTGATCCTGATATCGCTCTTATACACGGCTAATTGCATGACGCCATTCTCCATCACCTCGTAGGTCAGGTAGCCGGAGGCGCCTAGAAACAGCGAGGCGTAACTGCCGGTATCAGCCGTGTCGGAGATCGAGAAGATCGTTTCAAACGTGCCGGTGGCTTTGATCCATCCTGAAATGGTTCCTTCCGTGAAACCTGCATAATCCGCCGTATAGGCAGACAGATCCGCATAATCATTCACGCCATCGAGTGACAGGACTTGGCCGCGTGTGCCATCAGTCGTAATCACCGCACCATTGAACAGCGTCGCGTTTTGTGCAGGACCTGGGCTGGTATCGTTGGCATCGCCGCTGAATTCATACCACCCTTGCAGGTTGGCATCGGTCTTCAGGCTGAGCAACGTGGAGTCCAGTGTGCTGAGTGTCAACACCGTCCCGCCGCTATACTGAGAATTCGGAGTATAGGTCAGCCCATTAAGCGCGGTATTGAGGTTCGTCACCGTACCTCGAATAGTCATTGAGCTATCGCTTGTGCCGTCGCCCCTTACAAATGTCAGGCCGGACGTACTCGCCAGTGTGAGGGTACCGTTCGTCACGGATAGGGTGATCTCAACCGTGCTTCCGCTACCGTCAGGATCGCGGATGCTGATCTGATTGCTGTTACCGGCAGAGAAGACGAGGTTGGTGTCTTCGGTGGTTGTCTGAGCACCCGGAACCGTGTTGCTGGGCGCGTCGTTGACCGGCGTCACGCTCACGTCGATGGTGTCGGTCGCACTGGAGAATGCCGTCGCCCCCCCGTTGCTCGCCGCGCTCACCTTGCTCCCCGCCGTCCCGCTCGTCTGGTCCCACGCCCGCACGGTCAACGCCGCGCTGCTCGTCCCGTTGTAATCGGCGCTCGGGGAAAAATAGAGCCGCGTACTCGCATTGTCCGCTAAGAGCAGCGCCGACGTATTACTCACCGTTCCCACCGCCGTCCACGTCGTGCCCCCGTTTGTCGTGTAGTACCAGGTCCCGTTCGTCTCGGTGCTCCCGGTGATCGCCAGCCCCTTCACCGCCCCGCTATCCACGTCCGTGATGCCCCCCGTGAACGCACTCACCAAACTGCCAACGGCCCCACTTGGCGCGCCTGCATCTTCCGCCACGGTAATGGACAAGGCGGTATCCGCCAGCACCGGCGCATCGTTGGCGTCGAGCACAGTGATAGTCAGTACCTCGTCATAGGTGGAGCCGCCGCTGTCGGTCACGCGCACGGTGATCGCGTGCGAGGTATTGGTCTCGTAGTCGAGAAGTGCGGCGTTCGCAACGGTAATCTCGCCCGTCGTTGAATGAATCGCAAAACGTCCGCCAGCGTTATTGGTCAACGAATACGTCGCCGTGTCGCTGTTGTCGATATCGAACACGCCCACCACATCGGCCACACGGGTGCCATTGACAGCGGATTCCGAGACGGTGGCGTTGCCGGTGGAGAGCACGCGCGAGACCACAGCATAGCCATTGCCGTCAACGTTCTCGCTCTCCCAGGCGACCCGCACTTGTCCGGAGCGCGTCTCGATAGCTTCAGGGAATGCCTGTGTGCCCGCGGTCGTCGTGTTGACCAACACCTCACTGCCGATGCGAGTGCCGCTGGCGTCGAAACGTTGCGCATAGATGCCGCTACCGCTACCATCCCCTGTATCGGACTGCCACATGACGACAAAGCCATCATCCGAACGCGTCACGGTTGGCTCGCTCTGCGTTCCGGCGGTGGATGTGTTCACGGTGAAGGCAGGGACGAGTTCCGTGCCCGCACTGTTGAATATGTGTGCTCTGATGTCGGTGCCCGTACCGTAGACGACCACGAGGTTCCCGTCTCTAAGCCCGGATACGTCAGTGCGGTGACCACCACCGAGCAGAATGTCAGCAGATCGGCCACTCCCGTCGCTGTTCATGATACGCAGATGGCTTTCGAAAGCCGTCCCGGTGTAGGCCCGCCACGCGACGGCAAAGCCCCCATCATTGAGCAACGTGACTTCGGACTGCGCACCAAATAGCGCGCTGCTGTTCTGTAGCGAGCCGACGGTGAACTGCGAGCCTTGCAACACGCCGTTGCGGTCATAGATGCCACCGCGAACCTCGTACGTGCTGCCAGCGGTTTCGTTGCTCCAGACGACCGCGAACCGGTTTGCGTTCAGCGTCTGCACCGCGGGCTGATAGCCCTCGTTGTTGCCATCGGTGCCGGGGCTGACCGTGAACTCGGCGGTGGCGGCAGTGCCGTCGGGGTTGAAGACGCGTGCCTCGGTCCAGGCGCGCACCCCACTCGTCTGGTCCTGCCAGGCGACAACGAAACCGCCGTCCGAGAAGGTCGAAATCGAGGGGCCTGTTTCGTTGTCGGCAACTTCTGTCGTGACGAGGAATTCGGCGCCGACTTTGGCGCCTGCCTCGTTGAAGCGCTGACCATAGATGCCTGTGCCACTCCCATCCTGGCCATTCGAAACCCAGACCGCCACATACCCCCCGGCAGGTAGTGCCGCAATAGCAGGCTGATTCTGATCGCTCGTGACATAGGTGTTAACCACCGACTCGGCCGTCGATTCCGAGTCGAAGACGATGTCCGATGGCGCGTTGTTGGATGCTCCGACGCTGATTGTCACCGTATCGGCATGCGTCGTGGTCCCATCAGAAACCACAACGACAAATTGAAGCGTGGTGGCAGAACTTGGAGCCGTAAAGGTTGGGGAGGCTGCGGTAGAACTACTCAGCGTGACCTTTGTTCCTTCAATCTGCGTCCATTGGTACGTCAGCGGGTTGCCATCCCGGTCGGAACTTGCGGCAGCGGTGAGTGTCACGGTTGAATTCATGGCGACCGCTTGGTCCGGCCCTGCATCTGCCAGGGGGCCATGGTTACCCACCGTCGCAGCAGTGATGACGGATTCGACATTTGAGTGATTAATTGTAAAGACGTCCCCGCCACCACGATCGACGGTGATAACGCCGCCGCTGTTGGTGATGGTGGCAGTCGAAAACTCGCTCAGATCGATGATATCGGTCCCACTACTACCATCAACGGTATAGACATCACCAGACAGCGCTCCCGTAAACCGGAACACATCCACGCCGGTCCCGCCCACCATCTGATCGTTTCCCCCGCCGCCGATGATTAGATTCTTTCCTACAGCACTCCCTCCATCCAGATAGTCGTTGCCAGCCCCCCCGAGAATCACATCATCGTCGCTGTTGCCAGAGAGCGTGTCGTTCCCGGTGCCGCCGACCAGAATATCGTTACCGCTTCCTCCCTGGAGCGTATCGTCGCCTCCAGCCCCATACATGATGTCGGCGCCTCCGCCGGCTGCAGTCGGTGTATTGTTAGCCGAGTCTCCCACATACCAGTCGTTCCCCGCCGGCCCCGCAATGACGGCTCCCGTACTGGCATTCATCCAGGTTTCTGCCAGCAAGCCTTTCCAGTTCACTTGGACCTCGTCGGTTACAGCAAGGGTCGCTTCGATAGACCCTGTTTGTGTCTCGAGCACCCAATCACCGCCAAATTCCGCCGAGCCGGTCGAATCAGTGCTCGAGGCAACATCGGCGCCAGTCAACTGGCTGAGCTGGGTGACCGCCTCCTGTCCGATAGGCCCTTCTGAAAAATTGCACCCGTACACCAAAATGTCGGCCGACTCCGAGAGACTCTGCTTAATCGAGGCCAGTTCATCGGCATATTCCTCGACCATCGAGGCCTGAGTGAGGGTTCCGGTCCCGAGATTCAGTCGGCCTTGATCGCCGTGACTGATGAGATGGATTGCGTCAATACTGGTACGGCCGGCTAACGATTCTGCAATCTGCTCCATCCCATCGCGTGTGGCGTCGAGCACAATGACTTCAATGTGTGGTCCCATTCCGGCAACAATGTCTTTATAGTCCGGCACGGTCGGGTCGACGAAGGCAATTTCAGTGGGAGAGTCTGTCGGCAAAAACGTCGTAAGCGCCTGGACGAGATCCCCGCTTTCAGCGGGTCCCGTGTCCGAGCCGCCTTCCTCCGCATGCGCCTCCGCAGAAAGCGCTGCCTCGGCTTGCTTCTGCGCGACCTGTTCCGCGGCAACGTCGGCCGCCGTGGCCGCTGCAGCCGCATCAAACATCAACCGCTGCTCGAGAGACAAACACGACGACTGCAGCGAGCCGGTCTGAAGCGGAGGCTTCGACGACTTGGAGGTATTGGCCTCGTTGCCCTGTTTTTTAAACATGAAGCCGAACCACCCCATCCTGCCCCCTTCTTGGCAGCCCGATTCCCCTCTGTCTTTGTCGGATGAGCACTGTAGGAGCTGAAGTCTGACGGGGAGATCCGAGCAGAGCTTAGGCGAGACTGGCATGCAGGAAATCAAACGGCGTACAACGCACACGAACACGCACAACAGGTTCAACAGGACCGGCTCAGTCGGTGGCCCGCAATAGTCCGATCGTCAACCGTGATCCGGCCCGCTCGCCCTCAGAATCCACTCTCTCGAATCGAGACGGCCGCAACCCGATCCCATATCCGGCCGGCGAGGCTGCGGTTCTGCCCCATGAGCACCGCGTGCCCGGTGACGGCTTGATGCAGGGGTTCCTCGTCATCCAGCACGTCAAACTCGACCCGGTACACGGACTGTTCGGCTTGAAGACGCCCCCGCGCATCTTTCCTGACCGGGACCTCCCCTCCGTAGATCGAGGCGAAATAGGGAACCGACAGATCTTGTTCATCGAGATCCCTGATTTCGAGCAGCCGTGCATGTCTCGTGGCTCGTGTCAGGTCGTCGGGAATGAACCGCGCGTCTTGTCCGGGAGCCAGGAACCGGACATCCTCCACGGATACCAGGGCGAGAAGATGCGTCCGATGGGGATCGACGACATAGGCAACCGGCAGGTCCGTGTTGATCCATCGTCCGGGATAGAGCGACTCCGCGCGATCCGCCACAACCCCCGCGATCGGCGCATGCAGCCGCAGGTTCTGTTGCCGCTCGGCCACCCCATCCAGCTCCGCTTGTTTCACACTCAACGCCTCCCGGATCACCAACGCCTGCGCTCGATCCTCGGTGTTGCCGGCCTGGCGCTGCGTGCGAAGATTCAACCCCTCCAGCTGAATCCTCGCCACCTTTGACGCCTTGTCCAATTCCGGGGTTTCCATCACCAGCAACGTTTCCCCCTGCCGGACGGATTGCCCCGCCATGGCGCTCACCGAGACAATCCGGCCAGGAGCCGGTGGATAAACCGTGGCATAGGACGCCGCTTGCAGCACCGCAGGAATCGAGACGCGGCCGCCCCAGGGAATGAACAGCAGCAGCAGGCCGGCCGCCAGGATGCCCATCGTCACCGCAAACCGGCGGGTCGAGGCATAGAGGGTCCGACGCCCCCACCAGGCCGCCAACTCGCGCCCGATCGGAAAACAGACGAAGAACAGAATCTCAACGAGAAACAACACAATGCCGAGAAGTTTGAAGAAGTAGTGATACACCGTAATCGCGATGCCGGTGAAGAGCACAATCCGGTAACACCACACGGCCCAGGCATAGGCCACCATACGGCTCCGCCTCGATGCGCCGACCACTTCCGGCGGTGGGGCTCCCGGGGCAAACAACAATTCCCGCAATCGCCACTGACCGAGGGCAAACGCGCGATCCTGAAGATTCGGCACCCCGAGTCCGTCGGCCAGCAGGTAATAGCCGTCGAATCGCATCAGCGGATTGAGATTGACCGACAGACTCATGATCCAGCTGGTCGTGGCCACGACGAACGCCATGCTGCGGACGGCGCCGTCCGGCAGGAATCCCCACAGAAACGTCGCCACCGCGGCCAAGCCGAGTTCCGCCAACACGCCGGCCGCCGCCACGGCCAACCGCTTGCGCTTGTCGTTCAACCGGTACGCGTCGCTCACATCGGAGTACAGCACGGGCATCATCACCATGAACGCCACACCGATCGTCGGGACCCGGCACCCGAATCGCGTCGCGGTATAAGCATGGCCAAGTTCATGAACGCCTTTGACCGCGCACAGCACGGCGGCATACATAACCGCGCCGTGCCAATTGAAGAAGTGCAAGAAGGTCGACAGGAACATATCCCACTGGCGACTGACGAGGAACAGGCCGGCACAGGTCAAGGCTCCGAAGACCCAGGCAGCAGCGACGGTATACAACGGCGCAACAAGGGGAAGGGTCATGCGAAGAAACGCGTCGGGGCGGAAGAGCGGAATCTTGATAAAGAGGTAATGGTGCAGCAACCACTGCCACCAGACCTGGCGGCGCGCGGCCTGCTGCGCGACATAATCCTTCGTCTGGCCGCTCGCTGACTGATCGGTGAGATTGTTGGCATAGAGAAATCGGACAAAGTCCTCGACATCCTCGACGCGGAGACGCGAGGTGGTGTCGCGCGCGACAACCTTCACCAACGACTCGATCGTACCGGCGCTCCACCGCTCCAGCAGTTGATACACCTGCCATTCGATCTGAAAGTATTTATTGCGCACCGGATCGACAATCGTCCACGTGGGCACGCCCTCCGGTGACGGCGCCCCGCGAAGAAACTGGAGATTCTTGCGGAGTGGAGGAAGGGGGCGCTCCGTCTGCTGGGCGGGATTGACGCCATCCATAGGTTACAGTCCCAGCAATTGGCGGAGCGCGGTAAACGGACGGCGGAACAACAGGAACGCCAGCGGCCCTTGCTCACCGTACACTTTCGCCGATCCCTGCCAACCGATACGGATTCGGGGGTCAACGGCGGGAAGATCCGCCATGACCCGATAGGCCAGGACATCCCCCGGCAAGACTTCGGCGTGATAACTGGTGCGACTCACCGCGCCCGGAAACGATTCCAGCGGCAGCGCATCGAAGAATGCGATCACCTCCCCGCCTTCATGCAGCAACAGCGCGTCACTCACGGGGAGATCGATGCGCAGCTCGATATGGCCGGGGTCGGCGATTTCCATGATGCGCTCCCCGACCGACACCGGTTTCCCGATCCAGTCAGATTTGTCCGTGTACAGGACCAATCCCGCTTGAGGCGCCCGCACCTCGATCTGCCCCAACATCTCCTGCGCATACTCGAGTTCGGTCTCCTTGAGCGACACCTCCGCCGCCTTCAACGGCACCTCCGCCTTGCGCTGGGGATCGCCGAACCCCGACTGGATGGCCTGGGCATGCTCAGCCCTCGCCACCGCCAGTTGTTGTTCCGTAACCCGGAATTGATTGCGGATATTGGTATCGTCGTACCGGAGCAGCAGGCGATCCTGCTGCACCATCGTATTCGGCGCGACCACCATCTCGGCGATCACCCCGTCCATGGGCGCGCTCACGATGACCGGATCCTGCGCCACCACTTTGACCGGGGCCACCGTCGACATGCGGACCGGAAGACAGAGCAGGCCGACTGCGGCAACCGCTATCAACACGAAGGACGGTCGGGTGAGCCACGCGGTCCACGGAATGTGTCTTTTCGACAGCGCCTTCCACGCATAGGCGAAACTTCCTGACAGGCGGTGTACAATTATGACATCGTTCTCCTGCCAGGGACTCTCCCGCTCAAGCCACAACCCGCCCAACACCGTGTCATCCGGGTGCTTCAATGGACACCAGAGCACGTAACCGTGTACGAATTCCTGCCAGCCGGCACGCAAGGATTCCGGTATGGTTTCCTGATCGACGATGATGGGCAGGTCACTCGGCTGCCCATGGCGCACGGCCTGTACGACCTCTTCCAACCAGACCATCATCGGGGCATCCCGATCGATGACCGCCACACTCGACGCCGCCGTGGCGTGATAGCGGGCCCCGCCAAAATCAGTGGCGCTCAGCAGCACCGCCTGTTCATAGGGAACCAGCCTGCGGGTTTCATTGACGGCGACAAACTGCAGTTCCTGCAACGTCGTCGCCGCCCGCACCTGGCCTTCCAAGTGCGTCAACGTCGCCAGATGAATCAGGGTCGAAATTTCTCGGGACGTTGGTTCCTGAGTGGTGGTCGCCTGCACGCTCATCTCTCCTAGGGCTGCCCTGCGGCAAACTGCGCGGACCCGCTCATCCCGGCAAGAATGTCAGCCGGCAATCGATTGAATACTCCGACGATTTTGATGGTCTGACTGGCCGGATCGACATTGGCGCCGATCTCTTTGACCATCGCCGGGTAACCATGCTGGGTTTCGTCGACCACAAACGTGAACGGAGCCTTTCGTCGCAGCCATGCCAACGCGGACGAGGGCACCACAAGCTCGATTTCCAAACTCGTATCATCCAACACGCTCACTAGCTTGTCGTTCGGAAACACATTTTCGTATTCATTGATCATCACCCCGACGACACGTCCGGAAAAGGGGGCGGTAATATGGCACCCCTTCACGTTCACTTCAGCCACCTTGATGGCCGCCGCCGCCTTTCGCTCTTCCGCCTCAGACACCTCAAGGTCCAGCGTGCTGACGGCATTGAGCGTCATGAGAGAACGATTGTTCTGTGCGGTTTTTTCCTTGGCTTCGTACTCCGCCTTCACCGCCGCGAGTTCGGCCTTGTATTTCTCGCAGTCAAGCTGGACAAGAACCTTTCCCTTTTCAAAACGCTGACCTTCCTTAAAGGGCACCTGGCTGATGCGGCCCTGGACCTGCGCGTACAACACCGCCTGGGCCGCCGCCTTCACAATCCCGCGAATCGCCCCTTTGTCTACCCTCACGACCTGCAACGGGCGCTCGCCTTTTGCCTCACTCGCGAGGGCCGAACCGCCCCCCCATCCCAACGCGAGCAGAGCCATGCCGCTAAGGAACCACGGTGGTCGCATCGTTTTGCCTTTCCCGGGACGCTTCTGGAAAACCGGCTGGCATCGGCTCCCAGAGCTGCCGCAATGAGTCCGCCAAACCGGACAGCGTCTGCTCCGGACCGGACGGTGGCACCGCCTCTTCCCCGACGGCGGACCGAAGGGTGGCATATGCCGTCTCGACTCCCGCTTGCGCCACGTCCAGCCTGACTTCCGCGAGAATCTGATTGACCTTTTCACGCAACAACACCAAATCATTCGTGCTGTTCGTGATCCACAAACTATGGGTGTGCTCGACGATGGCCCGCTGTGTTTCCTGATAGGTTCGAGCATTCCCCAATTCGTCTTTCGCCAATATGAATTGAGCAGCCCCCACATGCACTTCGGTCAAAACGGTCATCGTCAGCGCCAGGCTCTGGGCGTCAAGCACCGCCCGCTGCGCCTCGATCGCCTTGTACTTCGCCGGCACGCGAAAGACTCCCATGAGGTTCCAACTGACCTGGGCGGCATAATTCAACCAGTTTTGATAGAGGAAAAATGAATTCGAGTTATAGTACCCGCCGAACTGCAATTTCATGCTGGGGAACAACTCCAGCAACGTGGCCTTGGCTTCTTTGGCGTTGATCCGTTTTTGATAATCAATCGCCCGCAGCTCCGGTCGGAACGTCAGCGCTTGTTGCTCCAGGCTCTCTGCATCCAGGTTGTCGAGCAGCGGGCTGGCATGACGGGATGGCTGCCGGACCTCGAATTGGACCCCCGGAGGAAGCCCCATCAACGACGCGAGCTGGATCTTGGCCGTGCTGAGTTCGCGGATGAGTTTTTGCACCTCCCGCTGAATATTCAGCATGTCCCTCCGGTAGTTCAACGGAGTGAGGGGCGCCTGAAGTTTACGATCCACAATGGCTTGGCTTTGGCTCAACGCCTTCTCGACCATGCTGTCGAGCTGCCGGACCTGCGGCAACAGCCGCTCGGCGCTGACGGCCCGCCAGAACGCATTCCGCACATCCTGCAACAGCCGAACGGCAATCCGGCGCCGTTCCTCCTCCGCGATCAGCATATTGTCGCCGGCCTGTTTGGCGCGGATGTAGGACAGTCCGAAATCCAGCACATCCCAACTGAGAGACAGATTTCCGCTAAACACGTTCTTGTCCATCGAGGTAAAGGGTTCGAGGATCGGCCGGCCGTCCAGCAACGATTGCGCGCCTCCGCCGGCAAAGTTATTCCGACCGTCAAAGCCCGCATTGACCGCCACCTGCGGCAGCAGCTGGTAATGCGCAACATTAAGTTGCTGGTGCGCCAACGCAGCCTGCATGGCTTTGACCTTGGCGTCGAGGTTGTAGCGAAGGGCCCTGGCCGTCGCCTCATAGAAATCGATCGGCTTCTCGATCGGCTCTTGCTCCTGCAGGATCGCGCGGAGATCCTGGCTGACGCGCCCTTGAATTTCTTCCTTCGTCACAGGGCTTGGCGTGACCATGCAACCGGTCACCAGCAAGGCCGCCACAACGCACCCAACTTGATACACCATCATCCCGCTGCTTCCCAGAAGATCGGACACACTCCACGCCTGGGCCTCCGGCTGACGGCCCATTCCTACATGCTGTACCATCGGTCTCAATGGAGAGAAACTTAAGCGAATGAACAGCGATGACCAGGCACGGCAGGGGCGAAATCAATGAGGATCAGAACGACTTGCGGTGTGACCGTCTCAGGGGAAATGAAGGCGGCTGCAAGGCTCATGACAGCGCATTGCCGGGTTTCCACTTAAGACTGTACCCTATTCCGGGGTTCCGGCTGGTGCCTCAGGCGTCGAACAGCATTGACCTCCTTTCCGCGCACCCAGTATTCTGCAACGAGAGGCGACCATCGACACTCCACACCGGTGAGGACTGCATGCGATTTGATGCCGCGCTGGCCGCGCAAGAGACGTTGCGGGAAGCCGAGGCTGAACTCGGCGCCGACTGGGACGAGGCCATTGAATTGGAAGAGACGTTTTCCTCCAATGCCGGCGCCACGGCGAGGGACGCCTATGAGCAACTGCTTGCGCTGGCCACCCGCCATCCCGGCGCGCACCAGTTCCAGGCGTTCTGCATTTACATCACCTGGCAACAGGTGACCGAGGAAACGATCGCCCGTCATTTTCAAACGGGCATGACCCTCGCAGAGGCGTACCTGGCCTCGCCGGATGGCAAAGATCCCCGGCACCTGAGCCATGTCACGGAACTGCTCGGATCGTTTCGTGCCGGTTTAGGCTTGGACGAAGAAGACGACATCGTCGTGGAATTCCGGAAAGACACGCCCAAGGGTGGAGACTGACGTGAGGCGTGAGACGTCAACCGTGAAACGCACAACGTTCACCGTCCCGGATCGAACGTAAACGGGCATGATCACCCCTGTCCATATGTCTTTCTACGTCAGACGTTTCACCTTTCACGTCTAACGTTTCACGCACTCCATGGCTGAAAACGATAAACATCGCGCACGCATCTTTCTTCATCGAGGCGATCTTGTCCAGGCGCGGGCCGCCTGGGAAGCCGCGGTCAAGGATGACCGCCTTGCGGGAACGCCACGTGAACTCTCGAACAGTCTCGGCAATCTGGGCAACACCCTGGCCCTGGCCGGCGCCTTCGAGGAAGCCGACCGGTGCTACAAGGAAGTGCTCGCCATCCAACGCAACGAGCGCGACCCGCATGCCATTGCCCATACACTCGTGAATCTAGGCAATTTGCACATCGGGGCCGACAAGCCGCAGAAAGCCCGTCCCTACTACCTCGAAGCGCTGGATCTCCTGAAACCGCTCAATGACCATCGCGCGCTGGGCATTCTCTACCACAACCTTGCGTTGGAAGAAGCCCGGCAGCAACAGTGGGATGAATCGGTGCGGCTGTTCACCCAGGCACTGGACTCCCATCGCGTGGTGGGCAATGAAGAGGGTCTGGCCGGAACCTATAGCCAGATGGGAAAAATGTTTCTGGAGAGCGGGCGGTCTGTTGAGGCGGAACGGTGTTTCAACAATGCCACCGAACACTTTATCAAGCTCGGTAATCCGTCCGGAGAGGCTGCGGTGCTCCGGGAACTCGCCGACCTGTATGAAGGCCGGCAGGACACCATTGCCGCGATCCGTTGCGTGGAACGGCTCCATCACCTGGCGCTCGGTACCGGGCGTGCTCCCTCGGCTGCAGACCGGGATCGCCTCGCACGGCTTCGCGCCGCCCATAGCTGATCGAACAGGGGTAGTGGTAAGATTCTCTCCTTATCGCTCGATCAACAACGCTTGACAAGGAGTTCCATGGATATCAGCGCATTTCGTCAGATGGTGGAGAAAAACCCCAAAGGATTTCTGGGCCGATACGGGCTGGGCAATAAGATCCTGCAGGAAGGCGGCAGCATCGAGGAGGCGGCCGAGCACCTCACCGTCGCGACGCAGTTGGATCCCACCCATGTCGCGTCTCACCTTGCCCTTGGACGTGCCCTCGTATCACTGGGAAAGAAGGACGAAGCCAAGCCGGTCTTGAAAGCCGGTATCGACGCGGCGGTTTCTGGCCGATCCAACGGCGGAGTGGACTTAGTGCCGGAACTCCAACAATTGCTACGAACGCTCGGCTGACGCCGGCTGGAGGACCTATGACGCTCGACACAGCCAGACAGAGGATTGAATCCGCCATCAGCCAATATGGTCAGCATGCGGCCATGGCCATTGAACTGGTCATCAACGAAGTCCGCTCCGACATGGGCCGCGAGGCCGTGAACGAACTGATCGATGAATTCGACTTGGAACTCATGTACAACATCGCCCCGATGGAATCCGACTACTCGAACAGCTGAAGCAAGATGGAGTTGACCTGCACAGCCCTTGTAGGGTGCACAAAAAAGCCATCCAACGAGGCCGCAGACGAGGAAGACCCGGAGACGTACGTTCAGAGGTACGTTGAGGAGGATTCCGAGTCGAGAACGACGTTGGGAGTCTTTTTCAGCTGCCTGCTATGCCGCTGATCTGGTGCTCCATCTCCGGTCATGGCTACGGCCATGCGGCGCAAGTCGTGCCGGTGCTCAATGCGCTTGGACGGCTGGTACCGAACCTCAAGGCGCTCCTCCGAACGACGGTTCCCGCTGGCTTTTTCCAGCCTCGCCTTTCCATTCCCTGGGAGTTGAGCTCCGCCCGACAAGATATCGGCTGTATCCAACAGGGGCCGCTGACCATCGATGTCGCAGGCACCTGGGCCGCTCACCGATCCTTGCATACCGAGTGGGACAAGACGATCGACGCGGAAGCAGCCCTCATCCGACAGACCAACCCCACCCTTGTGCTTTCTGATATCTCGCACCTGGGCATCGCCGCCGGCGCCGCCGCCGGAATTCCGACCATCGGGCTCTGCTCCCTCTCCTGGGACCTGGTCCTGGAACCGTTCGTCGATCCTGCTGAACCGGACCATGCCGCCATCATGCGGCAGATCCGCGAGGCCTATGCAAAAGCCGATTGTTTCCTGCGCGTGGCTCCCGGCCTCGCAGTCACCGCCTTTCGAAACCAGCGCGACGTGGGTCCTATCGCGGACCCAACCGAGCGGCAGACCGCCACACTCCATCAGGCCGTCGGGGCGGAGGCATCCGAGAAGGTCATGCTGGTGGGGTTCGGTGGGATTCCTCTGCAAACCCCTCCGTTCGACCAGATGGAGGCGATGCACGGCTTCCGGTTTCTATTTGACGGCCCTGTCCCCGAAGGGCTTCGCCGGGTCTCGTCACTCTCGGCGGTCGGCCTTCCCTTCAAGCAAATCCTGGCGTCGGTGGATCTGGTTCTGACCAAGCCCGGGTACGGCACCACCGTGGAATCCGTCGCGCTCGGCATTCCCGTCGTCTATGTGCGCCGCTACAATTTCGCGGACGAACAATCCCTCGTGGACTACCTGCACCGGCATGGCCGGGGCGCTGAACTCTCTCTCGAGGCCTTCCATCAGGGCCAATGGGAGCCGGCGATCCGGTGTGCCCTGGCCCAATCCCCTGCCACGCCCCCGCCGCCGCTCTCCGGCGCTCACGATGCCGCGGACATCCTGCGTACGTACTTCTAAACAGAGCGCGGCGCTCCTGCTACGCGCGGCGCGCAAACTTACATCCGATTAGTCGTTTTTCTCAGACAGTGTTATAGTGGGCCCAATTCTGATCCAGAGGAATACCGCCCGCGCCCAGGCCGACTGCATGGAATCCGCCTCCCGACAAGCCGCATCCGCAATCGACCCCAAACTGCTGGCCCGCGTGGCGAAGGGTGACCAGCAGGCATTCGGCCAGCTCTACGATCAATCTTCCACCCTGCTGTTCACCCTGGCCTATCGTATCCTCACCGATCGCGATGAGGCGGCGGAACTGCTCCAGGATGTCTATCTTGAAGTCTGGCGGAAAATCGCCAAATACGATGTGGGACGAGGGAGCCCCATCGCCTGGCTGGTGACATTGACCCGCAGCCGCGCGATCGACCGGTTACGCTCACGCACCTCGCGAGGTCAACACATCGTCGCCGACTCGTTCGAGCACCCGCTGGTCTCGGTCACGCCCGACGTCAGTCCAAATCCGTATGAAGCCAGGGAAGATACTGAAATGCGGCAATTGATGGCGAAAGCTATCCTTGATCTGCCGCTCCCACAACAACAGGCGATCGAAATGGCTTTTTACCAGGGACTGACCCATACGGAGATCGCCGCGAAATTGAATCAACCGTTGGGAACCGTGAAGACCAGAATCAAACTGGCCATGTCGAAACTCCGCGCCTCGTTGCACGAGACGCTCCCGCAAGGTCACCAGCTATGACACACGAGGAACTGGAAGAAGCAGTTCCCTTGTATGCGATCGGCGCCCTCGAACGCTCCGAGCGGCAGGCTATCGAAGCGCATCTTCTGTCCGGCTGCGCCGCCTGTCATGCCGCCTTGAAGGATTATCAAACCGTGGCCTCGCTGCTTCCCTTCGGCCTCACCCCGTCCACGCCTCCCAATACGTTGAAAGCGGCAATCCTGATGGCGCCGGCCTGGACCACAAGCCAGGTAGAAACCAAACAACCGGGCCCACGATCCAGTCTGGAACCGGGCGAATGGATGAACCATCTGTTCCCTCCCATCACGCCCGCCCGTTCGTTGCCCTTCCGTCTCGCCATGGGATTCGCTGCCGCCGTGCTGATCTTTGGAGGCGGATATCTCGCCTGGATGAACTATGCGCAGACGGCTCAACGCTCAGGCGAAATTCAACAACTGCAAGCCGCGGTACAACAGGAGGCCTCCCGCGTGGCCGGCCTGCAATCGGAGTTGCGCCAACGCGAACAGACTGTGAATTCACTGAAATCTGATTTGGACCAACGCACGACCGAGGTGGCCGAGCTGCGCGATCAAGTGCTTCAACGGGAGGCCGAGCTGGATGATGCGCATCAACAACTCACTCTGCATGACAGTTCATTGCTGCGGCTTGCCCAGCAAAGCGAAACATTTGTCGCGCTGTTTAAAAATCCAACATCGAAAGTCGTCTTACTATCCGGCTCCGACATGGCGAAATCAGCCGGCGCATTTCTCCTGATCGATCCTGCGAGCAAGAAGGCATGGCTCTACGCCTTCAACTTACCGGCCCTACCGACCGGCAAGGTGTATCAACTCTGGGCCATCGATGACAAACCGGTCAGCGCCGGCGTGTTTGGATTGGATGCAGGGCAGAAGGCTCGCATGTTGATTAAGAATATGGGTGAGTTTCCACGGATGAAGAAATTCGCCGTGACCGTGGAACCGGACGGTGGACGCCCCGAACCGACCGGGGCCATCTATTTGATCGGCCAGACCTAGCCATCAGTTCCCCCGACGAATGCCCCCTGCGGTGCTCACCCCAAACATGCTAGCATGTCCGTCGTCACAGGACGATGTGTGTCTTCGGACACTGATCACAACACCCTGCCCCATGCACCACGACCTCGATAGACAGTTCATGCAGCAGGCCCTGACCCTCGCCCGAGAGGCGCCGCTGATCGGCGAAGTACCGATCGCTGCCCTGCTCGTCCGTGACGGCATGGTCATCGCCAGAGCCCACAATCTGCGGGAAACCGATCAGGACCCCACCGCGCATGCGGAACTGCTTGCGATCCGGGAAGCAGCCAAACAGATGAACAGCTGGCGCCTCACCGAGAGTACGCTCTACGTCACTCTGGAACCCTGCACGATGTGCATCGGCGCCATTATCCTGGCCCGTATCCCGCGCCTCGTCTTTGGAGCGCTCGATCCGAAAGCCGGCGCCTGTGGTTCCATCATGGATATTCCGCCGGAGCCAGGACTGAACCATCGCGTAGACGTCGTCGGAGGTGTGTGCGCGGAAGAGAGCCAGGCCCTGCTGCAGGATTTCTTTCGAGAGTTGAGAAAGGGAGCGGCCCAGAGGAAGTCGAGTTAGTCGAGAGCATAGGCCGCCGACTCGTGGCACTGCAGTTTCCAGTCACTGCCTTCAACGGCAACCGCTCCAGCCAGGTGATTTGGCAGCGACAGCAACTGAATCTGCCAGGTCCGGTCAAAGGTTCCCGAATCTGTCAGCCGCACCCGGGCATCCGGCGCCTGCGCATCGAACACGATCTCGAATCGGTCCAGGCCGAGTGACAGCCCGACACCGCGCCCTTTGAGATAGGCCTCCTTGGCCGTCCAAAAGCGATAAAACAGGCGTTGCTGCGCGTCCCCGTGAAGGCTCGCTATCGTCTGCGATTCCGCCGGAGCGAAGAACCGCGCTGCCAGTTTGAGACACTCACGCTCCGCCTTGCGCACCTCCACATCAACGCCGACTTCCCGGCCTCGGGCCACCGCCACCAGCGCATACTCTCCGGAATGAGAGAGGCTGAACCGGATACCGCCGGAAGCGACTGAGGGCCCGGTGACGGCTGGTTTCCCATGCGGGCCCGTGGCGAATTGAATCTGGCCGGCTTCCATATGCGTATAACGGGAGAGCAACAGGCGCAGCAATCCGTGCGAGAGAATGAACCGTTGACGATCCCGCTCAAAGGCAAATCGTGCCGCCCGGGTCCGCTCGTCATCAGAGAGCTGTGCGGCAAAGGACACCTGACAATCGGCATAGCGAGAGAGTTCGCAGAACCAGACATGCACAGCCCGCGGATCAAGAAGGGGAAACGAAGGAGATGCGAACGAGGGATCGGGCACACGCGACATTATTCGCCTCTCATGACGGACGCCGCCCGTCTTACGCCGATGACCGGGCAACCGGTTTCAAGAGAGGTGTAGGGCGGTGCGTGGCACTGAAGGCGACGCCGGTTGACGCTTCGACGATCATACCGTCGTCCAGTTTTAACACGCGGTCGCCCACATGGAAATACCGGTCATCGTGCGTCACCACAATGACCCCTTTCCCCCGCGCCCGCAGATCCGGCAGCAACTCCCCGTAGAAGACTTCCTTATATTGGGGATCCTGATCGGCAGCCCATTCATCGAAGACATAAAACGGCCGGTCTTCCAGCATCGCCGTCACGAGGGCCAGACGCTTCCGTTGCCCCTGCGACAAATTCACCGTGGAATATTCGCCCTGTTCGATACTGACCTTGTGATTGATACGAAGCGTCTTCAACCACCCGTCCGCCTGACTGGCCACCAGCGAGGGATCCAGTCCCAACAGCTTTTTGAAAAGATAGAAATCGGAAAAGACCGCTGCAAAATGCTGGCGGTACCAGTCCTGCGTCGCGGCCGTGATCGCCTCGCCGTTCAACGTCACCTGTCCCTGTTGCGGCAGATAGAGCCCCGTGAGCACTTTCACAAAGGTCGACTTGCCGCTGCCGTTCCCTCCGATGATGAAGACGAGTTCACCCGAGCGAATCGACAGATCCAACGGTCCCAGGCTAAATGAGCGTTCATCCTCACCCTTCGGGTCGTAGGCAAACACCGCCCGGGAGAATTCCACGCACTGGCTCCCCTGCGCCACCGGCCGCTCCGCTCCGCCTTCCCGACCTCCCTCATCGAGTGCCAGCCCCAGCGATTCAATCTTTTCCAACGCCACCTGCCCGCGGCTCAGCGTCGGAACCATGCCCAGCAAGCCCCACATCGGACCGATCATGTAGAGCATGGCAAAGGCATACCCGGTCAGCGATTCACCCGACAGAGAAAGAAACCGCGGAAAGAGCAGAAGAATGACGCCGATCAACCCATAAAACAGCACCTGGGTCCAGGAGTCCGTCACGAGATACTGTCTGGTCGTAGTCAGGTTATGACGTCGCAAGGCTTCGGCCGCGTGCCGGATATCCTCTTCGACAAAGGTTTCGCGACGGCCTCTGTGCAGCATCAACTCCTTCATGCCCTCCGTCAGACTGCGGAAATGTTCGAAGAGGACGCCCTTCGAGTCGCGCACCGCCAGCGACGACTGCAACACCCGGTTGTAGAGTTGGCGATACCCCAGCAATCCCACTACGGCGAGGACGATCACCCCCAGGAACGCCTGCCAGGACAACCAGGCCAGGTAGAGCGAGCAGCCGGCCAGAATCGCGACATTGATGGCCAATCCCGGCAACCCGTTCACCGCCCAGGCCAGAGCATTCGTGTCATCCGTCAGGGTTGCGAGAATCTCATGCGGCCCGCGACGCTCCAACGTGCGATAGGGCGCGCGCACCACTTTCCAGCAGAGATCCATGCCCAATTTTAAGATCGTCTTTTGGGCGAAGGAGACCAGCAGCAGTTGGGAGAGATAATTTGATCCGACTTTCAGCACGGCCAGACCGACGAAGGCAACTGCAAACAATTCTGAGGTGGTTCCGGCACCGTTGATGAGCTTGTTGATGACTGCCAACAAGCCAACGCTAGAAAGGCCGGCTAGCAGCCCGGTCAGGACCATGAGAACCATCATCGTCCGGGCATCACGCAGGAGAAACAGGAGAAACCGATACATTTTGATCATGGTGCCGTCGCTTCCGTTTTGCGGAGCCTAAGAGGCCGTAATTGCAGGAGAGCCTACGCGACCTTCGTCGTCGGCCCGTCACCCCGTCCATCGGGCCGTTTCCGGAGCATAGTTTCCGCCTCCTGCCAAAACGCCTTGAGGTGATGGGCAAGTTCTTGCACATGCGGCGCGACGAACAAGCGTCCGGAGTCCTCCGCCGGAAGATAGACCGTCCGGCTCATTCCCAGCGCCCGCTCGCCAAAGACCAACCGCGTATCGTCTCCGGAGTTGGTCAGCGGGTGTTTGGATGCGATCACGTTCAAGACCTGCCCGTGGAATGGTTTCAACTCGTACCGCGCCACAGCATGGAAGGTGGCGTACGTGACTTGATCCTTGTATAAGAACTCGTCCTGATGTTCCGCAGCTTCGGAATGGTGCATGAGACTCCACATGCGTTGCAACTTTCCCTTCCAGAACGCCGCCCATTCGCGGGCAGGTAACCGCCGCATGAGTCGAAGGTAGGTCGTGACTTTCATCCATACAAACAACAGCGGCCAGAGCAAATACGGCGGACGACTCCAGTGATTCAGGTAGGATCGTGGATGCCATGATTCCATGATGGTCAGAAGGACCTCTTCCCCCTGCGCCGTGAGCTGTTGCGCGATTTCATAGGCGGCCAGCCCGCCCGTGCAGGTGCCCCCGATGAAATAGGGGCCGCGCGGCTGCACGGACCGGATCTCTTCGATGTAGTGCGCCGCCATCTCCTCCACCCGCATGAACGGCTTTTCTTTTCCGTCGAGTCCTCGCGCCTGCAATCCGTAGAAGGGTTGGTCGTCACCTAACAATTTGGCAAGGCGTGCGAACACCAGCACATTGCCCCCGACGCCGGGCACGGCAAACAGCGGCGGCCGCTTTCCCTCCGGTTGAATCGCCACGAGAGAACGCCACCGCACCGTGCATCCTTCATCGGCCAGGACATCCGCCAATTGCTCGATCGTCGGCGCCTGGAACAACACCGCCATCGGCAGGCGCGTACCGAAGGTCCGCTCGATCGCGCTGAACATTCGCAGCGCCAACAGAGAATACCCGCCCAATGCGAAAAAATTGTCGCGCACGCCGATCGGCGTCATGCCTAGCACCTGCTCCCATATTGCCACCAGCTGCAACTCGATCCGATTTCGAGGCTCGATTGCCTGGAGGCCGTCATGCGCCGGCTCGGCCGAGGGCGCCGGAAGCGACGCGCGATCCACCTTCCCGTTCGGTGTTAACGGGAACTCGTTGAGAGGGACGATAGCAGCCGGCACCATATAATCCGGAAGCACCTCCCGCAGGGCCCGGCGAAGACCGGCTGGATCACAGGCGCTCCCGTCCCGCGGGGACACATAGGCCACCAGGCGCTTGTCTCCGGGAACATCTTCCCGCACGATGACGACCGCCTGTTTCACGGTCGGATCATTCCCCAGCACCGTCTCGATTTCACCGAGCTCGATCCGGAACCCGCGTAATTTGACCTGGTAGTCAATCCGGCCGACATAGTCCAACCGCCCGTCAGGCAGCCATTTTACCTGGTCGCCGGTGCGATAGAGTCGTTCGCCAGGCCGGAACGGGTTGGAGACAAACCGCTCTGCCGTCAGTTGAGGCTGTCCTCTGTAGCCTCTGGCCAGCCCCATCCCGCCGATATACAACTCCCCCGGTATCCCGACCGGCGCCGGCTCACGATTGGAATCCAACACATAGACTTGCGTGTTCGCAATCGGACGCCCGAGAGAAATTATCCTCTCGGCGCTGCGTACCCGTTCCAACGTCGACCAAATCGTGGTTTCGGTCGGCCCATACACATTCCACACAGATCCGGCTCTGGTCAGCAGCTCCTGCGCCAATTCGCACGGCAGTGCTTCTCCTCCACACAAGACTTTGACACCGCGCCCTCCCTTCCACCCGGACTGCAGAATCATCCGCCAGGTCGCGGGAGTCGCCTGCAGCATCGTCACCGCGCCATGATCGAGCTCCCGTTGCAACCAGGCTCCGTCCATCGCCTGCTGACGATTCGCCAGCACAATTTTCGCGCCAAGCAACAGCGGAAGGTACAATTCCAGCCCGGCGATATCGAAGGAGAGCGGCGTGAGCGCCACCAGGACATCGCGATGCGTGATCCCCGGCTCCTGCTCCATGGAGCGCAAAAGATTCACCAGCGCGCGATGCTCGATCTCCACCCCCTTCGGCTGCCCGGTTGAACCGGAGGTGAACAACACATAGACCAGATGCTCCGGCTTGGACAGCGGCGAGGGATTCGCCTCAGATTGACACGCCAGGGCCTGCCCCTCCCGATCCAGACACACGACACGGAGTTGATGCTGCGGCAGCCCGCTGACGAGGTTGGAATTGGTGATCAGGACCGCCGCATGACTGGCCTCGATCATGGCCGCCAGTCTTCGTATCGGCAACCCCGGAACCAGGGGCAGATAGGCGCCGCCTGCTTTCATGACCGCCAACAGGCTGATCAGCAGGTCCGGCGAGCGCTCCAAAAAGACCGGCGCCACGACATCGGGACCCACGCCGCAGTCACGCAGATGATGGGCCAACTGATTAGCACGACGATTCAGTTCCGCATAGGTCCACTCGCGCCCTTCACACAACAAGGCGACGGCATCCGGCGTGCGACTGACCTGCGCCTCGAATAACTGATAAAAGCACACTCCTTGATCGACCGGCCGGTCGGTGGCATTCCACTCGCGCAACATTCGATGTTGCTCCTGCCCGGTGAGAATCGACACGCGTCCGAGTTGCGCCTCCGGGTGTTCCGCAACCGTTTCCATCAGTTGCCGGTACTGCGCAATCCAGCGTTCGGCGGTGGTGCGATCGAACAGGTCCGTATTGAATTCCAGATAGGCTTTTCGCGACGCGTGCGGATCGATGGACAGCCCGAGGTCAAGTTGGGCCGCGCCACGGCTCACTTCATAGGGAGTCCAGGAGAGATGGTGAAACTCCGTGCGGGCAAAGGGCGTATTGGCAAAGTTGAACAACACTTGCACCAGTGGCAAGCCGCCATGGCTGCGGTCCGGCCGCAATTCCTCCACGAGCTTTTCGAACGGAATGTCCTGATGCGCATAGGCGTCAAGCGACAGGTCGCGTACCTTCAGCAGCAATTCCCGAAATGTGAGCTCGCCCGTGACGTCCGTTCGCAACACCAGGGTATTGACAAAGGTGCCGATCAGCTCCTCGCTCTCCAGGCGGTTACGGTTGGCGATCGGTGTGCCGATGACCAGGTCCCGCTGTTGCGTGAGACGATGGAGGAGGCCGAAGAATCCGGCCAGAAACACCATGTAGAGCGTCACTCCTTCGCGCACGCTCAGCTGCTTGAGACGATTGACCAGCGACCAGGACAGATCGACCGAGACATGGTCGCCCTTGAAGGAATGTACCGGCAGACGCGGCCGGTCGGCCGGCAAGCTCAGGACGGGCAGATCGGTGAGTTTCGATTTCCAATGCGCGAGTTGTGCTTCCAGCACTGAACCGGTGAGCCATTCCCGCTGCCACTGCGCGAAGTCCGCATACTGAATGGCCAGATCAGGCTGAACGGCAAACGGCCTACCCGCACAGAATGCATTGTAGGACGCTACAAGTTCTCGCGCGATGATCCCGTAGGACCATTGATCGGAAATGATGTGATGGGTGTTCAGGATCACGACCTGATCTTCATCGCCGAGCTGAATCAACAAGACACGCAAGAGCGGCCCCTGCTCGAGATTAAACGGTCGTCGCGCCTCTGCCGTCGCGAGTTCAAGGGCTCGCGGCTCACGAAGTTCAGCCGGCAATCCGCGCAGGTCTTCCTCCACCCAGACCGGGTCCAAGACGTCGTGGATGATCTGGCGCGGCTGAGCATCCACCTGGGCAAAGGTGGTCCTGAGCGCTTCATGCCGCCGGACCAGCTCACCAATCGCCCATCGCAACGCCGGTTTGTTGAGCGGGCCATGCAGGCGGACGCTGGCGGGAATATTGTAGGCGGCGGCCTCCGGTGAGAGTCGATAGAGGAACCACATCCGTTCCTGCGCGAATGACAGGGGGAGCGGGATTCCTCTCCGGGTTCGAGTAATCGCAGCGTCGCTCCGCCCCTGCTGTGGCTGCTCTCCAGCCTGTGTGTGGGTGATGACCTCAGCCAACGTGGCAATGGTCGGACGTTCAAAGACCTGCCGAAGCGGGAGCGTGATGCGGAATAGAGATTGGATCCTCGACACAAGCTGTGTGGCGAGAAGAGAATGCCCGCCCAGCTCAAAGAAATGGTCATGCACGCCGACGTCCTTGAGCTGGAGGATTTCCCCCCAGATATCGGCCAAAACCTGTTCGGTGGGAGTCCGGGGCGCGAGAAACTCGGAGGTCAACTCGACCTTGCTGGCGCGACTGTCCGCGGCGACTTGCAGCGCCTTTCGATCCACCTTGCCGTTGGTGGTCAGGGGAAGCGTTTCCATCTCGATAAAGGTCGAGGGAATCATGTGCGCGGGCAAGTGGGTGCGAAGCTGTTCGCGCAATTGCACCAATCCCAGCCGGTTATTCGGACGTGGAACCATGAACGCCACAATCCGCTTATCTCCGGGCTGGTCTTCACGTACTTCGACCACCGCCCGTTCCAGATCCGGATGCCGGTTCAGCACGGCCTCGATTTCTTCCAACTCGATACGATACCCGCGGATCTTGACCTGACGATCGGCACGGCCGCGATAGTCCAACTGCCCGTCAGCTCGCCACCGGACTAGATCACCGGTTCGATAGAGTCTGGCGCTCGGGAGGGTGGAAAAGGGATCGGGAATGAATTTGGCCTCAGTCAGATCGGGCCGCCCCCGATATCCTCGCGCAACTCCCAGGCCGCCGATGTAGAGCTCTCCAGGCACCCCTACGGGAACCGGCTGTTGATGGCGATCCAACACATAGACGGACGTATGCGGAATGGGGCGCCCGATCGGAAGTTCGCCGACCTCTTCATCGTGGGCACCCAGACCGGTCAGATCCGACCAGGTGACGGCGACGGTCGTTTCTGTCGGCCCGTAGGTATTGATCACACGAACGTTCGCCCCCATGAGCTTCGCCCATTGCTGCACGATCTGCGGAAGGACCCGCTCGCCCCCGATGATCACAGTCCTGATGGAGGGAGGAAACGCGAGCTGCTCCAGATCCATCCGGGTGACCAGCTCATGCCAGTAGGCCGTGGGTAGATCCAGGATCGTCAGGTTCAAGTCACGACACCGATCCAGAAAACCGGATACCGAATCCACCATTGTCGCGGTGCGCAGGACCAACGTTGCGCCTGCGGCCAGACAGGGAAAGATTTCTTCTGCGGCGGTATCGAAACTCAACGACGCGAATTGCAGCACCCGATCCCGGCTTGTCAGGTCGACGATCTTCGTAATGGCTCGCACATAGTTGGCGATCGATCGATGCTCGATCATCACCCCCTTCGGGTGACCGGTGGATCCTGACGTGTAGATGACATAGGCCAGATTGTCCAAGGCATCAGTTCCCTCGATGGGACTGTCGGGGAATTTCGCAATCTGGTCCCATTCCGAATCGAGGCAGATGGTATGCGGATTTGTGGCGGGCAGGCGGACCAGCTGATTCTGCTGCGTCACTAAGACCCGTACCTCACTGTCCCGCAACATGTATTCCAAGCGTACGGTCGGGTAATCGGCATCCAAAGGCAGGTAGGCGCCGCCCGATTTGAGAATGCCCAGCATGCCAACAATCAAATTTGGCGATCGCTCCACGCACAGCCCGACCACCACACCCGGTCCAACGCCGCGACGACGGAGGTAATGGGCGACTTGATTCGCGCGCGCATCCAATTCTCGATACGTCAGCGACTGTCCGTCCTGTTCGACCGCCACGACTCCGGGAGTCTTCCTGACCTGCGCCTCGATCACGCGGTGGAGACACACCTCGGGTTCCCCCGCGCCAGAGGACTGCCCCCATGCCAGCACGGTCTGCCGTGTTTCCGCCTCGGACATGAGCGGCAGGCTGCCGATCCTGTCGCTTGGATGGCCGACCAGCCCCTCCAGCACCCGCACGAAATGCGCCTGCAGGCGAGCAATCCGATCCGCGCCGAACAGGGCGTCCTTATACTCGACATACCCGCTGAATCCCGCTTCCGATTCTGCCAGTTCAATACAGAGATCGAATTGACCGCTTTGTTGGGGAATCACATAGGCTTCCCACGCAGGCAATCCACCCTCCGATGACAATGTCGCCGGCGCGCTCATCCGCCTGTCGAGTGCTGCCAACAACTTGAACTGCTGTAAGACAAACAGCACCTGTGCCAAGGGAGCGCGCGGTCCCTGCCGAGCTGATCGGAGATCCGCCACCAGCCGCGCATAGGGATAATCCTGATGCGCGAGCGCATCCAAGAGGGTCTGCTTCGTCTGCGTCAACAGCTCACGGCCCGTAGACTCCGGCTGCAGGCTCTCCCGCAACACCAGCATGTTTACAAAGTCACCGACCGTGTGTGCGAAACGAGCCCGGCTGCGGCCGAATACCGGCGTAACAATGATCGTATCTTCTTGAGCTGTGTAACGATTCAGCAGGACTTGGAGTGCGGTCAGACAGACGGCGTACACGGTCGTGCCCTCGGTCCTGGCAAATTCCTTGAGGCGGCGAGCCAGGTCGCCCTCAATATGGAATGCGTGCCAGGCATAGTGTCCTGGCTCAACTGTTGTCTCAGGCCGGTCGTAAAGCATGTCATAATTCGGTACGTCACCGGCCAACTTCGCCGTCCAGTATTGCGCCAATCGATGGCCCTCTTGCCCTTCCAGCTGGGTTCGATGCCACTCGACAAATTCATCATACGGCGCCGGGAGCTCGTGAGAACCGCTCGCCTGCTCTGGCGGGCCTGTCTCGGCGGAGGCATAGCGTTGTTTCAGGTCATCGACCAGCTGAATCATTGACCAGCCATCCACGACGATATGGTGGGCGATCAACAACAACCAGGTCTGCTGCCCGCCATGATACAGAAAGGCTCGCCACAGGGGACCCTGCGTGAGGTTGAATGGAATCGCCGCAGTTTCCAGAGACTCCCGCCGCACCCGTGGCCAATCCCAGGCGGTGCTATCGACCTTGGTCCAACTCAACGGTAGCCGGTCATGGACCCGTTGAACCGGTCCCTCCTGCCGCGTCTCGAACGTCGTGCGAAGCATGGCATGCTTGTCACCAAGACTCTCCAGCGCCTGTCGTAACCGGTCCTCCTTCACGTCGGACGGCAGAGGCAACAGCACGGACACATTTGCCGCGGCGCTCTGCGGATCCAACTGACTCAAAAACCAGAGAGCAGCCTGATTTTCCGACAGTGGAAAGACATTGCCGGCAACACCATCCGCGCGAACCGTTCTGGGTGTTTCTATCGCTTCGCCTACCAACCCACCTTCGATCGTCGTTGTCAGATCACCTGGCGTTGCGCCGCCCAGAATCGCCTGGAGCGAAAGCGGCAGCCGAAACGCTTCTTCGAGGCGATGTAGCACCTCCGCTGCCATCAGTGAATCGAGTCCCAAGAGAGCTATCGGCCGATCAACCGCGATTGATTCCGGAGTGCGACCAAGCCGATCCGCCAGCAGCTTCTGCACCATCTCCTGAATTGTCCGTCGGCGCGCCTCCCCTGAAAGCCCGTGCAATGCGTCCAGGTGAATGACCGTCGAAGGGTGTTCGAGGGGAAGCGGCGCCACACTTTTGCCGATGACTGACAATCGGCCAGCGAGATATTGTTCGCGGCAGGCGCGCCGCTGCACCTTGCCGCTGGACGTCTTCGGAAGGCTCCCCGCCCTGATGAAGATGATGGACGGCACATGGAGATCATGCTGCTCGGACAGGGCGGCTCGTATGGCCGCCGCCAGGTCCTCAGTGGCAAGTGGCGTCGCCTGGCGTTCCACTTCCTGAACCAGCACCACCATTTCTTCGCCGGCTTCCTCAACCGTAAACGCCGCCGCGCCACCGACCCGAAGCGCCGCATGGCATGATTCAGCGGTTCGCTCGATGTCCTGGGGATAGTGATTGCGGCCTCGAACAATCAGCAGGTCTTTTAACCGGCCCGTCACGAAGACTTCGCCATCCTTCACAAACCCGAGGTCGCCGGTTCGTAAGAACGGCCCCTCGCCGGTATCTTCGAGTCTGACCCGAAACGTTCGCGCGGTTTCGTCGGGATTGTTCCAATAGCCTTGTGTCGTACTCGCGCCGGACAGCCAGATTTCTCCAACCTGTTGCAACGCGCAGCGGGAACGCGTTTCGGGGTGCGCAATCACCACCCGGGTATCGCCGACAGGTATGCCGCATCCCACCACCCGCCGAACCGGCCTTCCGTCGCCGCGAGCCTCAATGACCGCCCCCTGTTCCAAGGCTGCGGCATCAAGAGTCGCCACGGTAGGAACCACTCCCTCCCGCTTTAACGAAATAAGGAGCGTATATTCCGCCATTCCATATGCGGGAAAGAACGCCTCGCGCTGGAAACCGGATGGCGCGAACGCCTCCGCAAACCGATCGATGGTGTCGGCTGCGATGGGCTCTGCCCCGCAGCTCGCTACCTGCCAACCGGAAAGGTCCAGATGGGCCCGTTCTTCCGGCGTGGTCGATTCCACGCAACGGCGATAGGCGAAATTAGGCGCGCCACTATGCGTGACCTCATACCGTTGAATCGCCTCAAGCCATCGCAACGGACGTTTGAGAAAGGTGAGCGGCGACATGAGATACGACGGACGGCCAATCCACGCTGGCTGAATGATACCTTTCACCAATCCATAGTCATGGAAATGCGGCATCCAGGAGAGAGTCACCGATCGGGCATCGTAATAACCGGCAGCAGTAATGCACCGGCTCTGGGCCGTCATATTTTCATGGCTGACCATCACCCCTTTCGGTGCGGAAGTCGAGCCGGACGTATATTGCAGATAAGCGAGATGGGAGGGCCGCGGATGCATCTCATTCCAACAGGTGATATCCGCCGAGCGCGCGCGATCGTTCGTGATCCATTGATCCAATGGCATCGCGCATTCCTGCGACCGGAGTGTGTCCAGAATCTGGGAGGTGGTTACGGCGCCGGCGATACCGGCATCTTGGGCAAGGCATTGGACACGCGCCATGCCGGCCTTCACGCGGAATGCGTCCGGAGGCGGAACCGGCACGGCAATGAGGCCCGCGTAGAGCGCTCCCCAAAAGGCCTGCACGAATTCAAGACCAGGTGGATACACCAGAAGGAGTCGTTCCCCCGGCGCAAATTTGGCTTGAAGGTAGCCGGCAATAGACCGAGCACGGGCCACCAGGTCTCGATATGTCAGGGCCTGGTCGGCGCTCAGTCCATCACGCAGATAGACGTACGCGATTTGCTCAGGCTGGCGCTCAGCCCGCCAACGCAGCACATCAAGAATGGTGTCGCCGGCTGGAATGGTAACCGGTGGATGTCTGACCACAGAATGCTCAACCTCAGTCGGATCAGGAGGCGTAGGCGAGCCCCCCTGCCCTAGACTTATTCGGATGACCTCTCGAAAATCATAAGTCTGACGAGAGTTTCCGTCCGGCTATCCTGTACCAGGTGAGTCTACGGCTTCATGGTGTCATCACAAATTGGAATCATATTTCCCTTCAATCCATGGTTCTCCCTAATGGTGAAAGAAATTCCCCTCAACCTCGTGATTTCATTTGAATCTCACAGGCGTCCACGGTAAGCTGCACGTCTTTGTCTGACCTTGCGCGGAGAGGTGCGAGAGCGGCCGAATCGGACGGTCTCGAAAACCGTTGTCCTGAAAGGGACCGTGGGTTCGAATCCCACCCTCTCCGCCACCGAAAAGTGCCGTGTGGGATTGGGAAAACGTGCCTGTCGGATTGCCATCGCGAGCTGATGCGGTGGGATTCGAACGAGGGGGATCGCGGGGGAGACACTCCCCTGCGTGGGGAGACACGAGGGGGCAGGCCCCCTCAGTGGGAGCGCGCAGGCGCGACTTCGAATGCCCACCCTCTCCGCCATACAGAAGTGCCACACCCGAAGCCATTCCAATCACTCTAGGCGACGAGATAGCCACCGCCTTATACTCCCCTTCCTCTCCAAACATTAAATCCGCTCAATACCCACCGAGGTCATACGTGCACCTCATGACATGCGCTCTTGGCAGGTCGAGCGCCGCAAGCTCACGCGGCGTCTGATCGAACTCAGCGGGCTCGTCGTGAAGACCGGGGTCGTTGGATAGGCGTGGCATGGCCTACGGTGCGCTGCTCTTGATATCCATATGCTCAGGATCGATTAAAGCGAGCATGCACGAAGGCGCAGACCGACCAAGGAAAGCGGGAGTTCGAGGCAGATCACGCGACAGATACAGGCATTATCGAGCGGCTATTGTGCAGCAATCATCAGTGCATGGCATCGGCTCTCAATTTACCGTTTCTCGTCATTCGTCACCAAAGTTCATAATGTCGAGATGCTGAGATAGCGTTCGTGTTCGTTCTCTATGGCGAGCGAGCCGGCGACGATGTTCGTCTCTTAGAGGAATAGGCGAGCACCACCGGAGCTCTGCGCATGCATGCTTGCTAAGCCTGGGCGAGAACTCGGGCCTGCCATCGTCGTTGAAGGTCACGAGCGCGCGGTCGAATGCGGCGTCCCAAAGGGCGGAAAGGAGAAGACCATTGTGCACGTCAAGCCGTTCGGCATCGCTGTCACATTCGCTCCAGGGTACGATGTGCGAAGCGCGCAGCAGGGCCGGGTCGGAAATGCCGGTCAGGGGGCAACGCCCCTGCCAGTAATCCATCAGGCGGTTGCGGAAGATATCCTGCCCGATCCTCTGGACGACCAGCCGTTCAGCCTCCGTCGTCCGGGGCAAGCTTGCAACTTTCACCTCGAACTCCCGCAGCGGCGCATCGGGCAAACTGATGCCCAACTTGTAGACGCGGTGCAGCACCGCATAAAGTTCGCCGAGCGTGTCGAAGAGAAAGCGGGCGGGGCCTGGGCCAGGAACAACTGCAGCGGGTAAGTTCAGTTCCTGAATGACACTGCGATGGTCGAGCGCAAGGAACCATGGCCCATGCGGTCCACCTGCAGCGAGATGAATTGTCCCATGCGCAGTGGTCGAGCCGAAGGCCGCCCAGCCAGCCTCCTCCCCCAGAATGCGGCGGAAGCCGTTCTGAGATGCGGCCTTCTGGCATTCCTCACGGACCACAAAGGATTGGGGCGATTCAATCATCCTGTTTTGCAGGATCAAACATCCATTCGAAACAGACGTTCTTCTGCCGGCGTCGAACTCATTCGAAGTTTCACATGACTATCGCCCTGAAGCTCAGGCGGCGGAGCAGTAGTGGTCGTAATAATGTATTGGAAGCACGGCACTCTCGTCTTTTCCTCCCATTGATGCACGAGCTTGAAAAGACCGGCATAGAGCTGCCCATCCAAGTCCGCCTCACGCGGGCTGTCGTGAACGAGGAACGGTGGCAGGTCGGCCTTCTCCTCGATGGCTAGATGGAGTGCAGCAAGATCGAAGGCGACGATCTTGAGCGAGTCCAGGGCCGCCGTGGACACCTCGCCCCGTCCCGAAAATTCAGCATCGACCTTCAAGCCGTTGCCGTCCAGCTTGATGCTGCCTTGCACTCCATCGGGAAGCCAAGTGGCCATGATTCCCTGATATCTTTCCTCCAAAGTCCTGATAGCCGACCGAGCCCGCGACTGCCCCAGCTTCAGTTCTGCGCGCACTGCTTCCAGCGCAGCGGTTTCTGGAGGCGTGGGCTTCCCCTTTTTCTCGCTTTCACGGAGCGATCGCACGTCATCGAGCGTGCGCCTCACCAGATAGATGCGGTCCTGCACCTCCTTCGCAGCCGCTAGTGCAGCACGGCTGGTCGCATCGGCGGCCTTGGCCTCCGCCTCAAGCACCTGTTGTCGGGGAATGAGTTGCTGGATCAAGGCAGCGACACGTTTGACTTCCTGTTCCGCGGCGTTCGCTTCTGAGTCCAGTTCAGCAGCTTTCTTTTGCTTCTCCGCGATTGCGGCCCTAATCGCCGGGAGATCGCATCGTTCGAGTGAAATCCCACAGCCCTTGGCCAAAACCTCATCCACCGGAACCCGGCAAATTTGACAGACCCTGACTCGACCTTGAGTAATATCGATCTCACCTATTTTCGCTTCCGAGCGGAAGCGTTCAGCTTCTCCTCGTTTGAAATGTGCCTCGTTCCCAAATTGCTGTTGCCTGGTCACCAACGCACCGCGCTCCTCATTGAGCGCCTTCAGACGCGCAAAGATCGAGCCGACATCCGGCGGCTTGGGTAGAGCGGTTCGCATGGCGGCGGCAAAAGCGGCTTCTGCCAGTGAAACCAGTCCCTTCTGGTCTATCGTGTCGTCAAACCCGACCTCGTCGCCGACGTTCAATGCGCGCCTCACCGCTTGCAGGCCTTCAGCATATCGATGTTGCTGATAGGCGTGGCGGCGACGCTCCTCCTCGACTGCGGCCACGAGTTCTTGCTCGCGGGCGGCGGCAGCGCGCTCTTCCGCGTCGAGAGCGCGCAAGGCAAGGCGCACCATGGTCAGTTTGACTGTTTCACCCAACACCTGCGCGCGGGAACGGGTCTGGGTCTGTGATGAACGCCACGCGAGAATATCGGCCAAGCGACACTCCTGATCGCGCGTCAGCCAGGCCCGGAGCACATCCCAAACCTGGTCACAGCTGACCTCCGGCGGCGTCGCTCCCGCAATTGCCGAGAAGAAGCTGGTGATGATGACGGGGTCGATGGATGTTTGATCGCCTTCACGGCGCCCCCGCGCGATCGCGCCTTCGACGGAATCCGCCTGAACGACGAACTCCCCGCCTGGTAGTCCCAACGGACGAATGGAAACCCAACACGCGCCGTCGATCAGAATCTCGGCCGCAACCAGGCCGTTCGGAAGCCGTGTCATGAGGCGCAACCACTGGGCGTCGGTTGCATAGCCGGGCTCGCCCAGACAGGCCCGGAGCAGGCGGCAGAAGGTGGTCTTGCCGCTGCCGTGGGCAAGGGCGCGGCTACCGCTGCTCGACATATCCGGCGTCCAAATGATGTTGAGGCCGGGCTTCAGTGGGACATTGCGGATGAGCCTCTGTGGGTTCTCGAATATGGCCAGCCGGCGGATCCAGAGTCGAGGCTCGGCACGGCCTTCCGGCGCCTTTGGCGGACCGATCACCGAAGGAAACAGGTCAGCCTGATCAGCCACTGACAAACCTCGCCCAGATCACATTGTCTTCCGGTACGACGGCAGCGATGAGGCTGTCAACGTCCATGCTCCGTACGGAGCGGATCGCGAAGGCGGTGCGCTGAGCGTCGGCGGAAGCGGCTTCCAGCCCCGCCGGACTGAAATGCTGCCCCCTTGCCCACGTCCCGTCGTTGCGCTCGTCCAACTGACCCGAGGTGAGCAGCGTCTCGAACATGGACCGCCACGCCACGTTGATGGCGGGGCGCAGTCGAACCGCGCCCTGTGCAGGCTGCGCCTCGGGACCGACAAGCCTGACCCATTGTTCCCGGTCGCCAGCGGCGAGCAGAGGCGTCAGCAGCGCGGGCTCGGCGAGACCGGCGATGACGAAGCGCACGCGCGAGCCATCGCTCGCGGGGTCCATTTGCCAAAACGCATACTGCGCTGCGTAGCGGAGACGGTCCCAGTGTTGAACCCTTGCCGGCCAGGCCCACGCGCCATTCGGCAGGCCTTCGAGAGGCGGCAATTCGACGGAGACAGGTATCGCGTCGGCCCCCTGATTCCCCTCCATCCGCTTCCACGCCTCCAGCACCAGGCGCTCGGTCCGGTATTCGCCGTGGAGGCGGATTTCCTTTTCCTTCAACACACGGAAGGTTTCTGACGGGTAGTCAGAGCCTTTAACCTTGGCAGGATCGAGGACATACCGCAGCTCTTCTTCATTGAGGCCGTATTTCCTAGCAAAGAAGGCGTCGAGCTCGGCGCGCAATTTGGCGCGACGATCCTCGTTCCAGGCGAATGGATTGCCGGAATACCCGAGATCCTCCGCCCAGGGCTTCATCGCGTGGCTAGTGTAAGTCAGCTCCAGAACGCGCGGGCTGATGAAATCGAGGTCATTGGAAGAGAACGCTGAAGAAGCTAGAGTAGGAAACTGTTTCAGATAGAAATAGGTAAGGGAAGTTCCCCCAATTTTTTGGCGGGCCGCATAATCAAAAGATAAGGAAGTTATGCTTGCCAGAAATGCAGCGGCGAGTTGGGGTGAGTGGCATAAATAGAATAGCGGGGCCTTGTGATTCGTACCTACCCGCGGGAATACGCTGGCAATCACCGTCCGCTCGTCTGTTGAACGGCAGATATCGCGCCACCCCATGAGCCAGCGGGGTTGTTTGGCGACGATCAGTAGCTCGGCAAGGGCGAGCGCGTCCTTCGGTCCCTCGGCGATGAGGGTGAGATCGGTTTCCGCCAGTGGCGTCTCGCGTTGCATCTCCGCGCCAGCAACGAGCGTCTTAGGATCGAGCAGGAAGCGTTCGGGCGATGCCTTCAGCGCTCCACGCCAATCCTGTGCGCGACCGAGAAGGCGGACGATGTTGGCCTCTCGCGCCGGGCCTCCTTCGAGGGCAGGAACGGCTCCGGCCAGCCAGGTGACAAGCGCCTTGAGCACGGCGGCGCGCGCGCCTTCTTCCGGGTCTGCATCCGCCTTGCGGCGTCCCTTTCCGCCTTCACCCCGAGCCTGCCTAACCGCGCTTTTTAATGCCGATGGCACGCGGGCGGCGCGTAGGATGACTTCTTCCTCGGGCACCCAGTAACGCGGCGACGGCTCGAAATCCGGGCTCTGCTTTTCGGCAAGGGTGCAGTCGCGGGCGCCTTCCTCATCGTCGCTCGCGTCGACCCCATAGGTCGACCAGCGATGATCGAATTGGTGGATCATCTTGGCTTCATAGAGCGGCACGCGGCGCTCAACACCCGCCGCCGTCTCCCGCACCCAATCCACGCCATCACGCCCCCAGCCATCGGCCTCCATCCGAGCGGGCATGTGGAAGAAACCGGAATCACCAGACATATCGAACATGCGCTGGAATGTGATGCCCCACGGATTGATGTCGCCGCCTTCCTCCTGCGGCCGTTCCTGGATCAATACGGGCGCGCAGGCATAGAGCTTCGCCGTTACCTCTGCATCGGCACGGGAACGAAAGACAGGAGCAGTCTTGGTGTTCGGGTTAATTGCCGCGATCTCTGCAGGGGTTAGGCGAAACCGCCGCTCCGAATTCGCAAGATCGGTTGTACGCAACAGCGAGAACGCGAACTCGGCACCCTGATTCGAGTGCCCGATTGTCAGCAGACAGAATGAGCTCCGATCATCGGTCGCCAGAAAAATCTTTCTCACCTCAAAAAAGCTATAAAGTGAGGCAAGGCGCGAGGAAGCCACCAACCAAGCGAAAAAGTACTGCGTTGTAGAATCGGTGGCGATGCCCGTTGGAACAATCACGCCTGCGCGCCCGGTTGGCTTGGCGAGGCGCGAGAAAAGCTCCGCGAAAAGCGCATAGGTATTGACGTCACCTCGACCTGTGAGCGGATAGCGGCTCGATGAACGGGCAAACTCGCTCGCTGCTTCCGCCGTGCGCTTGGCGAAGATAAAATCCTTCCACAGCCGGCCATCCCCGCTCTCGGGATCGGCCTTCTCCAGGTCGTCGATCAGCTTCTGACGTTCCGCCTTGTTCCGCGCGGCGGCGATCGCCGGCGAACGCGCGGCGAAGAACTCCTGTTCCTGAAGCTTGATCCGCTCCCACGGCGGATTGCCGATCACCACATCGAAACCGCCATCGTGCTCCATCATCTCGGGGAATTCGATGAACCAGTGGAAGGCGCTCACCTTCTCGGAGGTCAGCCGGGCGCCCTGGCGCAGGTGCTCGGCAGGTGCCTGACCGCCTGCCGCCTGCCACACATGTTCGGTCAACGGCATGGCGTCTGTGCCAGTGGCGCCTGCCGCTTTCGGCGTGAAGAACGCCGCCATATAGAAATTGGCCGAGATATAGAGGTCGCTGGCCGACTTTAGATTTTTCCAATCGTCCGACGAACGTATCGCCTCGAAGCCTCGCGCCTTCGCCTCGACGCTCGCCAGATCATCCTGCGTCATCTCCTTCAGCTGGTGATCCCGCTCGGCAAGGATTTCGGGCGGCGACCAGTCCTTGAACAGTTGCGGCAGCCTCTTCTCCCGATCACGCTGTTCCTTGTTGAGGCGAGCATAGCGGCGGGAGAGTTCCTTGTCGTCGCCAGTCAGCGGCTTGTAGGCCTCGTCTGGCAATCCCTCGCGCAGCATCTTTCGGTCGAACACACCGATCAGACTATCGCCGCAGCGAATCTGCGCATCGAAGAAGGCGAGCGGCCGGCCCGGCTCCAGCGCTTCGATCCAGAGCGCCACCTTGGTCAGCTCGACCGCCATGGGGTTGCGGTCCACACCGTAGAGGCAACGGCAGGCGACCTCACGCAACGCATGGCAGAAGTCGGCGGCCGAAGGGATTCCACCGGCGCGGCGGCGGGCGACGCGCGTGGCAATGCGCCGCGCCGCCGCAAGTAGAAAATGCCCCGATCCACAGGCAGGATCGATGACGGTGAGCTTTAATAGCCCTTCGACAGGATCAGCGGCCTGTGCTTCCCGCTCGTCGAGCACCGGATCGAGCGTGGTGTCGAGCAGGAGTTGAACCAGACTGTCCGGCGTATAGTAAGAGCCGGTGGTTTTGCGCTGGTTACCCTTCTGCTCGGCGGCCTCCGAGGCGAAGGTGAGCGTCTTGCCGTCGTCACCGAGTTGCGGCTGGAGTTCGAGCAGCGATTCGTAGACCGAACCAAGCTCCTCTGTTTCCATCGCGCGCCAGTTCACCGACACCATGCCGGTTTTGTCGGAGAGCCAGGACAGGCGGTAGAGTGCCTCCATGAAGGCGCGGTTGCGCAGACGTGCGATTTCGAGATGCGGCAGCTTGCCGGCGCTGAAAAGCCCGCCAAGCGCGGGCAGGCCGAGCGCTTCCTGCCCGCAGGCAAGAGCGCCGAAGACGACCTTGATACTCTCATAGCGGTCGTGGTGCTTGTCCCAGGTGGCTGCACGGGCCGCTTGCGCCCGAAGTGAAGCGAGGCTGTACCCATCGGCGTAGAGCTTTCGGGCATCCGGCTTTGCCGTCTCGGGATGAAGCAGGTTCCGGTCCTCGGCCACCATCAGGAAGATGAGGCGATAGATGAGGCGCAGAAGCTCGTTGAACCATTCGGTCAGGTCGATCTCTCCGGATCTCAACCGGGCAGCAAGGTCGGGATTGGCTTCGAGGAAACCGGAGCCGAGCACTTTCAGCGCGGTTTCAACCTGAGCCGCCAGCCGATCGCGGGCGGCCACGCCTTCGCGAGAGCCGGCCTCACGCCAGCGTTCCAGCACGCAATCGGTGACAAGTGTGCCGACAACGCCGAACCGTGTCCGGTGGATCAGCAACCAGAGAACGGCGAAAGAGGAGGCATCCTCGTTCGTGAAGATCTGGGCAAGGTCGCCTTCGATATAGGCCGGCCGGGTCAGCGAGGCGTTGTCGCGCATGAGACGGATGATGGCCCCGTTCGTGACCAGACCCCAGAGCGCGCTCTCGCTGTCGTTGAGATAATCCTGAAGCGCAAAGGCCGGGGATCGCGAACGGTCGGTCGAAAGCGTCGGACTGCGCCTATCGAGCTTTTCCTCGGAAGGCGGGACGACGACCACAGGGACGCGGCCACCGGCGAGGAAAGAGATCACGCCATCGGCGGAAACGAGATCGTTGAAGCCGAAGGTTTCCGCCAAGAAGTCTCGCACGAAGCGCCGTGTCACCTCGACCGAGGGATTTTGAAGTTTCGCGAAGGCGTCGAAATGGGACTGGCCGACGCGGAAGGCGGTGGAAATCTCTTCGCGGATCGTCAGCCCCTTGCGGATCCGGTAGTCCACTTCCGTCTGTTCGAAGGCTTGTCGTCGGTCGATGCTGGAAACCATGGCCGGCGCGATGAGGTTGCCCTCCAGCAAGAGCGAGGGCCAAGCCGACATGTCGGTGACGAGCTTCCGCGCCATGGCTCAGGCCTCTCCCGGCATCAGAACGAACAGGCCGATCACATCCGGCGGTAGAACGGCCTCCACGGTCACGCGCGAGGCTGACCCTGACGCTGCGCGGAGGCGGGCATGGTCCTGCATGAGCTCTTGTGCGCGCGATTGGGCGAAGTCGGCGATCGGTCCTTCGAGCAGACCCGGCAGGGCCTCCTTCGCCTTGGCGATGAACCTGTTGCGTGCGACAGGCGCGAGATCGGACGTGGCGGGTGTATTGAGCCATTCTCGGGCAGTTTCGCCAGCCGCCACGATCCGGCCGCCTTGGATCGCGACAAGCGCCGCCTCCTCAGCCAGCAGCAACCGTTCCTTGCGAGCATGGACTGTCAGCTTGAAGCGTATACGAAGCAGAAGCACACGAGTGATCTGCTGCACGGTTGTGGTCGGCCAGGCGCCGACCCGACCGATGCCGAGACTTGACAACGCCTCCGGATCAAGCGACGCCTCGACCAGCGCTTCAGCAAGCGTGGCCGTCAGGGGATGTGTCCTAGTGAGCAATGCGGTGCCCGACAGCGCCGGTTCAGCCGTCACCAGACGAACCGATCCGCTGAGATCGTGTTCCGCCAAACGCTCCCGCAGACCGGCATCAAGGGCATCGACATGTGCCAGAAGCACAGCTTTCCGGGTTTCGAGCGGCACACCGAAACAGGCCATCGCGCGTTCGACGAATAGCTTCGCATCCGCCGGGGAGCCGAGGAGCGTGCGGACCTTCTCCCATTCCGGGGCGACTTCCTGCGGCTTCACCGTGTTCTGGGCGAAACGCGCACGGGATCGCTTCTCGTTTTCGGATGCGTCGCGCCATCGCGCCTCCATGACCTTGGCACCGTCGTCGAGGCGAAGATCGAGCGTGAGCTGTGGGGATACGCCACGGCGCAGCATCATGGACGCCATCAGCGCATCCGTCACCGGCCCCCGCTCCTCGGGGAGCGGTACGGTCACGCCTGTCGCTTTTCGGATTTCCTCGGCCTTGCGGAGGATGACCTCGAGCACTGCCCCGTCGATGGCGCTGTCCGGCGAGAACATCATAATCGATCGGACGAGTTCCGCGGGTTGACCGAAGCGATCCACCCGCCCCTCACGCTGCTGGTGCCGGGTCGGATTCCAAGACAGGTCGTAATGGACGACTGTATCGAAGAGCTGCTGAAGATTGATACCTTCGGACAGGCAGTCGGTAGCGACAAGGATACGCTGAACCGGCTTTTCGTCGTCCACGGTCGCCATGTCGGCAACGCGATCGCGACGCTCATCCGGCGTAAGCACGCCCGTCACGGCTTCGATCGCCAGTTTCGGGAAGGCCCTGCACAGACCATCATGGACATGCTCGGCCGTCGCCAGATAGCGACAGAAGACAACGGGATTTGCGCCCGTCTTGATGAGGGGCGTCAGCACATCGACGAGGGCAGTCAACTTCGGATCAGGCTTGCCGACCAATTCTTCGGCGCGCTTCACCAAGGCGAGCAGCTCCGGTTCGGCGTCAAAAGCCGTGCCCGGTTCAAGATCGACCGCGTCCTCGTCGTCCCCGTCATCATCATAAATTTGAGGCTCGAGGCGATCGTTCTCGTTCGACATGCGGTTCCTCAGCGCGCTCAGGGCTGCGGCCGGCGAAGAGCCGACGCAGCGCATCAGTGCCAAAGTGCCCCAGAAGGCCAGACGCCGCTCGCGCTGCCCGGATCCTGCCCGAGACACGATGCCGAAACAGTAATCGAGTACGGCGTCCTGGAACCCGCGATAGCCCTCAGAGAAACGATAGTCAAACTCCATCGTCTCATGCTTCGGGAAAGCCCGGTTTTCGTCCCAATCCCCCGAGACGAGATCGATCCGGCGACGTTGCACGAAGTGCCGGGCCAGCCGCTCGCGATACCGCGTGTATTCAAAGTCCATCGCAGCAAATGATGGGTCGATTAGAGAGAGAAGACGCGCGAATGCCTTTTCGTCCCCGGAATGGGGCGTCGCGGTCACAAGGATCATCCGCCGCTCGGGATTTCGGGCCAGTTCCGACAGAAGCTCGAAACGCTGCTGCCGTCCCTGATGCGTGCCCACACAGGTATGCGCTTCATCGACGATGACGACATCCGGGCAGGTGCGCGCAAAGCCTTCGCGGCGTTTCTCTGCTTTGATGTAGTCGAGGCTGACGACTGTGAAGGGATAGGCGTCGAACAGGGTCTGCGCAAGCGGCAGACTGCGTTCCAGGCGGCTCGCGGTGCCTGACGTGACTGGGACGGCATCGATCCCGAAGCGTACCTTCAGCTCTCCGACCCATTGCCCGACGAGGTGCGGCGGGCAGAGCACCGAGAAGGCATCCACCTCACCCCGGTCCATCAGTTCGCGCAGAATGAGGCCGGCCTCGATCGTCTTGCCGATGCCGACGTCATCCGCAATGAGAAGGCGCGGCACCGGCAGACGAAGCGCCATCAGCAGCGGCACGAGCTGGTAGATCCGCGGTTCGAAGGTGATCTGTGCGGCGGACCGGAAAGGGCCCGCACCGCGGCGCAGGGTCAAGCGCATCGCATCCGCGAGTAATGCCGCTTTCGCCTGAACAGTGGTCGTGGCGTCGGCAGGCAGATCAAAACGGGCTGGCTGGACCGGTAGGATCTCGAGCTTCGGGTCGAGGATGACCATATCACTCTCGCTGCCAGAGAGTGGGCGAAGCGCCAGAATGCCGTCCTGCGGCGCCGGCAGCGCAACCCATTCGCGCCCGCGAGCACGAACCAGATCTCCGGGGGCGAAGTTCACTGTCATCGGGACGTCCCCCCGAATAGCGAGATCATGGCGTCAGGCACGCCTGCGGCTGCGGTTCCCGGCAACTCAAACAGCGTCCAACCTTTGGCTTCAGCTACCTGGCGCGTTGCCTCAGCCAAAGGAGAGACACAAGCCGCGACAAAATGACTACGCCAGGCGAAGTTCATCTCCTGATTGGAAAAACAGACAGTGGCGCCATCCGGAGGCGGCATCCCCGCCTGCTTGAAGGCGTTTTCCCATCCCCCGCCCTCGGCCGTCCGACCCGGCGCTGTAGCAAGCACCACCTGCCCGCGCGCCAGATCGACCAGCATCTGTTTAGCTTGATTGCTTGTCCGGTCGATTAGCTCGTGATCGGGCTGGTTAAAGTATGAGAGCAAGCATCGATAGCATCCGCGAATACAGGCCTCTCCTTCCCGGCTGACGAGCAGCTTCGCCTCGCCCGCTGCGATCGCACCATCGACCTTCTCGAAATGCATCAGGGTCAACGCTTCGCGGGCGACCTTGCCGAGCGCTTGTGAATCCTCGATCAGGCGGCTCAACACCCCCGCGCCGCCCTCTGTGGCTTCATACGCCAGGATGGCACGACGGTTATCGCGAGCAGGCAACGGTTCGCCAAGGACCTCGCCTTCCTCTAATTGGAAAATGACCTCGATGCCTCTCAGGAGTGCATGCTGAACCGTTGCAATTGTCCCAGGCTCATAGGCCGTAGGCTCAGTGAAACGGAAGAGCAGCGCGTTCTTGTGGTCGCGAACGATGGGGACGATCCGAACCGGCTTCACAACGTCCGGAGGCACATCGACATCGGGATCTTCGTCTTCAGACTTTCTCCAGTAGCCACTGCGGGGATCGATATGGAAACCGAACACGGTCTGATTTGCGCGCCGCTTCAGCCCCTTGTTAATGCGACTGATCTCGGCGCTATTGGCATATTGCAGATTGAAAATAGAAACATCATCGCAACGGAAGTCGGCCTCGCTGGTCTGCACCCGGCCGTCTCGTTTCGGCCAGGAAAAGACGGTCTGGATATCAAAGCCCTGCCGGACGCGCTCTTCGTCATTGGCCGTGATCCGTTCAGCTGGCGCGGCCTCTACGTTGTCGATCCGGAGCGTCCGCTGCACAGGCACCTCGCCTGCCATTGGACTGTTGCATGCATGGCAGCGCTCGACCTCGCTGTCATGACATGCGCCGCAGTTCGAGCAGATGTAGATATCTCGAGTAGCGAGTTCTGTCCCGTCTCCAGTCCGGACTTCCGGCGGCAGCTTCGCCTTCATGACCCGGTAGGCACGGCCTTCGTGGTAGATCAGACTGCGCGGGCCGAATTCAGAAATAGCCAGGAAGCGTGCACGCTGGAGGAATGAGCCGGTTTTTCCCTCGCCGGGGATGAAGGCATAGAGCGGCAACCGGGGGAAATTGTAGCCCGGCAGGAAACCTTCCGTAGCGAGATACCGGTAAGAGTAGAAATCCGAACCGTTGGTGGCCCTCCCCTGTTCGAGAATGGCGATCTGGTCGCTCGCTTGCATCTGCGCTGCCTTAATCCGCCGACGGTCCGCGCCCGAGAGGCCAGTGATTTCCGAGCGGGCGTTGGCTTCCAGCAGCTGCGTTCGAGCCGAGTTGTACAGTTCCCGCCAACGATCGAAGGCATGATTGAACTCCAAAGGCGCGTGCTGGGCCACTTGGGCGACGAACTCATCCGGCTCATTCATCCAGGCCGGCTTTCGGCCGTCCACGGAATCGAGAATCTGATCGAGAATCCGCTTCATCGGAGCATGCGCTACCTTCGCCAGTTCAGGCCGGTCGATGACGTCGTAGATTTCCGTCTTCAGCGGGTACCCCGTCTGCGTCAGGTCGAGGATTTCCGGGATGTCGGGGCGAAGGGCCAGCTTCGTTTCCGCGAGCCACACGGCCTGCAGATGCGATCGAACAAGCTCCTCATTGGTAATGTCGAGCGCCGGCGGCCGAACAACACCCGCTACCATCTCGTTACGCCGCTCGAAAAAATACTGGTCGTGTGGCGATTGCGCCGCGCAATAGGTCACGATGACGGCAGCCTGCCCGGAACGCCCGGCACGGCCAGCGCGCTGAGCGTAGTTCGCCGGCGTCGGCGGCACGTTTCGCAGATAGACGGCATTAAGTGCCGAGATGTCGACGCCAAGCTCCATGGTCGGCGAACAGAACAGTGCAGGTAGAAACTGCGCTGACTCTCCTGCTGCCTTGAGATCGGCGGCACTCTTGGTGAGATTCTCCCGGTCTTCCTTCTCAAACCGGAAGCGCCACTCACGCCATTCGCGCTGTCGCTGGGACACCTGGGCCGTGTGCTCACGGCCTTCGAGGCCCCAAAAACTACTCTGGCCAGCTTTCAGATCGGTAGCAATCTCATTGTAGAGATCGTGAAAGTAACGGTTTCCTTGCGCTGTGCCTGTCCGGATGGCTTTGCCGGGCACGATACGAACGGCTGACGGCGACAAACGCCACCCTTGCAGATCCGCCTCGATGTCGACGCGCGACACAAGTCCCTCACGGGCTAAGAGTTCCATCAAGCCCGTCATAACTGACAGGTAATCTCCTCTGCCCAGCTTGGTCCCGATGACGCTTGTGCGATTGATGAGGCGCGCGATACGGGAATTGTGCCCTGCGCGAACGATCGTCTGTTCTTCCCGCAGTCCCACCCGGTCCTTACCAGGCGCTTGCAGAAACAGGGTCGTGCGGCTTCTGGGCGTCTCCTTTGCGTCAATCGCCCAAGGAGCGCACAGAAGATTTCGAGACTTCTGAGCGACGGTATCGAGAACGGTCAGATCGAGTGCTTCGGTTCCGACAGCCAGACCGTCGAGCATGGCGCCGAGGACCAGATTCAGCATGGCCTTTCGCCTGGGCACGTCGAGCGTCCCAAAATCCGGTAAGAGGGCGGCGAGGCGATCCGTATCCTCGGCGATATCGTCGAGGCCGATGAACGCGACGTCAATGAGCTTAAGAACCGAGAGACTCGGATTGGTGTAACGCCACCCTCGGCGCAGGTCGGTCCAGAACCGATGGGCGAGCACCTTCGCAAAGGACCTTTGCGCATCTTCACGAACGACGGCGCCCGCCTCGGGATCCAACATCCAATGGATGCGCGCATCCCTGTTAGTCGCAGTGAATCCGAGCGCTTTCACGACCCGCAGACCGAATTCGTCCTCGGCTATGCCATCGTCACCCGCGTCCAACACCGCCCGCAGAATTGCGCCGCGCAGGAGGCTGACGAACAGAAAGTCGTTGAAGTGGCCGGCCTGAAGGGCCGCGTCCTGCCGGTTGTCCGTGAAGCCAAGGAGCTTCCGCTTTTCTTTGGGAACGCCACTATTCCGTCCGTTCATCCATTCCAGGGCGGTCGAGACGAGAAGCGTCGTGGCCGAGCTTCGGCCTTCGCCCGAAAGGCCTGCAAGTTTGGTACGCTCCCGCATACTGGAATGCGGCTGATCGAGGCAGCATGGGCAGAAGCCGAACTTGCCGGAAATGAACCAGAAGCTCTGCCCCGATAAATCATACCGTCCATCCGGGGCTACCGTAACCATCTGAGGGACCCGGCATTTCCTATTCGCCCGAATCCGCTCGATACCATTGCGCTCCTCGCGCCAATCCTCGGGAAACGTCTCGATCTCACCCGTGAAGTCATAATGGGAATCGCCATCTCCTGTGGGGATCAGATAGCCTGCGGCGTCCCCTTCCTGATCATCAAGTGGTACATCGTCGATGTTCCTTGGCAGAAACAGAACCCCGTCTGCGTCCTCAGTCTTGGTGACGACGTGGACCTCATATCCGCATTCCCGGCAGAATCTGGTCGGATAGAGGCGATGGCCCGGCGCGCTGGGATCTTCGAGCTGACCTTCAAACAAGACATTCCTGGGCTTCTCAGTCAGCGTGGTGAAAACTTCGCCTGCGCCGGAGATGAACTGGTGGAGTTTAAAGGCCAGGAATGCACCGGTCCCCGAGCCGCCTCGCTCCATTTCCGCCATGCTGATGCGCGTCAGGAATGTCTCAAGGCTGCTTCGGCAAACCTCGATTTCTACGCCGCTATCCTTTGACAGCAACGCAACGGCCTCTTCAAATGGCTGTGGCTTCTTGCGCTTGAGCTCCTGCGCATCATCCAAACCGATCGCCAATTCTGTCCAGACCGCCAGGGGGTGCTTCCTGAGAACCTCATCGGTCAATACATCCGGGAGCGTAGCCGTCAACACAGGCGCAAGCTCCGGCCGCACGTCATCGAGCTTTAACCGATCGTCCGTTGCCCGTTCAAGCGATTCGTCGATGACCGCATCCGGCCCGATGGAGACCCCGAAAAGACGTGACGCAACGTCCGCTACAGCCTGTGCGCGGTTGGCGTCGGATCCTTCGCTCGCCATGGTGGCTGAAGTCCCAATACAAATCGGCGCCTTGTCTGGCGTGCAGCGGTTGCGAAGACGGCGGACGAGGATGGCGACATCGGCGCCCTGGCGGCCACGATAAGTATGCAGCTCGTCAAGAATGATGAAGTCCAAACCGTTCGCGTTCTCCATGACCTTGGTGTCGAGGTTGTCCTGCCGCGTCAGGAGCAATTCGGCCATCATGAAGTTGGTGAGGAGGATATCCGGCGGGTTATCCGCGATCCTCTGCCGCTCCTCCTCCCTTTCCTGGCCAGTGTAGCGTCGCACCACCGGCTTGATCTCCGTTGGCAGACCAGATTGAGAGATGAATTTCTCGATCTCGTTGATCTGACTGTTCGCCAGCGCGTTCATTGGATAGACAATAATGGCCCTGGTTCTATGCGCCTTGCCCGCTTTCCGCGCACGTACGATTGCGTCGACCACAGGCACGAAAAAGCAGAGCGACTTACCCGAGCCGGTTCCGGTGGTGACCACATAACTCTCGCCCGCCCGCGCCTTGGCGATAGACTGCGCCTGGTGGCGATAAAAACGCAGAGGTGCCGGTCCAAATCGGAATATTCTGCCTGTCGCTTCGTCAAGATCGCCGGAGGCAACCAGTTCGTCAACGGTCGGCCCCCGAAGAAACCGGGGATTGATAGACAGCAGCGCATCCGGCCAGAAACGTCCCTCGTCATACTGACGGTCAATCTCGGACTTCAGGTCTTCAGATCGAATAGTGCTGAAGGAACGTGAGAAGCGGGCGTAGGAATCGATGAGGCGATGATCAAATTCGAATGCCTTCATTGCCAGGATCTCCCTCCAACATTTCTTACAATGCAGCAATCCTTGTCCGGAATGGCCTCACCAATCGTTGCCATGAGGGCTCAAGAAGGCCAGGACGAGTCAAGCGTCGCTCTATATCAAACACCGTTGCCAGTTAGGCCGTTAGTTCCAATTCCCCTTTGTGCTTATTCATGATGCTCATCCCCACAAACATGACAAGGGTGCCGCCACCAGGCGGTCGCCGAACGGCACAACATCCGTGCTGTCATAGAGCACCGCACCGAACGCAAAGCGGTCCCCGCAGACTTCGGCTAGTGCCCGAAGGCCTCCGAAGTCACCAGCCTTGACTGTGGCGCTCGCCTTCACCTCGATGCCTGCGATCATCCCGTCATCCCGCTCCAGCACAATGTCTACCTCGCGCATGTCTCGATCTCGGAAGTGAAGAGGCGTGAGTCGGAGATCCGAGGCCGTCATCAGCTTCAGCACTTCTGAGAATACGAAGCTTTCCAGCAGGGTACCGAACGTCCCGCGATCCGCCTTCACCCGATCGAAAGTGAGTCCACGTGCGGTCGCCAGCAGACCAGAATCGAGAAAGTGTAGCTTGGGTGTCTTGATGATGCGCTTCAGGGCGTTGGTGAACCAGGGTTGCACTGTCGTGATCAGGAACACCTGTTCAAGTAGCCCGACATAGCGCTGCCCGGTCTTATGGCTGACATTGATGCTCCCGCCGAACTGCGAGTAGTTGATCAACTGGCCGGAATGCTCGGCCAGCAGGCGCACGAACTTCGGAAGCTCGGTCAGTTTCTCTACATCGGCGATATCACGCAGATCGCGAGTCAGGATCGAAGTGAGGTAGGCCCGTGCCCAGTCCTGCCGCCGCCGCTCGCTATTGCGACTGATCGGCTCTGGGAAGCCACCGAGCAGGACAAGCTGGAGGAGATCATCGCCGATGATCGCGTCCTTCCGGCTCTGTAGCTTCCCCTCGAAGAGGCGTTCCAGAAAGGTCGGTGTCCGCCCTTCGATTTCGGCCCTGGCCAGCGGCAGTATTCGGATGGTCTCCATCCGGCCGGCCAAGCTGTCGGCGATCCGAGGCAGGGTGAGAACATTCGCCGAGCCCGTGAGCAGAAACCGCCCCGAACGATAGTCCTCATCGACCGCCTTCTTGATCGCCAGCAGCAGGTCGGGTGCGCGTTGGATCTCGTCGATAATGGCCCGGTCCAGGCCTCGGATGAAGCTGGTCGGATCGGAGTGGGCGGCCTCGAGAACAGTCTGATCGTCAAGCGTGATATAGGTTCGGCCGGCTTCCCCCATCTTTCGGACGAGCGTAGTCTTTCCGGCGCGGCGCGGTCCCACGATCAGGACGACCGGGGTGTCTAAAAGGGCTTCCTCAGCCCGCTTCTCCACAAACCGCTCGAACATGGCACCTCCGAATCCCAACCGGTTGGAATTATTGGTTTCGGCTAATTGGAAGTCAATAGTCCGCTGATTGGAGGTACGTGGCTTCGACCTGGAAACCAGAAGAGGAAAACTTCCCTACCAGTCAAGCACTGCCTCCATCGAACCTTTCAACCAGGAGTTCAGTAACCCATCCAAGGTCATGGGTGTCCCCCTTCCTCTAGTGGTCTATTCGCCTCCGTCCGGCCAGGGTAGTCTCTGGTCCACACAGGAGGGCGACATGTTCGAACAAACTGACTCCGCGCTGGTGATGACGTTGTTGGCCTTGGGTGGGATCGCGCTGATGGCGGACGAAAAACTCGGATCAAGCTGTCTGCAGATGGTGAAATGGATTCGCACGCGGGGCAGGCACTAACCGGCGCGTCGCTTCAATTCCCTCCGTAACTCGACCATCGCCAGGGTGTCACGTTCACAGTATCGCAGCAGCGCCTCCTGAATCTGAGCCTTCTCAATCCAGTCCGTGACGGCAAAAACCATGCGGCTGTATTCACAAGCCGCGACACCCCCATCCCGGATCACCAAGTCGTCATAACTCAGAGAGGGCACCACGGCCGGCAAGACGGTTTTGATCGAGTAGCTGCCCTCGAAGGCCGGATGATAATAGTGATCCCGGATGATCACGTGAAGATCCCACAACCTGGCCACCACCCGTTTCAGGTCCTTGCGTAACGACGGGAAATCCTCCGCCAGCCGCTCGATCACGGAGCGTTCGTAACTCGAATAGACACAAATGCTGCCCTCCTGCCCCAAGGACTCCAACAACGTCATGGCCAGCTCTTCGCGAGGATCCCGTTCGTCCCGGCACAGGAACTCGGCATGCACCAGTGTGCCGTTATGCTGCTCAATGTGATTGGACCATTGAGTGGGAATGACCTGGTAGGGTCTCGTATCTAGGAATTTCGGCACCGCCGGCATGAAGGTTTCAAAATCCAGATGGTGGACGGGATAGACGACCGTCTCCAGCGCCGACCGCAGGCCCGCCCCGATCCATTCCCGGTTCTCTTTGACGCGCCGTTGCACCGGCGTGAGCGAGACATGATCGGGAATCTCGTCGATCGTCTCCACTCCTAACTCACGGAGATGGACGACCGTCTTGCTGCTCCCCGGCAAATGATAGATCCATCGAGCCGGTTTGTTTTCGGTGCAATGGTTCCAGAAGGGACATTCGTACGGGCTTTGACAATGTTCATCCGGAGTAATACCCGGAGCCGACATGGCTTCCAGCATCGTCTGCATGGCCGCGAGTCTCGCGCTGACCTCGGGCAATCGTGGCCGCACGGTCTCGGTTAATGAACGGATACCGAACAGCTGATCGAGATCGAGATGCCGCCCGTCGAAGACGTACTGCGTATTCACATGCATGAGACAGATATCCACCAGCACATGTCCGAGTCCTTCCAGGACGTAGCTTTGGATGGTCAGATCGTCTACATGAGTCGCCTTCACCTTGGTGGAGGACTTCACCTCCACGAGACGCCAGGTCGGTTGCCCCAGGTCATTCACCCCGACTCGTTCCAGGACGTCCACACGAACCAGCACCTGGTTGAACTGAAAAGCGCCTTCGAAGATTGCTGCTACGGTCGGATCCTGGAGCAACTCCGCCGTCTGCGCCAGCGCTTCCTGGGATTGACGATACCCGGCCGTGACGAGACGGCCGCCGGGAAAACGCTGGCGGGCCAGTTCGCCGAGATCCGTGCCCATATCCAGAATCGCCTGTGTGGCGGCATCCGGCTTGGTTGCCAACCCCGGAGCGTGGACCTCCAGGTACAGACGCTTGTGACATTGCAGGCCCGACAAATATCGCGATTTGGACAGCCGATACGCGGAGCGCGCGGCAGGCTCGGGTGAGATCAACATAGGCTTCTGCAGGCTACCGAAGCGCGATGTGCATTGTCCAGTCCCGCCCGGCGAGCGTGATGCTCCACGAAGCAGACCTGGTTCTGTTAGGATGACGCCGCATGGCAAACGGCATCGCACAAATCAGACGCTCGGTTCTCACGCTCGCACTTCCCGTCACCGTCAGCAGCCTGTTGCAACGGGCTGAAGGCATCGTCGCCGTCTTTCTGGTTGGAGGATTGGGGGCCGTCCCGATCGCCGCCGTCGGCCTCGGCCAATTGCTGGCCTTTATCGCCACCACCCTGGTTTCCGGTCTCTCGGTGGGATCCAATGTGGTCATGGCTCAATTGTGGGGCGCCCGCCGCTACGACGATGCCGGTCAGGCCGCGCGTCATTTCCTCGGACTGTCCATCCTGATCTCGCTCGGTCTCTTGAGCTTCGGCTTGCTGGTCAATCGGCTGGCGATGGAATTGCTCGGGGCGCAAGCGGATGTGATCCACCTCGCGCTTCCTTACTCGAACCTGATCTTTCTGCTCATTCCGTTTACGATCATGCTGCAGGTGCTCTCCTCGATCCTGCAGGGCACGGGCGATACCAAGACGCCCATGTATGCGATGATCGTCGTGAACCTACTCCATATCGCCATCGCCGTCCCCCTCATCTATGGTCGATGGGGCGCGCCGGAACTGGGCGTCAACGGCGCGGCCATCGCGGTCGGTATCGCGGAAGCGACCGGATGTGCCTATCTGTTCTTCCGGTGCCGCGCGATGCTCCACCCGTTCCACCGGCTACGGTTCGATTTAATTCGCACCATCTGGCGCGTGGGGGCGCCGGTCTCGGGTGAACGCATCGTCCAACAAGCGGGCATCCTCCTCTACACGAAGATCGTACTGATCTACGGGACGGTTTCCTACGCGGCCCACCAGGTTGGATTGTCGATCGAGTCCCTTTCGTTTCTTCCAGGCTATGGCTTTGCGATCGCCGCGGCGACCATGGTGGGACAGAGCATCGGGGCGGGAAAATACACACGGGCGAAACTGGAGAATTGGGAAGCGAATCGGTTGGCAGCCTACATGATGTCGGCAATGGGAGTGATCTTCTTCTTTTTTCCCTATGCCCTGCTGCGCGCCTTTACCAGCGATGAGGCCGTGATCGAGCTGGGCACGCTGTTCTTAAAAATCGTGGCGCTGCTCCAGATTCCGCTCGCGCTCACCATGGTGGTGGCCGGCTCGCTGCGCGGAGCGGGCGACACCCGGTTCATCATGATCGCCACAATGATCGGCATGTGGGGCGTGCGTATTCCCATCGCCCTGGTGGTGGGCTATTGGTTGAATCTGGGCCTGTTGTACGTGTGGCTGGCGATGATCGCCGATTGGACGTTGCGCATGGCGTTGATGCTCTGGCGGTATCGTTCGGAACGGTGGAGGCAGCTTCAAGTCATTTACTGATCCAACCAGGTATAGGAAACCACAATTCAGCACCAGAAATATCTGGTGAGCATCCGCAACAATAGGCTCCACGCCACATCAGCAGAAAACGGCTTTCAACTTCTTCGAGCAAGCAACCCGGTGTACCCTTCGAGAGCATAGTTAGGGACTCAAGACGCTTTACTAGCTGCCCGCAACTAGAGAGCCAATAGTCCTTGATGGGCAACACCGGGGGTCGAACGATATGTGCGACCAGGCCGAAGATAGCCACCAACCTAACGGCGCTAGCACAACGTACCAGCGGTTCTTCTTTATGGAGGCATTCGATGCTTCAGGACCTAAGCACGGACACCCGAATTCAGTGCCAGCATCGCCACCTAGCCTTTCCTTGGGCAAAATACTTCACGGCTATTTCTTTTCTCATGTTTCTGCTCACGAGGAGCGTTATAACGCCCCTCGTCACGGATGCCGCCAGCCCTGATTCAGCTTCAGACTCCACTGCCTCAACACGATCAGAACTCCATGTCGTAGCCGTTTCTGATGGCCTCATGCCAAACGGAACAAAAAGGCCGTGGGGAGAGTCAAGTCGATTGCCTGCTGAAGTCCATGTGAACGTAACAGTTCTGGATGTTCCTGTTGATCTTTTTTTGGTGGCTTCTGCCTGGCCAGTCAACCCCACCTCTAAGCCAATCACATGGAAAATTCATGCAAGCCCTGGCGTCACTATTGCACGAGTAGTCATTAGTGGCGATGGGCTTCAATTCGTTGAAGGAGATATCCGCCGGGAGCAATGGACAGTAATCCCCAGCTCAAAAGAGCTAGAGTTACCACACACGCCAAAAAACCATAACATTTTCACCAAGAAAACGACCGACTTGTTTGGGACGGTTCCTGTCACGTACCAATTCTTTGAATATGGTGGGAACATCCTTGTTGATGGAATCACAACTCAGTGCGAGTACAGGTTTGGGCAAGACATAAATAGAGAGCTGGAGCAGAGGGAGTCTCCGCGAGCCCTTCCTGCTCTCGACACCTTATCGAGAAGCCCACAGGTCAAAGATCGGGAACAGGCTGCCATAGGATACCGGCTGCACTGCCAATCTGCCATACCACTCCTTTCACGATTAATTGAGGACCCGGCGCCCAGCGTACGCAAGCTAACCATTGAGACTCTTGCTTCGCTGAAAATTGGGACCGAGCGATTTGCTCCCGTACTGAAAGTGCTTGAAGATCCAGACAAGAGCGTTCGTATGACCGCGATGGATGCAGAACTATCAATGAGGGATCTGCGCGCATTACCAGCTCTCGTAAAGACTTTAAAACATGCTGACCGACGCTTTCGTCTTTCTGCATCACAAGCAGTAGTCGCACTTGCTCCCCAGATCTATTACCATAAATTTGGTATTACGCTTCGAGATGAAGACTTAGACTTTCGAAAAGATACTTTCAAAGCGTTCGTTCCAGACTTCATCGACGCGCTGGAAGATCAGAATCCAGAAATCAAGGTTAATATGGCACGGGCTCTGAGCACACTAGGTTCAGTTAGTGAAGCCGCAGCTCCTTCACTCGTGCGCTTGGTAACCCATGACGATATGGCAGTGAAGAACGCGGCAGCGTTAGCGTTACAAGGTATAGGCCTGACCTCGGTCGAGTCGGTTTTGGCTCTTGTTGACGCGAGAGAATCAGCAACGGATGAGCTCCGCAATGTAATCGACAAAGCCATTGAGGCGACAAACACCTCTGTAATGCCGCAGTTAGAGCGGCGACTACGAGCCGCTTCCTCAGACAGTGACCGCCTCCGTCTCGTCATAGGGGTTCGCTTAGTGGGACAATCGTACTCCCCACTCATTCCATCCTTACTGGAACTTTGCACTAGTGATTCTATGCGGATTGCCTCCGAAGCGGAATTAGCGCTTAGTATCGTGGGGCCTCCAGGAACAGATGAAATACAAACACTCCTACAGGCTCTCACTCACCCCAATAGCCGGATCAAAACACAAAGTCTGAAAGTATTGGCTCCATTGGGAGCACATGTGCCGGAGATCCCCCCTGCGGCGGCATCCCTAGTACAGGATAAAGATCCTGCTGTGCGCACAGAGGCACGCACCGCTCTAAAAAAGATGAAGGACAAGGGAGTAGATCATTTGGTGATTCGTTTGCTCCAGGCATCGGAACAAGACCAACCAGAATTTCTCAATGCCCTGGAGTCCATGGACAAGAACCGCATAAGAGATCGTGCCCAGGAAGTCGCACCCGTGCTGGGTGTTCTGCTTGGACATCGAGACCAACAAGTACGGGCGCAAGCGGCTTCGCTGTTACAAGAGATTGGCATATATGCCATGGAGCCGCTGATTATTCGCATATCCCAGTCGACTGGGAAGGAAGAAACTCAATTACGCGAAGCATTGCAATCTCTCGGCACGCCTCCCGTTGGCATCCTGAGGGATGTCATAACCAAAACAGATAATCCGGTGGTGGCCCGTCACGAGGCACTGACAATCCTGGAGTCGCTACGAGACAACGGCGAGAAATCCGCTGCGGATTCTTCCGTCGCATTGGTGATGTTGCTCAAGGATCAGGATGCCGGACTACGCTCTCGAGCAGCTCAGATATTGGGAAGCTTTGGCCCCTCTGCGTCCCATAGCATTCCGAGTCTAATTGAAAGCTTGAGAGATCCACAGGAAACGGTCCGACAAAGTGCCCTGGGAGCATTAAAGCGGATAGGAAATGAAGCCCTTCCCTTGTTGATCGAAGCAGTGGAGCACGGAGACGCTGCGATCCAACTTTCGGCAATTCGAGCAATTGTAGAAATCAATTGGGAACGCGTGCATGGGCCGGAGAAGCGGCAATTCCAAAAGGTATTGCACGCCATCTTGGAAGACCGTGATCCCGAAATACGTTTTTATGCCGCTGTCGCCATGGCCCGCCTGCACGTGCCAGACCCTCAGGCCATCAGCATCCTGGCGAATGCGTTGTCTGCAAACGCCCCCATGATGCGACTGCAGTCTGTTCGGGCATTAGGAAAGATTACGCCGGCAGCGGTACCTGCAAAAGATCGTCTGGTTACGTTAGCTCAAACGGATGAGTCGAAGGATGTGAGAATAGAGGCCGTTGCCGTACTGGACCGAATGGCGCTGTTTACTGAACCTCCATTAGCAGCAACCATGGAGGCCCCAGACGGCTGTCGCTCTATGACACGATCCAACTTAGCGCTCTCTCTTCGAGACGCCCATGCCAAAGCGCTGGCGCTGTACATGCAAACAGGCCATGCCGAGGATGCCATGCGCATGTTAGTTAGCGCATGCGTCCATCAAGCCGGTTTCTTCCAGCAGGATGATCGCTCAAAAGGGCTTTCCAAGGTTGAGTATGCCACCATACTGAACGACTTCGCCTTTTTTGAACTCGAATACTACAAGAACCTACCCCTCGAAAAGCAGCCCCTCAGCCGAGCCGTGCTAGGCGATGCGATTGCTCAGCTGACCGCAATACTTGACCTGCTTCCACGCCGGGCTGTTGCACATTTAAATCTCAACGAAGCCCTGTTACTCCATACCCAATTTCTAGAGATCGACAGGTTGATCCAACATTACAAACACTACAAGCAGTTTTCGAAGCGATCTTTCGATGCTACAGGTGAATGGCTACTGTCACTTTCTCCGAATACCGATGTCTGCCATTTTGCGGTGGCTCTCCGAAACAAGGGTCATCTAATGAATGCCTCTGCCATCACTGACAGGGGATTTATTGACATAGACAATGATGGCCTACTCGACCGAGTCACAGCCAACCGTAAAACACCGACCGAGGTAGCTTCGCTCACTATTTTATACGGCGACCCGGATAAACAGGATGAACCAAGTGAATCGCTTGAGGGAGATTACCTCCCTCAGCCAGATGTGTATGGATCAAGCAACCTTCTGGTTCTTGGTTTCAAGCAGAAGTACTACGTTCTTCATTACACCGACACCTCTCATGGTGTCGTGCTGACTCACCTCGGAGAACACGACGATCAAGGAGAGAAAGTGATCTGCGAATTCGCCAATACCGCCACCGTGTCTCTGCCTAAAGAGATCGACAAAAACATGGCACAGCTCGGCAAAGACCTCTTACGCAACACGATCGCATTTAGCGCGGCGCAACAAAGCTACCAGGTCTTGAGTAACGTGCCGGCAAAGCTCGAGCAGAACCTTCCTACAGAAAGAACGTTCAGAGGCACCGGCACCCTTTTATGGGCTGGGCAGATCGACATTGACAACGATGGAAAACCGGAGGCGATGGCTTCAGTGCGTTTTTACGATTCGCATGGCATACCATTCGACCTTTTCGTGAAATGGGATCCGCTTTCGGTAAGCGTTTCAGACGATTGGGTAAATCGTTTCTTAATGGAACAAGCCAGGGCGGGGTTCACCTTGCGGCTGTTTACCTGGAAAGGGACGACCTATCTCGAGAAAAGAGCGGACATGAACACAGTCTTTGCCCATGAGATTCTCCGACTTAGCGCGAATAAGGCCGACACCGTCCTGGCATTCGACATTCAACTTCAAAGCCAATTTTCTAGATACGGCAAACATCCGAAGCGAACGGCAGGGAATCATCCTGCCCCTGTCAAGGTCATCGCAAATATCCCGCGATAGTGGTTAACATCTGGAGAAGTAGATACTGCAAAATGATTAATGCAAACGATCATACCAGCCGCCTGGATGAATGCATCCTCCGCATACGCGGCGATCACCCATGCCCGAGCGCCACCATGACTTCAACATCCGGCCCCCAGACCGATCGAGCCGTTCAAACAACTGCCTGGAAGCCATGAGTCAGATTACTAGCGCCGACTACACTGATACGAACCAGTTGGCTCGCTTAGATCAAGGCGTCGGTGGACAGATTACTTGCCTGGTGTCACGCCCCGGCCCTTTGGTGATCTCCATCCGCGCAACACCTTTCACATTCGCACAAAGATCGCCCAAGCCAGGCGTCACCAGACGATAGGGCCCGCCCTTGGCGTCCGGGAGCGGTTGCCCATCGAGCTCATACAAGAGGAGCCCGAAGTCACGGGCTTGTTGCAGCGTGAGGGTCGCGGCATACTTGCCGTCGACGGAATGAAAGGTCACATGGTCGGCATCCACCGCAAGCGCCGGGATGTCTAAGATACCCTTCACCCGAATCGCGCGGCCCCTCATGGACGGCATGACCTCACTGATATCGTCCACGCGTTGCTCCTGTGGCAATTGCCCAAGTGCTGTTCTGGTCAATGAAACCGGCTGGACGACGGCACCGTCGATACGCACAACGCCCGGCCCCGATAACTCTTTCTCGGTAATCGTCTTCACCATCGCCGTCAGCGCTTCGTTGACCGGCGTCGGAATGCCCAATTCCCGCCCCACCCGTACAATGTAGCCGTTCAGATAGTCGATCTCCGTCGGGCGCTTGGCCTTCCAATCGTCATACATCGACGTGTGGATGTCGCGAAGCTCTTGCGTCCACTTCACCACCTTCTCGGCCATGTCGAGCGCCAACGGCACCTTCACCGCCGCTGAGACCGCCGCCACTTCGCCGACAATCTGCCGGATCACGCCGGCCATTTCAGGATGATCAAGCGCCTTCGCCACCTTGTCGTCGATGACCACCGTGAGAGGGTTGAAAACACAATTCCAGCACATCTTTTCCCATTTGCTTTTCCGGATATCGTCACTGAGTTGGCAGGAAATTCCCGCCTGCTTGAAGACCTCGGCAATCTGGGATAGACGTTCGCTCTTGTGCCCCATCAGTTCCCCGATCGCGACCCCGCCGCGCTTGTAGTGTTCAATGACGCCGGGTTCGACGATCTTCGAATAGATAAAGGCCACCCCGCCGACCACGCAATCCCGGTGAAGGCGAGCAATAATTCTATCCTCGGTATCGATGCCGTTTTGCAGCGTGAGGATGACCGTGTGATCTGTCAGCACCGGTTCCAACTGCGCCATGACCTCGTCGAGATCGTAGGCCTTTACGGCCAGGATGATGAGATCGGGTGTCGCAAGCTCTCGGGGATTGGAGGCGGCCGGCGGGTGGACGGTGAAATTTCCCTTGGCGCTCTTGATTATCAGCCCATTCCGCTTCACGGCCTCGAGAGTCCGGGGCCGAAGGAGAAATGAGACATTGGGATTGTGCTTGGCAAGATGCGCCCCAAAGAACCCCCCGACGGAACCAGCCCCGACCACCATGATCTGCTTCATGAGATGCCTCACTCATTGCGTTCAAAAGATGCGTACTATAGCATGCAGCCGCGCGCCTGAAACAGTAGCCAACCGCGAGCGACGTCATGGGAACCGGATCCACACTTGCCTTGGTGAGAGACAAGCTTTCGGCTGCGCGGTCTGTCACCGTGCTGACCGGCGCAGGAATCTCCGCCGACAGCGGCGTGCCGACCTTTCGCGGCGCCGACGGGCTTTGGCGGCACTATCGCGCGGAGGATCTCGCCACACCGGAGGCCTTTGCGCGTGACCCGCGACTGGTCTGGGAATGGTACAACTGGCGCCGGGAACTCATCGCCACCAAGCGCCCCAATGCCGCGCACGAGGCAGTTGCCTCGATGGAGCAGCGGTTCGATCACTTCTGGCTCATCACGCAAAATGTGGACGGGTTACATCGCGACGCCGGCTCGCGGCATCTCTCAGAGATTCACGGCAATATCTGGAAGGTCCGCTGCACCGCCTGTCACCGCATCGTCGAAAACCGGGATGTCCCGCTCGCCATTCTGCCCCTCTGCCGATCCTGTGGCGGGCTGCTTCGCCCGCACATTGTCTGGTTCGGGGAATCACTTGAGGAAGAGGATCTGGAGAGAAGTGCCGCCGCGCTGCAAACCAGTGACGTGTGTCTGATTGTCGGTACATCGGGGCTGGTTTATCCGGCGGCGGGATTTGGCGCCATGGCTAAGCAGGCCGGCGCGTTTATCGTGGAGATCAATCTCGATTCGACGCCGCATTCGAGTCTGGCCGACGCCACCCTGCAGGGACGCGCGCGCGACCTCGTGCCCTTGTTACTGGAGACGTGACAACAGCGGCAGCAGTTCGTTGAGGGTGGCAATCGTCGTTTCGCTCGATGCACTTGGCGGCGTGCCTCTTGCCAGTAGCACACCCGTCAGCCCGACAGCGACCGCACCCTTCACATCATCACGCTCGCTATCGCCCACATGCAGCGCGTCTTCCGGATCCACCGCATGTTTGTCCAACGCCTGCTCGAAAATGCGGGCGGAGGGTTTGGCGGCATGGGCCAGGCTGGAAATCGTGATTGTATCAAAGAGGTCAGCAATCCCGAGTCCCCGCAGCACGGAAAACAGCCGCGAATCGAAATTGGAAATGATCCCCAACTCGTATCCCTGATCTTTGAGCTGCTTCAGCACATCCAGCGTTTCCGGAAACAGCCGCCAGGACTCCGCCTGCGCAAACCGTGCAAACACTTCCTCGAAAAACTCATCGAACCCCTCGAACATGCCGACGCGGTAAAACACATTGTGAACGATATCGAACCACCACAAGCGTTCCGATTGCTTGATCGCGGGAGGCTCCGTGGCGGCGAACACCGGCGGCGGCGCATCGCGAAATGAGCGGGCGAACGCGGCTTTGATCGCGGCTAAAGAGTCAGGCGTTCTGCGGAAGCCATGGCGTTCCGCATGCTGAAGATAAATCTCCGCCACGGACCCTTGAACGTGAAAGAGGGTATCGGCGGCGTCGAAAAAGACAACCTGAATGCGGCTCTGGCTCATCGTGCGAACTCACTCCTCATGTGCAGACTCTCCTGACCGGCCACACAGCGACCGGGTGGCCGGATTGTATCAGGATGCACAAAACCTCCGCCAGCGCTGTTCGCACGACGCCTCACACCTGCATCGTCACAACCAGTGAGATTCGGCGTTTTCTTTGACAGTTCCCAGACCCTTTGTTAGCTTCGCCTCAGTGGGTAGAGCGAGGTGTTTCTGATGGGGTCCACCATTTTTGTCATCGACAGCAGTCCCGCCGTGCATCGCATGGTGGAGCAACTTTCCATCCCGGATGGCCATACGATCATAGGATTTCACGATGGGCCTTCGGCGCTTGAAGCCGCCCGGTCGCAAAGTCCTGCGTTGATCATCGCCGACTATCATCTGGAAAAGATCACCTTCTCGGGCTTCTGCAAGGAAATCGGGCGCCAGGACAATCTGGCCGAGACGCTGATCGTCTCCATAGTGGATGCCGCCGACCGCCTGGACGAAAGCAAATTGCGCTCGCTCGGTGTCCGCGCATTCCTGAAAAAGCCGTTTCAACGTGAACAGCTTCTCGAGACGATCAACACCATCCTGACCGGCACAGTGGGACGTCCCATCGCAAAACCGGCGAAAGCGCGCACGTGGCCTCCGGTCTCGACGGGAACCGACGACGAGGATGAGCAGGAGTCGCCGCTACAGACAGCCGCCGAGGAAGCCCCTCGCCATGAGAGGGAGAAGGAACAGGCCACCATGTCCCCATCATCGACCCAGCCGGTATCGGCCTCCACTTCGTCTTCGTCCAGGTCCAAGGGCGAAGAGCTGCTGAAAGACCTGGTTGATCACCTGTTACACTCGACTACGGTTCAGGCCGACAAAACCATCGCCAATCTCCTCCCTGCAACCATTGCCAAAGAAGTCGCCGGACAGCTCGGAACCGCATTGAGCAAAGCCGTGCGGGCGGAAGTGAGCAAACAGGTCTCCGATGCGCTCGAACCGGAACGCTTGCAGACCAGCTTGCGCACCATGATTCAAGAGGAGCTGAAACGTCAGTCTCAGGCACAACTGGCGGGTGTGGAAGCGACGGTCCGGGAGGCGGTCACTGAGCTGGCGCCCGCACTCGTGGAGCAAGCGGCAAACAAACGACTCGGCGAGCTCACGGACAACGGCATCCAACAACACCTGCCGCATGCCCTGCAGGCTCACCTGGACATGATCACCCAGTTGGTCAAAAAAGAAGTCGAGCACGTGGCCGCGAACTGTGCGCGACAGGCGGCCGAGGAGATTGTGCGGGAAATGGCGAAAGACCCGATCCTGCAGGCGGTGCAACGGATCGTTCCTGACGTGGCGGAAACGCAGATCCGGGCAGAGATCACACGATTGAGCTCACCCGACTAACGCCTCGAGGCGTTACCCTCGCTTCACCTTTTTTGCCGCTGCACGGCGGGTCTTGGCCAGTGCCTTTACGCGCGCGACATTCTTCCGGTGCTTCTTCCGAACTTTCCGATCCTTCTCACGTCCCCTCGGCATAGTCTCTCCTTCAACGGTAAACCGGCGCACTGGCCGGCGAGTTCACTCGACATCGACTGAACCGCCGGATGTATATCACAGGGCTTCACTCCGCTACAACCTTTTGCGCCGTCACGGATGTCCGATCGTTACCTTGAGAGCCCCAGCAACACATGGTAAGATGCGCCCGCGCCGCAGCGTGCGCGCCTTATGTCCACCCCGCAACTCGACAAAACCTACAGTCCGCACGACGTCGAAACCCGCTGGTACCAGCGCTGGATCGACGCCGGCTTGTTTCACGCCGATCCTGCTCACAGCGGGCAACCCTATTCCATGGTGATCCCTCCGCCAAACGTCACGGGCTCTCTGCACGTCGGGCACGCTCTGAATAACACCTTGCAAGACATCCTGATCCGCTGGCGCCGCATGCAAGGCCGTAACGTGCTCTGGATGCCCGGGACAGACCATGCCGGCATTGCGACACAGAATGTCGTCGAGCGGCAATTGCAGGCTGAAGGCACGTCGCGGGAGGCACTTGGTCGGGAAGAATTTCTCAAGCGCGTCTGGAACTGGAAGGAAAAATCCGGCGGGACCATCATCGGCCAGCTCAAGAAGCTCGGGGCGTCCTGCGATTGGCAGCGGGAACGGTTCACGATGGACCCCGGTCTGTCCGAAGCGGTCCGCGAGGTCTTCGTTCGCTTACACCAGGACGGCTTGTTGTATCGCGGTGAACGGCTAATCAATTGGTGCCCGCGCTGCCTGACCGCCCTCTCAGACATCGAAGTCGAACACGAAGAGATCACCGGGAAGCTCTATACGATTCGGTATCCGCTGGCGGACGATCCTTCGCAGTTTCTCCTTGTCGCCACGACCCGTCCCGAGACCCTGTTCGGCGACACGGCGGTGGCCGTGCACCCGGAAGACGAGCGTTTCCGTCATCTGATTGGAAAGCAGGTGCGACTGCCGTTGACGAGTCGGGCGATCCCGATCGTAGGTGATTCGATCCTGGTTGATCGCGAGTTCGGCACCGGCGCCGTCAAGATCACGCCCGCCCACGACTTTAACGACTTCGAGGCGGGTCTGCGGCACGAACTGAAACGGATCAAGATCCTCGATCTCCATGCCCACCTTCGATTGGCTGGCTCCTTGACCGATCCCGCCGTCGCGGAGGCGGTTGAGGATCTTCCCGTGGCGAAGGCGCGTCCGAAGATCGAACAGTTTCTCACCGAGCAGGGGTTCCTGGAAAAATCCGAACCCCACAAGATGGCGCTCGGCAAATGTTATCGCTGCAAGACGGTGGTTGAACCGTTCTTGTCCGATCAATGGTTCGTGAAGATCAAGCCGCTGGCCGAGCCGGCGATACAGGTCGTTGAAGATGGCCGCGTGCGAATCATCCCCGAGGCCTGGAAGAACAACTATCTCGGCTGGATGCGGGACATTAAGGACTGGTGCGTCTCGCGGCAGATTTGGTGGGGACACCAGATCCCCGCCTGGTACTGCGAAACCTGCTATGGGACGCCGTTCTTGCGCCGCAGTTCTGACGGTGCGCCGCTCATCCCTTCGAATGCCGTCGCAATCGTGGCGAAGACACAGCCGGACGCCTGTCCGCAGGGTCACCGCGGCGCTCTCGTCCAGGACCCCGATGTGCTGGATACCTGGTTTTCGTCTGCCCTCTGGCCCTTCTCCACCCTGGGATGGCCCAAACAGACGCCGGAGTTGAAGACGTTTTATCCGACCTCGACACTCGTGACCGGCCTCGACATTCTCTTCTTCTGGGTTGCACGCATGCTCATGATGGGGTTGAAGTTCATGGGCGACGTGCCGTTCCGCGATGTCTACATCCACGCGCTGGTTCGCGATGCGGAAGGCCAGAAGATGAGCAAGTCGAAAGGCAACGTGATCGACCCGCTGCATGTGATGGACCAATACGGCACAGACGCATTGCGCTTCACCCTGGCGGCTATGGCGTCCCCCGGGCGCGACGTGAAGCTGGCCGAAGAACGGATCGAGGGCTATCGCAACTTTACGAACAAAATCTGGAACGCCGCCCGGTTTCTCCTCATGCACCTGGGCGGCGAACGCCGCGACGTCCCGCCCGCGCAACGATCGTTCCCTGACCGCTGGATTCTCAGTCGCCTGAATGTCGCCATCAACACGATCACCCACGAATTGGAGCAGTATCGGTTCGACCGCGCATCCAGTGCGATTTATCAATTCATCTGGCACGAGTACTGCGACAAGTACATCGAGATGGTGAAGCCCGCGCTGAAGGATCCCCATTCGGAACAGGCGAAGACTACGCGGCAGACCTTGGCCGAAACGTTCGAGACCATGATGCGGTTGCTGCATCCCTTCATGCCGTTCATTACAGAGGAAATCTGGCAGACGCTCCCGCATGACGGCATCAGCATCGTCCGCAGGCCCTTTCCAGCCACCAGAGAAGAGTGGGCGTCACAGGAAATCGAGCAGGAGTTCACCCTGCTGGAAGAATGTCGAGCGCTGATGAATCAGGAGCGGGCGATCCTTGGATATCCCGCAGGCAAACGGCTCCATTTCAAGGTACACGGGAAAACCGACTTCGCTCATTCCGCCTTTGAAAAACACCAAGCGCTTATAGAATATATGGAAAATGTGGAGCACCTCTCGATCAGCGGCGGCGCCGACATTGCCGCGCCACACCTCCTCACGCTGACAAGCGGCTCAACCGAGGTGGGCACGAGCATGGAGGGAGCCGACCTTCACAAAGCGAAGGACAACGTGAGCAAACAAATCGCAGCGCTGCAAAAAGAAGTCTCGCGCACTCAGCAAAAATTGAGCAACCCCGACTTTGTCGCGAAAGCGCCGCCCGAGGTCCTGACCGACCACCATGACCGGCTCGCACGTGAATCGCGCATGATCGAGCTGCTCCAACAGGCGCTGGGCCAGATCACCCTTGAACAGGCACCCCATCAAGCCTCTTAGTCTCCACGCCATTCGGAGCGCCGTGCAACTGGCGCTGGTCGAAGACCTCGCCTCTGGCGACGTCACCACCGGCGCGTTGTTCCCAACCGCGCTTCAAGCGACGGCGACTATCGTCGCCCATCAGGCAATGACGGTTGCCGGCGTGGCCGTCGCCCGCGAAGTGTTTCTGGCGGTCGATCCATCCCTACGCATCACCACAAGCATGAAGGACGGACGCGCCGTGAAACCGAACACTACGGTACTCGCGGTTCGAGGCGATGTCCGTTCGCTGCTGATGGCCGAACGCGTCGCCGTCAATTTTCTCCAGCAGCTCTCCGGCATCGCCACGCTCACCGCACAGTTTTGCGCTGCGGTTCGCGGGTATCCAACTAGGATACTGGATACACGCAAGACCACTCCGGGGCTACGAGCCCTCGAAAAATGGGCGGTGCAGTTGGGAGGCGGCAAGAATCACCGGTTCTCGCTGGGCGACGGCGTGCTGATCAAGGACAATCACCTCGCCATCCTGCGTTCGACAGGCATCGACGTGGCAGAAGCCTGCCGCCTGGCGCGTGCCAATGCCCCTCATGGCTTGCGCATCGAAGTGGAAGCGAAGACCTTGCAGGAAGTGAAAGACGCCATAGCGGGCAAGGCCGACATCATTCTGCTCGACAACATGTCCCACGCCATGGTGCGACAAGCCGTAGCCCTCATCAAGGAACGCGCCCTGGTGGAAGTCTCGGGCGGTATGACCCTGCAGACGGTCGCCGCCATGGCCCGGGCCGGCGCGGATTTCATTTCGGTCGGCGCCCTGACCCATTCGGCTCCCGCAGCCAACCTCAGCATGGATCTCTCCGTACAGCGAGGACGCCGTGGGCGCTCCCGTTAACGATCCGCCCGGCACCGACCGACTGGACATGGACCGCCTGCAGGCCACCCTGCAAACCCGCGCCTTCGGCAGAGTCCTGCACTACACACCGTCCACCGCCTCTACCAACGCTGACGCGCTCGCCTATCTGCAACAATCGGCAGCACCGCCCGATCCACACGGAATGGTCATCCTGACCGACTATCAGACGGCTGGTCGAGGACGACGCGGACGAACATGGCACTCACCGCCGCAGGGCAATCTGTATTTCTCGGTCATCGTGGTGCCTCGAACAGGTTCCACACGCATGACTCCTTGGCTGACATGGGTTCCCCTGTTGTCTGCCCTCGCGGGGGCCGATGGCCTCTCTGATCAGACAGGACTTCCAGTCTCCGTCAAATGGCCGAATGATCTGTTACTCCACGACAAAAAGATCGGAGGCATTCTCTGTGAGCAGACCATAACCCCAATTAGGACGGTACCCATCGTCATCGGCATCGGCCTCAACATCAATGCGGCACTCGACAAGTTCCCGGACGAGCTTCGATCAGGTGCCACAACCCTCGCGGCAGAAGCTGGACGACAGTTTGATCGTGTGGCACTTCTGGCCAACCTCCTGCTTCGGCTCGAGCAACGAATGGATCGCCTTTTCCTCGACGGCCCGCGCAGCATGGCCGAAGAATTCACGCAGCGCTGCTCGACACTCGGCAGAACCGTCCGGGTCACACTCGAAGAAAAGGGGGTGGTAGAGGGGATCGCTGAGTCTATTGGTCCTGATGGATGTCTCCGCCTGCGGATGAGATCGAACAACTCCCCGACCCTCTCCCCGACATTGTTGGAGGTCAGAAGCGCCGAGGTCGTCCATCTGCGGGGGTGAAATCCGGGGTCTGCATGAGTTAGAGTGACAGCACGATGCTGTTGGCAATCGACATCGGGAACACGAACGTGGTCTGCGGCCTCTTCAAAGGGTCAGCCTTGCAGGGGCATTGGCGCCTGGCCACCGAATCCCGACGAACCGACAACGAATACGGCATCCTGCTGCTGAATTTGCTCCAGAATGCGGGCTTTACTCCCGATCAGATCACCGGCTGCATCCTGTCCAGCGTCGTACCAGCGCTAACCGCGACCTTCGACTCACTGGTACAGACCTATTTTCACAAGACCCCGGTGATCGTCGGTCCGGAAACCGACTCCGGATTGACCCTGCGCTACGCCAATCCCAAGGAAATCGGCAGCGACCGCATCGTCAATGCTGCCGCCGCCCATGCGCGCTACCACGCCGACCTGATTATTGTGGACTTCGGCACCGCCACCACCTTCTGTGCGGTCACAAAATCGGCGGAGTATCTCGGCGGCGTCATTGCCCCGGGGCTGGGGATCTCCGCGGATGCGCTGTTTTCCCGTACCGCAAAGCTTCCCAAGGTTGAAATCATCCGGCCCAAAACCGTTATCGGTAAGGATACGATCGGAGGCATTCAGAGCGGCCTCCTGTTCGGCTATGTGGGGCTGGTCGATGGCATTGTCCGGCGCATGGAACGGGAACTCGGCCGCTCCTCCATTGTCGTGGCGACCGGCGGCCTGGCGACCGTGATTGCACAGGAGACCGAAACGATTCAGGAAGTCCTTCCTTTCCTGACCCTCGAAGGCTTGGAACTGCTGTACCACCGAAATCGCCTCGCATAGGCCGGCTTTTCGCCGAGCGCTGATACATCATCCCTGCTAAAAACGCTGAGGGACCTGAAAAAAACGACGATTTCTTTTTATTCCCCGTTGACTTCGATTCTCCGGTGGCTATCTCCCTGACCAGCAAAGGTGTAACCAATGTCTGAAGACGAGAAGAATATTCACAGTATCGACAACTTAGACAACGTAAATGGTTCCGACGAGCCGTCTTCGGCCACGATTGAGGGTGAGAGCGAATTACAGCAGGCGCTGGAGGCTAAGACCGACGAATGCAAGGCCGCCAACGAAAAGTATCTGCGACTCGCAGCCGAGTTCGACAATTATAAGCGTCTCGCTCAGCGCGACCAGCGGGAACAAATCAAATTCGGCAACGAACAGATTCTCAAAGAACTCCTCCCCGTCGTTGACAATCTAGAGCGGGCAATCAAATCAGCCAAAGGGGCTGGTTCCCTCGATGCGCTCACGGAAGGCGTCGAGCTGACGCTCAAGCAGCTTGTCGGTGCCCTGACCAAGTTCGGCGTCAAAGCCGTTGAGAGCGTCGGACAGACCTTTGATCCGTCCACTCAGCAGGCGGTCGCACAGGTCCCGTCAGACACGGTCCCTGAAAATCATGTTGTGGAAGAGTATCAAAAAGGGTATCTCCTCCAGGACCGTATCCTCCGGGCCGCCATGGTGACGGTATCGACCGGGGCGGCGAACTAAGACCGTCCCTACGCACGCAGCACAGGTTTCGCGAGAACAGCTGACACAATCGTTCACGTATTGATATTTTTTGCGAAGGAGCCAACCCATGGGCAAAGTTATCGGAATCGACCTCGGCACGACGAACTCCTGCGTCGCCATCATGAGCGGTGGAGACCCGGTTGTCATCGCCAATGCGGAAGGAAGTCGCACCACTCCATCGGTGGTGGGTATCACGGACAAGAATGAGCGCCTGGTGGGACAGATCGCCAAGCGGCAAGCCATTACGAATCCCGAAAATACCATCTTCTCCGTGAAGCGGTTGATGGGGCGCAAATTCAAGAGCAAAGAAGTCCAGGAAGCCATGAAGCGGCTCCCCTACAAGGTGGTGGAGGCGGACAACGGCGACGCGCACGTTGAGTTGCGTGGCAAACGCTATAGCCCGCCGGAAGTCTCCGCCATGATTCTTCAGAAAATGCGGCAGACGGCAGAAGACTACCTGGGCGAAAAGGTCACGGAAGCCGTGGTCACGGTTCCGGCCTATTTCGATGACAGCCAGCGGCAGGCGACCAAGGACGCAGGGCAGATCGCTGGCTTGAATGTCCTCCGCATCATCAATGAACCGACCGCAGCCTCGCTCGCTTACGGCCTCGACAAGAAAAAAGATGAACGCATCGCCGTATACGACCTGGGCGGCGGCACCTTCGACGTGTCCGTCCTTGAAATCGGCGACGGTGTATTTGAAGTGAAATCCACGAACGGCGACACCTATCTCGGTGGCGACGACTTCGATGAACGCGTCATGGACTGGCTCGTTGAGGAGTTCAAGAAAGATCAGGGTATCGATCTTCGCAAGGACCGTATGGCGCTCCAACGCTTGAAGGAAGCGGCCGAGCGGGCAAAGATTGAACTGTCATCCTCTCAGGAAAGCGAAATCAACCTGCCGTTCATCACGGCGGACGCCAGCGGTCCGAAGCACATGGTCACCAAGCTGACCCGTGCGAAATTGGAGCAGCTGGTTGGCGATCTCATTCAGAAAACGATCGAACCCTGCCGCAAGGCGCTGGCCGACGCCGGAGTGAGCGCCAAGGATATTCAGGAAGTCGTCCTGGTCGGCGGCATGACCCGTATGCCGAAAGTCATTCAGGTCGTGAAGGACTTTTTCGGGAAAGAGCCCCATCGCGGCGTGAACCCGGATGAAGTCGTGGCCATCGGAGCCGGTGTTCAGGGCGGTGTGCTGAAGGGCGAGGTCAAGGACGTGCTGCTGCTGGACGTGACACCGTTGTCGCTCGGCATTGAAACCCTCGGCGGCGTCTTTACCAAACTGATCGAGCGCAACACCACGATTCCGACGAAGAAGAGCCAGGTGTTCTCGACGGCGGCTGACAATCAAACCGCCGTGACCATCCGGGTCTTCCAGGGCGAACGTGAAATGGCCAACGACAACAAGCTGCTGGGGCAGTTTGACCTGGTTGGTATTCCTCCTGCCCCGCGCGGCATGCCGCAGGTGGAGGTCTCCTTCGATATCGATGCCAACGGCATCGTCCACGTTGCCGCCAAAGATCTGGCGACGCAGAAGGAACAATCCATCAAGATTACGGCGTCCAGCGGACTCAGCAAGGAGGAAGTGGACAAGCTGGTCAAGGACGCGCAGTCTCATACTGAAGACGACAAGAAGCGCCGTCGAGCCGCCGAAGCCCGTAATCAGGCGGACTCCCTGCTGTACAGCACCGAAAAGAACCTGACCGAGCATGGCGATAAGATCGGTGAAGACGACAAGACCAAGATCACCGAAGCCATTGCGGGACTCCGCAAGGCCATGGAAGGGGATGATCCCGCCGCCATCGAATCGGCGACCCAAACGCTGACCACGGCTTCTCATAAGCTGGCTGAGGAAATGTACAAAAAGGCCTCAGCTGCCGCTGGTCCCGCCGACGCCGGGGCTTCAGCCGGAGACGGTGGCGCGCAGGCCAAGACCGATGAAAAGGTCGTGGACGCCGAATTCGAAGAAGTCGACAAGGAAAAGAAGTAAGCTTCTCACTGTATGCAGGGCCGGGCTTCACGGATGGTGAGGCCCGGTCTTGTTGCACCTTAGAACGGGTAACCCTCTTCCGTGGCTAAACGCGATTATTACGAAACGCTTGGCATCGAACGGACCGCGACCGACGACGAAGTCAAAAAGGCCTTCAGAAAACTCGCTCGCCAACATCACCCCGATCTCCATTCGTCTCCCGAACAGAAAAAATCGGCTGAAGAAAAGTTCAAAGAGCTGAACGAAGCCTACGAAGTCATCAGTGACCAGGAGAAACGGCGTCGGTACGATACCTTCGGTCATGCGGGAGGCCCGCAGGGCGCCGAGGGATTTGATTTCGGCGGACAGGGCGGATTCGGCGATATCTTCAACGACATTTTTGAAGATTTTTTCGGCCAGCCTCGCGGCCGTGCGCGCGCGGAGCGCGGGAATGACCTGCAGTACAATCTCGAAGTGACGTTTGAAGAGTCGGTGTTCGGAAAGGAAGCCAAACTCAAAATTCCTCGTTGGGAAACCTGCGCGGACTGCAAAGGAACCGGCGCGAAATCCGCGACCGCCATCAAGATGTGTCCTGCCTGCAAAGGACAAGGACAACTGCGCTTCCAACAAGGTTTTTTCAGTGTCAGCCGCCCCTGCGGTCAGTGCGAAGGCGTCGGACAAATCATCACCGAACCCTGCCAAATCTGCGGCGGGCGCCAGCGCATCCGCAAGGAGCGCATGCTGTCGGTCAACATTCCTGGCGGGATCGAAACCGGCATGCGCCTGCGTCTCGCCAATGAAGGCGAGCATGGCGTGCAAGGAGGCCCGCAGGGCGATCTGTATGTCGCCGTGACGGTCAAACCCCATCCCCACTTCCGCCGCGAAGGACAGGATATTGCCTGTGATCTTCCGATCAATCTGGTGACGGCGATCCTGGGCGGCCGCGTCGAAGTGCCCACGCTCAAGGGCAACACCTATATGAAAATTCCCGCAGGCACACAACCCGAGAAAGTCTTGCGGCTCAAGGGACTCGGGTTTCCGAACCTCAAGGGCGGCCATACCGGAGACCAATTGTTTAATGTGAAAGTGGAGATCCCCACCAAACTCAGCTCGAGGCAGAAAGAACTGCTCGAAGAATTCGCGAAGGAAAGCGGCTACACGAAAGACAGCGAGGGTGAAGGCTTCCTAGACAAGATGAAGACATTTTTCGAATAGACCGAGCATCTGCCCCTCCTGATCCGCCGACCGCCATGCCGGCATTTTTTATCTCCTCAGCCGATATCCACGGAACTACACTCACCCTCACCGGTGAACTCTGCCATCATCTGCGTGCCAGCTTACGCGTGAAGCCCGGTGAGGTCCTGCGATTGACCGATGAGCACCGTCAGCGGTATCAGGTGCGCGTGAGCGCCGTGGCTCCGCAGGCGTTAACAGCAGAGATTCTCGACTCTCGTCCAGGACCGGTCGATGCCTGGCCAAGCCTGTTCCTCGCGCAGGCTCTGCTCAAAGGCGATCATATGGATTGGGTCGTGCAGAAGGCGAGCGAATTGGGCGTGCGCACGATTCTGCCGCTCATCTCACATCACAGCATCGTACGCCCGCAACCCGGAAGAGTCGCCGCCCAAGTGGCTCGCTGGCAGCGCATCGCCACTGAAGCCGCACAACAATCGGAACAATGGCAGCCTCCGCTGGTTTTGGAACCAATGGAGTCGCGCCGATTTTTCTCCGGCCCTGCGACGGCCTGTGCACTCTTGTTGGCCGAGCGTCAGCAAACAACGGGATTGGCACAGGTTCCCCTGCCGACGCTTCCAACCGAAACTGTGACGTTACTGATCGGACCTGAAGGGGGCTGGGCGGAGGAAGAACTCGCTCAGGCCATGGAGGAACAACGCTGTCAGACCGTGAGTCTGGGTCAGCACATCCTGCGAGCGGACACCGCGGCCGTGACGGCATTAAGTATCGTACAGAGTCGACTGGGACGACTGGGTTAGAGGAGCAGAGGCGCGGCGAGCAGTTACTTCTTCCCTGCGCTGATTGAAATAATAGTCCCTCCCTCACCGGCTGCCCATCCGGCCGTCGCGCGAGGGAAAGTGAGAGCCATGAGAGACCGTTTCACAGGACTGGTTTCTTCCACCCAATTATACCCCGCATCACTAGTTCGCAGAATCTGACCACGCTCCCCGACAATCCACCCCTGCTGCGCATCCGTGAACCGGACACGGATGAGGTCCGTGAGTTTGTGACACGTCCTTCCGCAAGGCAAGGTGCGATCAACCCAGTGGGTTCCCCCGTCGGTCGTTTGAAATAACGCACCGGCGTTGCCGACGGCCCAGCCGTTGATGTCATCGGCGAAGGCGACATCAAAAAATGTGGCCGAACTTTGACTCACTTGCGTGACCCAATTTTTTCCGCCATCCGCCGTGGTCAAAATCGTACCCAATGCTCCCACGACGGCGCCGCGCTGTTCGCTGGTCATCGCAATGGCATACAGTGCCGCGCTGGTGCCGCTCGCTTGATCGGTCCAGTTCTCTCCGCCGTCAGCGGTCTGCAAAATGGTGCCGTTTCCACCGACCATCCAGCCCTGTTCCGGGGACGAAAAGGCAATCCCATAGAGAGGCGCCTGAGTGGACACCACGACGACGCTCCAGGTTTCACCGCCGTCTTTGCTCGTCCTCACCGTGCCGTTCGCCCCCACAACCCAGCCGCGCTGCGCATCACGAAAATACACGGCGGTCAGGAGAGCACTCGTGCCACTGGAAACTTTTTTCCACTTGTGGCCGCCGTCGGTGGTTTTCAGGATCGTCCCGCCTGAGCCGACAGCCCAACCGAGTTGCTGGTCGTGAAAAAACACCCCCAACAGCGTCGCCTCGGATCCACTCTTCTGCATCGCCACGGTGGCGGGGACCTGAGGAGAAGCGGCGTTCACGGTGCCGACACACAACAGGATCAGGAGCGAACAGAACAGGAGAGACAACGTACGCAAGGTAACAGGCCTCAATGAAAATGAGAGTTGTTAGGGTTGGGATTTCGCCAAAAACTGGCATCAGGGAGTCCCGACGGTTGAATCGTAAAGGTACCGGCCTCCAACGTCAGCCATTTTTTTGGCGTACAACAGGATCCATCCGGCAGCAAATCCCAAGACCCGCGCCGCACCACCAGCGGCCCCGAAGTCAGGTCCGGATTGAATTCGCCGAGTTTTCCAACTCCATACGAATGACGATGCGGAATGCGGACCTTGATTTCTGTGTCCGTCCAGGATTGGACAATCGCTCCGACCCCGTTGAATAGGACTTCGGTACGCGACACATTTTCGCCTAACTCCGGAGCCACTCGGGCATACACGCTGTCCGTAATGACCTTGCTCGGCTCTGCGGTCTTCAAAAACTTGCCGAACCCGCTCCCCTTGATGGTCACCAGTTCATCGAGCCCCCCCGTGTTCGGGCTATACGAATCAATCTTTGGCGTGACAAGCGTAAAATTGCCGACTTGTGTCTCCAGCACCTGTTTATCAGCACAGCAGGTGCCGTCCGACTTCGGCCTGTTGGCGGCGCGTTTCACCACCACCTGGCCACTCTTTGCGCTGAAGGGCACCCACACATCAATGCGGTCATGACCCCATCGATAGACGATCGCCTGCACGCCGCCGATCTCGACGGTGTTTTCGCTCAACGAAAAGTCGATATAGTTAAAGGGCGTAGACCCGGCCTCCGAATAAAACCCGAAATTCTCTCCCGTAATTTTCAACAACGTGCCAATAGGCGCTTCAGTCGGAGTCAGCGCCGTGGCCTTCGGTGTCTGCACGGTGTACGTCCCGACGTCCCGTTCCTGCCCATTGCGTTTCATCACAACCGGGCCGGTTTGGGCATCGAGCGGCACATGCACGACGACGGTTGTATCCGTCCACTGCGACACCGTCGCCAGATGGCCGCCAAAGAGCACGCCATCCTCAGGATTTCTGGTCGTCCCGAACCCCTTGCCGAAGATCACCACTTTTGTTCCGACCGGTCCACTGGTGGGATCGACCCGCACCAACGCCAGCATCTTCAGCGGCATCGAATTGCTCACCACCTGTTTGACCGGAGCGCAGCACGACCCGTCCGGCAATGGATCAGAAGACGCCATGCGAATCACCACATCTCCCGACTGCACATTGCCCGGCAGTTCCACTTCAATCTTCTCATTACGCCACTTGCGGACGCGCACTGTCACATCGCCCACAGCCACACTATTGACGCCAAAAATCGTGTTCGGATCGCGAGGGCCGGCGGTGTTGCCGAAATGTTCTCCGATAATCTCCAGAATCGAGCCTGGCTCGGCTTCAGCCGGCGAGACTGATTGAATGACGGGTTGCAGCCGTGTGAAAGAGCCGGCCTTCACGTGCTTTTTTCCGATGATGACATCGACCGGTCCATTGGCAGCCTGTGACGGTACACGCACCTCGATCAGATCCGAATCCCACCGCTGAATCAGCGCAGGCACGCCCTGAAACGTCACCTGATTGAATCGGGTCGATTTGAACGGACCGAACCCTTTGCCCGTGATCGACACCGTGGCGCCAGGCACCGCGGCATTGGGATGCAGAGCCGGTGGTTCAGCCTTGGCGGCCATGGAATCGACGGAATTCGCCAAGAAGGCCAAGCTGACAATGGCACAAATTATATAGTTCATGGGAGTCACTCCCTACCGATGCCCTCTGAATAAGCCTGTCGAGCAGGCGGGCGAGGATGAATGATGGTACGCCAGATAAAACGCCCCGCACGTGGCACAAAAACCCCACGCCACTGAGGCAACGAAGCCGGATGGGGGGTGTGGCATCAAACCAAGGGACTTCCGGACTATAACAAGCGGATTTTTTTGAAGTCAAGGCAAGCGACGGCTGTAGGAAGGCAACAGATCAACAGGTGAATCAGGCTCGCACGTGCACCAATAATTCCAGTTCGATAGCGGCATGCAGCGGTAATTCGGCCGCGCCCAGTGCCACTCGCGCATGGCGCCCCGCCTCTCCGAAAATCTGCACCAGCAGATCTGACGCGCCATTGATCACGGCAGGCTGCTGCACAAATCCCTCGGCCGACGCGACATGCCCCACGACTCGCACAATACGCTGCACACGATCCAACGACCCGAGTTCCTGCTTCACGACCGCCAAGGCATTGAGGAGCGCCAGCCTTGCCGCTTCGGCGCCTCGTTCCACCGTCACGTCTTGCCCTAGCTTGCCCGTAATCGCCACCTGCCCGTCGCGAAACGGCAAGATGCCGCTTAGATACAGCAGATCACCAACCAGCACCGACGGAACGTAACTCGCGACCGGCTTCGGCGGAGCCGGGAGGGTGAGACCGAGACTGTTGAGTTTCTCGTCAATCGACACGGTTAGAGCCTTTCTTGTTCACACACTCCACCGACAGTCACGCAGGCGAGAGTCGGCCGTCTTAATTTCCAAGCCTATATCAAATCTCGGACAATGAGCTGTACGTATACGCCATCCAGAGGCCACTGGGCAAGATGAGCCGATCCGGCATGCATCAAAAGAACGAGCGAAGACATGGGGCACATCGACAGCAAATCTGATCCTATGCTATATATTGCCTATATATCCAAGCTGAGGGAGGCTACCATGCCGTCCACGATGGTCCAAGTCCCCATCCTTATGAGCCCCGGCCAAAAACGCCGGCTGGCGCAAAAGGCGAAAGCCGCCAATCTCACCATGGCAGAACTGCTTCGCGAAGGAGGCGAGCGGTACGTTCCAGCCGATAATCCGGCGCTCTTGGATCACATGGCCAAGCAAGTCATCCGGGAGACGAAAAAAACCATTCGCGCCATCGACAAAACCCTCGCCCTTGTGGCGGAGTCGGAAGCGCGCATGCTCGCCCTCTCCAAGACCCGCAAGAAGGGGTGACGATGGGACTCACCGAGCGCGTGTGGGATGCCTTCGCCAACACCATCAAGCTGAACGACAAGGTGGAGCAACTCAACACCACAGTCGCCAAGCAGCAGTCGCATATTGAAGACCTGACCGCCCGTGTGATTCGACTCGAAGCCGCGCTGGAATTTGCCCTCCATGCGCAACGCTCCCGGCGTCTGCCTAAACCACCCCGTTAGTCCTCAGCCGGATCACACCGGCCCACTGCGAGATTAGTCCCGTGTCATCCGCGCACACGCCGCCGCCGCACGTCGTAAAAAACCCCGCCCCTGAGTCACGCGCACCAGCTCCCCCCTCAGATGCGTGAGTTCCTCGCTGCTGAACTTCAAGGAAGACGAATATTGACTCATTCGTTCATCGAAGAGTACCTTGAGCGAACTTCATCGAACAAGCAGGAAAAGATGGGACATGTTCTACACGAACGGAGAAAGGAGTGCGTGGATGAAACACCTGGTATGTGCGTTGGCAATTCTAGCTGCGAGTCTTTTGGTAGACGTGAATACTTCTCATGCTGCGAGTCTTTCCGGGAAGTGGATTACGAGTAACGGAGCGGAAGTAGAATGTTCTGAGACCGAATGTAAGATTACAAAAGGAAAAGAGGTCAAAGGGCGAGGCAACACGACTGGTGAAACGATTATCAAGGATTTTGACGGAAAGGAAGGGAAGGGAACGGCCAAGTTGCAGATGATCGCGAAGCGCAAGTGGGTCGACGCGACGGTTGAGGTTGGCGAGGACACGCTGACGCTAAAGATGGGGAAGGGCAAAAAGGGCAAGGAAATAGCTTGGAAGCGCGCCAAATAACCAGTCATGCTCTGAGCGTATCTGATCTGTCCCTCTAGCAGGATGCGGAAAAAGTCCACCAGCGGCGTTCTCGCATCATTCAGCGGCTCAACGTACGACAAGAGTACGATTCGCCGCTTCACTCGCTGCGGCCTTGCTGGATGGCCTTGTTGCGCATCCTGCCTACTATCCTGATACCAACACGCCACGTGAGCTGATCGCGGCGTAGCGTGCAAAAAATGAGTTTTTCCGCAGCCTGCTAGATGTTTCCACAGCGTGGAGAAGCTTCAGAGCTGTTTACGCTGAAACCGATGGGGACTCGTTGCCCTAGCCCATCTTATTCATGAGCACTTCTGCGGCACTCGCCTTATTCACGACGAACCGTCACGAATAAGGCGGGCTGGGGCGGGAATGCCTGAATGGCCTTCTACGCGTTACTGACGTTCATGCCATTTCTTTCGACGATTCGACGTTACCAGCGCATGTGGTCGTTTAAGGCCGGGTGACGTTGCGACCGAAGCAGGGACCGTCAGCCCACAAAACGCCAAGCCTTGCAGGGACAGTGCGACGATCGTTGATTCTGGGGCCAATGCGCAGACCGCTTTTTAGACCGGAGGCCAACAGAACCTCATGTCCATGGGAGATTTCGATGCCCAGGCTGGACATCGAAATCTCCAGCTAAGAATGGAATTGCCCCTGCGTCTGCCGGCAGCGTTCGCCTCCAGGAGGAAGCCTGGGTGGATGAGCGGACGAGCCGCGCGGTGCGAGGCGGTGTTTCCGGCAGGGAACGAATCGTAAGTCGGCGCTCGCTGAACCTGTTCAGCCGACCAGGCTTGCCTCGTTTCCCGCCATTGTGTTTTTGCGCCAATCGCCTCCGTGGCGGAGGAAAGGGAAGCGCCTGCGCAGTCCAGCGTGACGCTAGAAAAAATGAGCATGACATTCAGACGAGCTGTGTTGGAGGACGTCCCTGCCATACTCACGGTTCAGGCGGCGAATTTCGGTGGCAATCTGAACGATGCAGAGCGGCAGGACGGGTTTTTGTCGGTCGAGTTTACCCGCGAGCAACTCGAGGAGATGGCGGACAATGTGGGAATCGTCGTGGCGAGTGATGGCGCCCGTCTGGCCGGCTACCTGTGCGCCTCTTCATGCGAATTCAACCGGCCATTCCCTCTGCTCGCTGCTATGATGCAACAGCTTGACGGGATCGACTATGGTGGCCGGCCTCTCGCCTCCTCTCGCCTGTTTATCTATGGGCCTGTCTGCATCGATCGCCCGTATCGCGGCTGCGGACTCCTGCGCGGACTCTACACAACGTTGAAGAGCGAAGTGGCCAGGCGGTACAACGTCGGCGTGGCCTTCGTCGCCTATGATAATCCGCATTCGCTCCGTGCCCACGTGGTTGGGCTCGGCATGGATCTGGTGGGAGAGTTTATCTTCTCCGGGAAGCGGCACCACATTCTGGCGTTTGCCGTGCCGGAGGAACTGACGTAAAGGTCCGACAGCCAAGGCCTATGGAGTCGGCTCTCGAAGCAAGCCGCATCTGAAGCAATGACAGGCCGTTCAGGCCGAATGGAGGAAGGAGCCGGATATGCGGATCGACATGCATGCCCACTATTTTCCTGTGCGGTATCTCGATTTGCTGGATCGCCTGGGCGGATCCCAGGTCGGCACGGCGATCGCTCGGAATTTCCTGGCAGGCAAGGAGCCGGCCGATCTCGAGGCACGTTTCGGGATGATGGATGACGCCGGTGTCGATCTGCAGGTCCTGTCGGTTTCCCCGCAGTCGCCGTACTTCCGGGATGAGCAGAGTGCCCTGGAAGCGGCACGGGTTGCGAACGACCTGTACGCCGATTTGGTTCGGCAGCACCCGAGGCGCTTCTTGGCGTTCGGATGCCTTCCACTGCCCCATATCAATGCTTCGCTCACCGAAGTCACGCGGGCGTGTGATGAACTTGGCATGGTGGGAATCACGGTGTCTACCTGGGTGCTCGACACAACCATAGCTGACCCGGCATTTGAACCGCTGTTTGCCGAATTGGATCGACGCCAAGCGCTCCTCTTCATCCATGCCGCGGGACTTGCCTGCGGCTCTCCTATCCTTGCCGCGCATAACCTTACCTGGCCCATCGCGGCGCCATTCGAAGATACGATGTGCCTGCTGCAACTCATGAAAGCAGGCGTCATCACGCGATATCCACGCATACGCATCATTGCCTCGCATATGGGTGGCACGCTGCCGTTTCTCATGCGACGCTTAGACCACTCTGCTTCCTGGTTTATGCCGAAGGGACTTGAAGCGCCCAGTGTCTTGGCCCGCCGTCTCTGGTATGACACAGCCAACGCTCATCCGCCGGCATTGCGTTGCGCGTGCGACACTTTCGGCGCCGACCGGATCGTCCTCGGCACCGATTATCCGTATTGGCTCCACGAGGAATTTCGCGCCGTCGCGACCCACGTTGAACATGCTGGATTGCCCCCCGATGATGTTGCGGCAATCTTCGGAGGGACCGCTCAAGCGCTGCTGGGCTCGCACATCGCGAGCACCCGCTGAGTTGTACTGCCTTGTCAAGCAGCGGCGCTCGAATGCGTGCATGGCATAATTGGTGATGATGGTGCCGGCGGCCGTGACGTCGATCGGCGCGATCGGCTGGTGCGACCCGGTTGAATCGATCGGCTGGCCCACCGCTGGCGTCGGTACCCCGCTCGCCAGCGTAAAGCCCACCGAGACCTGGCCGTTCACACTGATGCCATCATCTACCACTGGGCCTCGAAGCCCATCCGGCGTGGAGGCCAGTACGGCTGTGTGACCGCTGCCCACCCCCGGTGTGACCGGCGTGCGGCTCAGCGGCTCATCAATCCCAGGTCCATGTGTGTATCTCGCCTGCAACACGTTGCTTCCATCGTACTCGAGCAAGATGTCTTCGCCGTCATAGATATACCGCTTCGTCTGGCCGTTAGCGACCTTTTCGATTCTGTGCCCTAAACCATCGTAGCGATAGCTGCTGGTCGTAATGGCCGCGGGATTCCCCGCTGCGAACTCCTGCACCTGGATCAGGCGATTCTCAGCATCATACGTGTACTGCGTGTAGTTACCGGTGGCCAGCAGTGTTTTCTTGGTAAGATTCCCGTTGTCGTCGTATTGGTAGCTAAAGTTACTGTCCGCGCTCAGCTGATTGCCTGGGTTCACCACACTTCCACCGGTGGTTCGGTTCCCGACTGCGTCGTATGCAAACGCCTGCGGGTCCAGCAGCAAAGGATGGCTCGCTGAGGTGAGCCGGTCCAACTGGTCATACCCGAAGGTCTGCGGCCCTCGACGGTCCGTGAGACTCGTCCGGTTGCCCACAGGGTTGTAGACGTAGTCCGCTTTGTTGATCTGCGTTGCAGTCGCTGTCAATAGATGGGGAATTCGGGTGGCCTGTGACTCCGGATCACATATTTACTCATGCCATCCCCCAAGTGCCTCAATATACGTCCTGCGATGCGGCAATTTCCCGGAAAGCAAGTAAGCTGATAGCTCATGAAGGCAACTAGTTGAGCTCCTACTGTAGGCCGTCGCAATCACGCGTCCGCGGTCTGGATTGATCAAGGCGATTGCCTCAAGCGCATCGCATTGAATGTAGTCTACCTCTGATTGGTCTTTGAGTAGGCTTTCTAGCGTGGCGATCGCGGAGGCATCGCCGATGTTTCCAAGGGCCCCAATGGCATACCGACGAAGGGGCATATTCTTGTCATTAATGTCTTTGAGAATGAGCGGCACCACTTTGGCCCCGCCCACGATTAGAGGATCCATCAGTTGGTCTTCAGCCCCTTGTGCAGCATAGAATTTCAGAAGAGATTCCTCAGGAGACAAAGACCATCTCCAGAAGACATACGTTGCAAACCCAACCATTAAGAGGATTGCTATCATCACTAGGCCTCGAAAGAAAATCGCCTGCCTGAACATAGCTAGAATACCGTTAAGGGGATGCTGTGATTTGGGTCGCGCAATAGGTCGAACAGTAGCGTGTCAGTGGCACGATTACCAAAGATTCCCCCTCCAACATCAATACATCCCGCTGAACCTGGCCGACTTCCACCGTGCAAGAAAAAGCCACCACGAAGCAATGTGTTTGTTCCTTTATCGGGCATGATTGGCACACGCCAATCACCCCAATCGTGAAAGAACCATGGCTTATAATTGAACTGCCTAAAGATATCACCCAAGGTATCTGGGTTGGAGAGATCGCTTGTATTAATCGTGTAGTCGCCAGGAGGAATGGGGCCTTCGTTCCTCTTCTTTGAACATCGCGGTTGATTCATGCAACCGCCAGCTCCCGAAGTGGCTGCCAAATCATATGGTCTTCGTCCCTCTTGCTCTGGATCAACATGTAATCTCTTATTCTTGATGTCATACCAAAGTCTCGTAAGACCTGATGGATCAATATAATCAACGGGAGCATTTTGAGTGTAGCGATACAAATTCAAATCACCACCCACAATGCCAATCGGATCCTTCTGTAAAAACCGCCCCGTCCCGGCGTCGTAGTACCGCGCACGATAGTAGAGAAGCCCGCTTTCTGAATCGAACTCTCGGTCCGTATACGTATACGGCTGCTCCACCGTGCCGGGCGATTCGAGGATGGTGCCGTAGGCATCGTAGGCATAAGCTTTGGCCACGCTGCCGTTGCTATCAGTGAGCTCCGTCACCGTGCCGAGACCATCCTGATGATAGTAGAAGGTGCTCCCGGCTTTGGTCACCGCAATCGGCTCATCGATGCCGGGACCGTGGGTGTATCTTGCCTGGAGGACGTTACTGCCGTCGTATTCGAGCAGAATGTCTTCGCCATCGTAGATGTAGCGTTTTGTCTGGCCGTTGGCGACCTTCTCAATCCGACGGCCCAAGCCATCGTAGCGATAGCTGCTGGTTGTAATAGCGGTCGGATTCCCTGCGGCAAACTCCTGCACCTGGGTCAGGCGATTTTCCGCATCATAGGTGTACTGGGTATAGTTCCCAGTGGCGAGCAAGGTCTTCTTGATGAGGTTCCCGTTGTCGTCGTACTGGTAGGCGAAGTTGGCATTCGCCGTGAGCTGCCAGGATGGTGAAACAGGTCGCCAGCTTTGTTCTCGCATCGCTCGGACCCTCAACGTACCGAACTGAGTACGCCTCGGGCACTCGCTCGTTGCGGCCGCCCTGGACAACCTGTTTGACCATCCTGAGAGAATATGCTGGAGCAGAGCTGTCACTTGATTGATGGAGGGGTCGAGGAATGAAAGGTAGTCGATTTCTGTTTTCTTTTTGCTGCAATGGTAAATTGTCTGCCACTTCCTTCTTGACACTGAAACGTCAATGCTTTTGATCTGCAGGCCCACTCCACAGTAACTCCAAACCTTCTTACCTCTTCGGTAAAAGTGGGAAACATTGAGTTTAGATCGATTGAACCGTGGATCACTTGACCTGGGTCGAGAGTATACGGAACATCCATGTAGTCCGCCATTGGTCCAAACTTTGCCAATGGCGTGTGTGCTTTGTCCAACCGATATACCTTGTTCACAAAAATCATTTCGTTGGGAGGGATCCACGGAAGATCTAAGTTCTGTATCGTCACTGTTCGATCAGATGAATTTTTCAATTGAATTTCTATCGCATACCGTCCGCTTCCTCTCTTCGAAAGGGAGGCTGATAGGTCCAAGGAACTAGGCTCTTGCGCATAGATGCGCACCGCCGAGACTAGCGCATAGAAAATGCTGAACAGAATTAACAATACAAGTTTCATAATTTCTTGAAGGCCTTTTTGATAACATCGATTCGGAAGTTCAAGAGTCCCTCACACGGACAATTGCCTCGTCTTCCAGCAAGCTCCTTTTCCAAACATTCTTGTTCTATCAGGTACGCGCTAATTTCCGACTGCCTTCTGATGTCTTCGTCGAATAAGATCTGACCACCATTCTTCTGGTTCCGTTTGCCTTTTGTTCCGCTACACACTAGGGGGCTCCGCCTCAGGGCATCCTGCAAATGGAAACCTTCGTGAGCGAAGATGCACTCCGTGATTCCACATTCTTGGGAATTGTCGTCTTTGAAGTAGTCACTTATCCAGACTTCAGGATTTCCATCCTGGCAGATTATTGAACCCGCGGGGCCGCCAATCACCGATTCAGGCTTGCGATTAGAAGGATTTACTGCCTGAGGTGGTGAGTTAGGAGCTAGGCCAGATGAGTCTGTACCATTGGGCGGGTTATTGCGCACGTATCGGTACAAGTTGATTCCTCCGTATAGCCCAATCGGATCTTTTTGAAGGAACCGGCCATTGCTTGGATCATAGTAACGAGCGCGGTAGTAGTACAGTCCACTCTCTTGATCGAACTCTCGGCCGGTATGCCCGTAAGATTGGTCGAGGCTGCCAGTTGCCTCAAGAATATTTCCATAACTGTCATAGGCGTAAGCTTTTGCCACTGTCCCTGCTGAGTCAGTCAATTCTGTAACGGTGCCTAGGCCATCTGCATGATAGAAGAATGTATTTCCTCCTTTTGTGACAGCGATAGGCTCATCGACTGTTGGCCCATGCGTATACCTCGCCTGCAATATGTTGCTGCCGTCGTATTCGAGCAGGATATCTTCCCCATCATAGATGTACCGCTTCGTTTGGCCGTTGGCGACTTTCTCGATCCGCCGACCCAAGCCATCATACCTATACGTTGAAGTGAACGCGGGTGTGGGAGTGCCCGCGACGAAGTCTTCCACCTTGATAAGTCTGCTTTCCGCATCGTAGCTGTATTGTGTGTAATTGCCCGTGGCGAGCAGGGTCTTTCTCGTCAGGTTCCCATTGTCGTCGTATTGATAGCTAAAGTTACTGTCCGCGCTCAACTGATTGCCTGGGTTCACCACACTTCCACCGGTGGTTCGGTTCCCGACTGCGTCGTATGCAAACGCCTGCGGATCCAGCTGCAAAGGATGACTCGCAGATGTCAGGCGATCTAGCTGGTCGTAGCCGAACGTTTGTGTTCCACGTCGATCCGCGAGACTCGTCCGGTTGCCGACCCCGTTATAGACATAGTCTGCCTTGTTGATTTGGTTGCTGGTCGCGGTGAGCTGATGCAGAACGTTCGTCACCTGACTCGCCGGATCATAGCTATAGGTCGTCTGGACCCCGTTCGGCAGCGTCAGACTCGTCCGCCGAGAGAGTATATCGTAGCCATAGCTCACCACGGGCTGCTCTTGCGTCCGGGGCGCTTGGAGCTCGGCGACCGTCCAGGCCCGATCCGCCATCGTGATCTCATCGAGCTGACCGGTGAACGGATTGGTGCCGCAGCCGCCGGTGCCGATGCGCAGGCCACCTGCCGGCAGGCTGGTCAACACCGGAGGGCCGTCAATAAAGTTCCAAAAGCCTTCCATCTGGCCGTCGCGGTAGAGCCGGAGTTCGGTGCCATTGCGGACCAGGCCGAGGCGATGCCACTGTCCATCGTTGACCCGCTGGGTCGTCGCCACACCGGCGCTCACCAACGTCGTCCCCGCTCCCGCGTCCGGTCCGGCCACGGCAAAGCTGGCCGTGCCGTTCGGTTGCAACTGCAACTCCCAGGAGGCCGCGTTGGCCGGAGACGTGACGGTACAGGTCAGCCGATCGCTCATGATGGTCTCGCGGCGCGTCGAGGTGGTCTTGATCCACAGATCCACCGTGGCCTGAAATCCGAATCGACCCACCGTGCTGGTGAAGCCGATCGCGTCGTCGACCCCGTCGAACTGAAACGCCTGTCCGGCCATGCCGGCGGCGAAACTCACGCCGTTCTGCAAGGTCCCGGGGTTGCCGCCTTGGGCATCGGCGGCCGTGCCATCACCTTTCCACCAGGCCACCAAGTTCGCCGTCGGCGGCGGCAGGGTCACGCCATCGCCCAATCCGGTCAGGCGATTCAGCCCGTCATAGTGATAGCTGGTTGTCTTGATCCCGTCGGCCATGGTGAGGCGACTGCCGGTCGCATCATAGGCATAGCCGAGGGAGACCGTCGGTTGATTAGGAGAACCGGCGGTCGTGACGTTGAGCAGCCGATTCGCCAGGTCGTAGGTCATGGCCAAGACGCTATCCGGATCGGTGACGTTGGTTAAGTTGCCGACAAGATCATAGTTGTATTGAGTGATCTGACTGCCCGGCAGGGTCTTGCTGAGCAATTGGTTGACGGCGTCGTAGGCGAAGCTGATGGTCTCGTTCTTGGGTGTGATTCTCGTGAGCAGGTTGTCGTTGCCGTCGTAGGTGTAGCGCTCGATCTTGCCGAGGGGATCGGTGGTGCTGAGCAACCGCTTCCAGCTGTCATAGTCAAGAGTGGTCACCTGGTTGAGCAATCAGTCAGAGTGATTAAGACATGTCCGTTGTCGAGTCGCTGGGGTAGCAACTGATCTCGATCTCGGCATGGTAGGTTGCTGCGAAGGCAACGCATGTTACTGGAATATTCACAGTGCACGAAGCATCACTGAAGAACACGGAGATGTCCAGATATACTTTGGTGTCCTCAGGCAAAATACCAGTGTGGTCGAACACACGAGGAGGAAGTAGCGCGGCTATGCTTTGGCAGTGTTCTTCCAAGGAAGCAGATGGAGACGCAGACGAGTCAAGTCGCCAAATTGATCGATCGAAAGGCTCTTTACCCCCCAGGCGATACAGTCCGCTTTCCTGCGAACCGGGCGAGTGCGCATACCCCAATCTCGCTGAGAGATCTGCCAAGCTCAGCAACGCAGTGGTAATGAGCAAGGACACTCGAGTTTCCTTCATAGAAACTATTTAACCCTCCTCGAAAATTACGGGATTATAAAACGCGGTGCCAGAATAATCAGACGTCCAGGAATTCTAGGGATTCTTGGGTTCCGATGATCAATGCCGAAAACATTGTCTGGAAGTTGGTCATCAGGCGCTGGTACCACGACTACAAGCGGAACTGGATCACTTAGATGGCAATAGCCGTACGGCTCGTTCTCTGAGTTTCTATCGGGTTCCGTCTTGTGTCCTTCAGGATCCGGCCTTTCATGACGTTTCCATTCCTCCTACAAATCGCGCGCAGCATCTTGATTCAGGTCTGGTTCGCCAGGCCGCTTGTGTTCCCTGGGATACCACTTCCAGAAATTACTGGGCAGACCATAGATTTTGTCTTTCTTGGTTAAGCCAGTCGTATCAGCCCAATTAATGGTAGTCCCGCGTGCCATCCGCTACTGGCGTGGGCAGGAGAGTCTGACGCTCAAAAAGGTGTCACGGCAATCGGGCAGGCTAGCCAACTGAGCCAGAGTGCGCTAGCGGGATTGCAGGGCATCCAAGAAGCTGTCACCCCATGGAAGCCTTGTGGCTCCCAACGCTTCGCCGATCGTCTGAGCGAGATCGGCAGCGGTCGTCCTCGTGCCGAGGTTGACGCCGCGCGCGAGACGCGGGCCGGTCACGAGACAAGGCACATACTCACGTGAATGCCCGGGGGTTGGTCGGGCACAGTCGAACCCGTGATCACCCGTGATGATGAGCACATCGCCAACTTTGAGACACTCTTGTAAGTCGCGCAACCGCCGATCGACGTGTTGCAGCGTCGAGACGGTCTCCTGCAGATCGGGGCTCATGATGGGAAGACTGGCGTAGATTAACCCGCGGGGCGCCTTGCTGAACATGCCGATGACTTCGTCCATCACGGCCTGGGCTTGAAACAGAGGCACAGACCTGGTGACGCCGCGCCCGCTAAAGAGATCGCCGACTTTTCCGACCCCGAACACCAATTGGCTGGCTTGGCTCAAATGGTCCAACAGCGTCAGCCCCGGAGGTTCTACGGCAAAATCCCGGCGGCGTTCGGTGACGGCAAATTGCCCAGGCTGCCCCGTAAATGGATAGGCGACCACGCGAACGATCGGCATGGTTGCCTTGAGCCGCCGTCTCGCTTCACGTGCGAGACGATACAACTCCTCCGGCGGAACGACCTGCTCGTGGGCCGCCAACATCACAGTCCCCGCCGTATCGATCCAGGCGATGGGCATACCGGATTTTTGATGCTCCGCGCCGAACTCCGCAATCGGCTCCAGGCGAACGGTTCGACAGTTCCCGAGCGTTTTTTGTCCCAATGCGACTTCCAGGCCGGACGCCAATTCTTTCGTAAAGGCCTCATAGGGACGCGCGCCCTCTTCGATCACATACCCGGCCAATTCCCAATGTCCGGCCAGCGAGTGTTTGCCCCTGGTCGTAAACCCTAGCTTGCCGTAGCAGCCTTCCGGCTGTGTCATGGGCCGGATGCCTTGAAACTGTCCGAGAAGACCGAGGCCGAGTTGTTCGAGATTCGGAAGGGTCAGCCCTTTTGAAATGGCCGCCAGCCGCTGGAGCGTGTTGCAGCCGGCATCGCCGTACGATTCGGCGTCAGGCAGGGAGCCGATGCCGAACCCATCCAGCACCAACAGTACGATTCGAGTCATCATCGGGGCACTATATCAAATCCGTTGAAACGAGCAAGCCAATCTCACCGTCCCGGCACAGCGAAGCACGATCTGTGATGGGTGCCAGACACCGCTCATCGAGCGGCGGCCCGCTCCGCCCGCCATTCGCCTAGAATTTTCAGACTTGCGCTGGTGCCAATGCGGTCTGCTCCTGCTTCCAGCAACGCCCGCGTTGCCTTCCAGTCGCGTATGCCGCCCGAGGCCTTCACCTTCGCCCGCCCCGCTACGGCCTCTTTCATCAGCCGCACATCTTCTACGGTCGCGCCGGCCTGATTGAATCCCGTCGAGGTCTTCACATAGTCCATGCCCGCTTCCACGGCCAATCGGCAGGCCGTGATTTTTTCTTCGCGAGTGAGCAAACAGGTTTCCAGAATGACCTTATGGTTGACACCTGGTGTCGCCCGCACCACGGCCGCCATATCCTGCCGCACGACATCATAGTCGCCCGATTTCAGGCGGCTGATGTTGATGACCATGTCCAGCACCCTCGCGCCATGCGCCACCGCCTCGATCGCCTCCGTCACCTTCGCATGGGTCGAGTGACCACCGAGAGGGAAGCCAATCGGAATCCCGACCTGCACCGGCGTCCCGGCTACGGCCGCCACCGCGTCATCAACGTAACAGGGTGGCACAAAAATCACGACAAACCCCTGCTCCTTCGCCTCCGCACAGAGCCGCAACACGTCGGCCCTGCTCGCCTCCGGGCGCAAGACCGTGTGATCCAACACAGCCGGCAGATTCTCATTCCACGACACAAGTCCCATATCCCTGTTCCTTTCAGCTGGTAAGTCTCGATGGTGCGAATGGTGTGGTGAGGCGATGCGTCGTGCAGATGCAGGCCCCGGCGGGTCACGAGCCGTGAATGACGAGGTTCCCCCCGGCGCTCTTGCGGAACGGCTGCTTCTGATACTTTTCGACGGCTTGATTGTGTTCAGCCAGTGTGGAGGAGAACTGATGCGTTCCATCGTTGCGGGACACAAAATAGAGATACGATGCCTGAGCAGGGAAGAGCGCCGCACGAAGCGCGTGGGCTCCGGGGCTCGCAATCGGTCCCGGCGGAAGTCCCTGTACGCGATAGGTATTGTAGGGGCTCATGACGGACAAATCGCGTTTGTGAATGTTGCCGTCAAACGCCGGGAGCCCGTAGATGACCGTCGGATCGCTTTGCAACGGAATTCTCTTGCGCAACCGGTTATGGAACACGGCCGCGATCAGTTCACGCTCTTCCTTGGAGCCGGTCTCTTTTTCGATGACGGAGGCCAGCGTCAACACCTGATGCAGGGATAACTTCATGCGCCCCGCTTGTTCCTGCAAGTCGGCGCTCCACGCGCGATGGAGTCCGTCGACCATGGCCTTGATGACGTCGCGTACTTTGGCCTGGCGAGGAAAGGAGTAGGTCTCCGGAAACAGATACCCTTCCAGCGAGTCCGCGTCAATCCCAAGTGTCGCGATGAAGGCACGATCGCGAACCAGTTTCGAAAACTCTTTGGCATCGGTCACCTGCTGCACCGCCAACACGTCGGTAATTTGCGCAAGATTGTACCCTTCGGGGATCGTGACCGGATGCAACACGACTCGACCGGCCAGCAGCTTCGACAGGATTGCCTGCGAGGACATGCTCCCATCCAACTCGTATTCACCGGGGCGAATTTTCCGATCAATGTCCCGGGTCTTGCCAAGCAGACGGAATGCCAGCCGACTGCGAATCAGTTGCTCGCTCGATAAAATACCCGCGACTTGCTGAAAGGTACTGCCGTCGGGAATGACGACGATTTGGGAGGGGGGTTTAGGACGTCCGCCGGCGACGGGACTTTGAGCCCAGCGCAGCGCGAGGTACCCCGAAATCGCCAGGAGTATCACCGACGCCAGCACCAGACCCGCAATCAATCTCTTCTGCATCATCCTCTCGTGGTTCGTCAAAAGACCAGGGATCGCCGTCCTGGGAGTGGCTCAGGGTCTGCTCCTGGCCGGACGTCGGCTTCTCCAGACTCGCAAGGTAACTCTGAAGCAGAATCGCCGCGGCAATCCGATCGACGATGCCTTTCCGTTTCCGGCGCCCGACGTCGGCGGCGATCAACAAATCCTCCGCCGCACAGGTCGTCATCCGTTCATCCCAGGTCACCACGGGAACCGACAAGGCCGGTTCGAGCAGGTGAATAAATTCCTCGACCACCTTGGCTGCCGGACCACTTTCCCCGTTCAACCGAAGCGGCAAGCCGACGAGCACTTGACCAACCTCGTGCTCGCGCACTAACTCCTGGATATGTCGGATGTCGGCCTCGGGATTGCGCCGGTAAAACGTTTCCAGCGGCTGGGCCGTCCACCCGAGCTCATCGCTCAAGGCAAACCCGATCCGTTTGGAACCGTGATCGATCGCGAGAATCCGTTGGCCTTTCATCAGTCTACCCTTCCAAGGCCTTTTGGACCAACCCAAAAATTTTTTCCAGCGCCGGATCCAGCCTGTCGGGATTTTTTCCGCCGGCCTGCGCCATCTCGGGACGACCGCCACCTGTGCCGCCGACTTCGATCGCCATCTCCTTGATCAATTCGCCTGCCTTCAATCGGCCCGTCAAGTCCTTCGTCACGACCACGAGTAACGAGACCTTGCCGTCGTTGGCGGCGCCGAGGGCCACGACGCCGCTCCGGAGCTTGTCGCGCAGTTGATCAGCGAGTGCCCGCATGCCGTTCACGTCAAGGCCATCCGTGCGTTGCGCATGAACGTGGACGCCCTTGACCTCACGAGCCTGTGCCTGTGTCGATGACGTGCTCGCCATCTTGAGCTTCACATCCGCCAGTTCCCGCTCCTTGTCTTTCAACTGCTCGCTCAACTTTCGGGTGCGCGCCACGACTTCAGCCGGTGCGACCTTCAGAAGATCCGAGAGCTCACGCACATCCGCCTCCAGCCGCTTCAGGGAATCCAACGCTCCACTGCCGGTCAAACACTCGATCCGGCGGACCCCCGCGGCCACTCCGGACTCACCCACAATCCGGAACAACCCGATTTCGCCCGTGCGCCGGCAATGGGTGCCCCCGCACAATTCTTTGCTGAAGGTGTCGATCTGCACCACCCGCACCCGGTCGCCATACTTGTCGCCGAAAAACGCCAACGCCCCGCCGGCCACCGCATCCTGCACCCCCATCACATCCGTTTGCACCGGTTGATCCTGGCGGACCTGCTCATTGACGATCGATTCGATCTCGTCGATGTCACGAGACGTCATGGGCCGGAAGTGGGCAAAGTCGAACCGCAGGCGATTCGGCGCCACCAGCGAGCCGTACTGTTTGACATGCGGCCCGAGCAGATCGCGCAGCGCGGCATGCACCAAATGCGTGGCCGTATGGTTGCGCGCCGCAGCCTGCCTGGTACGCGCATTGACCGAGAGCTGCAGCCGTTCGCCTTCACGAATCGAACCCGCCGTCACCAGGCCCTTGTGCACGATCAACGTCGGCACCGGCCTGGTGGTCTCACGAATCTCCACCCGACCGTCGGTGCCGGTCAAGACACCGTGGTCTCCGGCCTGTCCGCCGCCTTCCGCATAAAAGGGCGTGACGTCGAGCACGATCTCGATTTCGTCGCCTTCGCGGGCCTCCTTGATGAGGCGATCACCCTGAAGGAGCGCCTGCACCACGCCTTCGGAATCCAGCCGGTCATAGCCGACAAATGACGTGGTTCCGACACGCGCCGCCACGTCGCTCAGGGCTGGCCTCGCCGTTTCATGCTCGAAGCCTCCCGTCTTTCTGGCGCGCGTCCGCTGCTCTTCGATAGCGGCGTCAAAGCCGGTTTCGTCGAGGGTAATCCCCTGCTCACGGCTGGCTTCCGCAATGAGGTCCATCGGAAACCCGTAGGTGTCGTACAGTTTGAAAATCTCGGTCCCTTGCAGCACCTGCTGCCCCGCCGTTTTCACTTTCGACAGCATGTCGTTCAGGATCGGCAACCCCTGATCGAGGGTGGCGATAAACCGCTCTTCTTCGCCGCGCGTTGCTTCGGCCACCGTACCGGCCGCCGGCCGCAACTCGTGATAGGCCTCGCCCATGTGATCCACGACCGTCGCCGTCAGCTCATACAGGAATGGTTGGGTGATGCCCAGCAGGCGTCCGTGGCGGGCTGCGCGCCGAAGAATTCGGCGGAGCACGTACCCCCGCCCTTCATTCGACGGCAACACGCCGTCAGCCATCAGGAAGGTAATGGCCCTGAGGTGATCGGCAATGACGCGCATGGAACGATCCGCCTGCTCCATCGCTCCATATTCAGCAGCGGCGCGCCGGCCAATCGCCGCCAGCAGCGGCGCAAACAAATCGCTGTCGTAATTGCTGAGTTTCCCCTGCGCCACCGCGGTGAGACGTTCCAACCCCATGCCGGTATCGATGCTCGGCTTCGGCAGCGGATTGAGCGTTCCCGCGCTGTCACGATTGAACTGCATGAACACGAGGTTCCAGATCTCAATGACCCGGTCCCCTTCACCGTTCGGCGTGTCATCGCCAGGCACCGCAGGTCCCTGATCAAAGTGCAATTCCGAGCAAGGGCCGCAGGGGCCTGTATCGGCCATCTGCCAGAAGTTGTCCTTCTCGCCACAACGCACGATGCGGTTTGGGGAGACGCCGATCTTTCGCCACAGCCGATCGGCTTCGTCGTCTTCGCGAAAGATCGTGATCCACATCCGGTCTTTCGAGAGCCCGACCACCGAGGTCAGAAACTCCCAGCCGAAGCGGATGGCGTCTTCCTTGAAGTAATCACCGAAGGAGAAGTTGCCGAGCATTTCAAAGAACGTATGATGACGCCTGGTATAACCGACATTTTCGAGGTCATTGTGCTTGCCGCCCGCACGCAGACACTTCTGCACGGTCACGGCCCGCTGATAGGCGCGCGTTTCTTCACCCAGGAACACCCGTTTGAATTGATTCATGCCGGCGTTGGTAAACAGCAGCGTCGGATCCGCCTGCGGAATCAAGGACGCGCTCGGAACCGCCCGATGGCCCTGCTGTTCAAAATACCGGATGAAGGCTCGCCGCAGATCGTGTACAGGTTGGCTCATAACTCGTCTAACCCCGTCTCCAAGTCGACTTGCGTGACTTGCTGAATGGTGTCGTCATCAAACCCGCGTTGTCGCAAAAATCTCACCCATTGTGGTGGACGCGTTCCCGTGGTGCGCCCCTCCAGCGCCCGGCACGCCAATTCCTGCTCGGAAATTGACCGGTAGGCACTCCTCAAGGCCCGCTCCACCACCGGGTCTTCGAAGCCTCGACTGAGCATTTCCAGCTTCAGCCGCTCACGTCCCATCGGGCGTTTCGCCAGCCTGGCTTCCGCCCAACGCGTGGCATAGGCTTGATCGTCGAGATACCCCCGCCGCTCTAACTCACGCACGACGCCCTGTCCCTGCGCCAGGCTCGCCCCTTTCCCCTGAACATGCCGCGCGACCTGAGATGCCGTCCGCTCGGCGCGGGCAAGGTACCGGATTGCCATGATCAGGAAATCCGGCGGCGACTCCGCACGCCCCCGGCCCCCGCGTCCAACCGGCATATCGCTCCTATGTCGTCGCTCTCGCAGCATGGCCGCGCTTCTCGTCCTGCCGACTCTCGGCCTTGCGCTCGGGTTTCTCCTCTTTGGCTTCTTTGGCGTCGGCCTTCTTGTCGGCCCCCCGCAAGGGCAGCCCGGCGAGTTCGCGCACCTTGCCTTCAATCTCCTTGGCAATAGCCGGATTGGTCTTCAGAAAATCGCGGACGGCTTCACGCCCCTGGCCTAAGCGTTCTCCCTTATAGGAGTACCAGGCGCCGGCCTTCTCCACCACGCGCTTCTCCACACCCATATCGACGATCTCGCCCGACTTCGAAATGCCCTCGGCAAACATGATGTCGAATTCCGCCTGCCTGAACGGCGGAGCCATCTTGTTCTTGACCACCTTGACCCGCACGCGGCTTCCGGTCACATCTTGCCCATCCTTGATCGACTCGATCCGGCGAATATCGAGGCGCACGGACGAATAGAACTTCAACGCGTTGCCGCCCGTCGTGGTTTCCGGGTTCCCGAACATCACGCCGATTTTCATGCGGATCTGGTTGATAAAGATCAGCGTCGTCTGGGACTTGGCGATCGCCGCCGTCAGTTTGCGCAACGCCTGCGACATCAACCGCGCCTGCAAGCCCATATGGGCATCACCCATCTCGCCTTCAATCTCAGCCCGCGGCACCAACGCCGCCACGGAATCGACGACGATCACGTCAATGGCGCCGCTACGCACGAGGGTTTCCGCAATTTCGAGCGCCTGCTCGCCGGTGTCCGGCTGCGACACGAGCAAGTCGTCGGTGTGCACGCCCAACTTCTTGGCATAGGTCAAATCCAACGCATGTTCGGCATCAATGAAGGCAGCGACTCCACCCGCTTTCTGCGCTTCCGCGATCGCATGCAACGTGAGGGTGGTTTTACCGGACGATTCCGGACCAAAAATTTCGATGACCCGTCCGCGCGGGAATCCCCCGACGCCGAGGGCAATATCCAATCCCAGGGATCCGCTTGAAATCGCCGGAACGTCGGCCGGCCGATCATCGGTCCCCAACTTCATCACCGCGCCCTTGCCGTACTGTTTTTCAATCTGAGCCAGGGCCAGGTCCAACGCGCGCTTTTTCTCATCCTTTTCAGTCATTCAAAACTCCTTCTCGCGACATGACTCGTGAAGTGTGCTGGTCTCGTATGCCGTGGGAGACAACGCACCAGCCGGCCATGAGTTGACCACGCGCCAACCGGACCAGACTCAGACCAGGAAAGCAGACAGAACAGCGGATTATACCGGACTTAAAAGGAAGAAGCCTAGCCCGCAAGGGTCCACCACTCAATCTGGAGAAAAACGGTTCCGGCCCTGCGCCTCTGTGAATCGCGTGAGGCCGTGCGGGAAAATACCATCGCGCGACAGGCCTGCCTCCTATCCTGTCATGCGTCAAAAATCTCGCAGCGTTCTGTCATAACCGCCACTGTATCGAAGTACGGGGACGGCAGTCGCCTCATCGCCACCTATCCGCAGCTGGCGCGTAAGTACATGAAAACACTTTGGAGACTGAAGAGAACGGGCACAAAACTGGACCGTTAAAGTCACCGTGCGTCTATGCCGACATTCTTCATGAGGGGCAATGTGCCTGGCACCAACATTGCTCCCATTCCGCAGTGTTCGCTCATCACTCACCTGATGCAGGAGGGCCCCATGCCACAACAGCGAATGGATGATCGATCCGAACACTCTGTCGCGCAATCGCAACACTACGTCACGCGCGCGCCGCGCGATCTGACCTACGATGAAAAGAAAGCTGCCGAAGCAGCCTTCCGTGGCGAGCCGTTTAATCCCAACTGGTCCGTCGCCGCCGCCGCCGTCTACGAAGGGATCGTGTCCGCCATGTCCCGCATGCAGGTCGCTGCACTAACCGAATTGGAGGCCGCTCCTGTCGCTGAAGAATGTCTCACCCGCTGAGAGAGCTGGCCGCAGCCGTCGATTGACGTGCCGAGAGCATTCATGCACAGCCGCAGCTGCCGGACTTGAGTTTAGGAGCGTGAACTCAATGGGCACTCCCACAGCTTCGTGTAGATGGAGCCGGCCGGCCGCAATTCGCTTCTCATCATGACCAGCGTCTTGATCGGCAGAACACCGAACGCCACCGGTTGATCCAACAGCCCGCTTTGAGCCAGTCCCTGTCCGACCTGCCGCTCCCCCTCCTTAATTCGTGCCAGCGTCAGATGCGGGCTAAACGGCCGAACCTCCGCCGCCAACCCGGCCGTCCGGCACACGTCCTCCACCCCCTGATACAAGGCCTGCAGCCGGTCGCTCTCGCTTCCCTGTTCCCAACTTTCCAGCGGCCCAGCCCAGAGAATCCTCGGCTGCAGCGGTCGAGGAAACGTCCCCAGTCGCGAAAAGGGAACCTGGAGCATTCGATGATTGGCGACCACCTGCGCAAGCGTCGCATGGAGCGACTCGAGCAAATCCTCCGGCGTGTCACCGAGAAACTTCACGGTCAGATGCATGGAGGCCGGTTGCACCCAGCTGATGCGCGCCTGCCGGTCGACCGTCCGTTCCAGCCGTCGTTTGAGATCCTGCTGAACCGCCGACAAGGCCGCGCGAAGATCGGGCGGCAATTCGACGGCCAGAAACGCCCTGATCATCCGCCACCTTTCTTGATCAACCAACGGCGCAACAGATCCAACGCGGCCTGCGAGGAGCGCTGCTTGATGACGCTCCGGTCGCCGCCATGAAAGCGGAATTGTTTCGTCTGGGCATCGTCCGGTCCGCCGTCGAGCCCCACATAAACCAATCCCACCGGCTTCGCCGCAGTGGCTCCCCCTGGTCCGGCAATGCCGGTCACGCTCAATCCGACCGAGACACCGCTGCGCTCACGAATGCCCCGCGCCATGGCTGCCGCCACTTCGGCACTGACCGCGCCGTGCCGATCGAGGAGATCCTCAGACACTCCCAACAACTCGACCTTCGCGCGGTTGCTGTAACAGACGATACCCCGATCCACGTAGGATGAGGACCCAGGTACCTGGGTTAACCGATGGCCGATCAATCCGCCGGTGCAGGATTCGGCCAAGGCCAGGGTCATGCGCCGGGCGGTCAGTAACCGGCCAACCACTGATTCCATCGTATCCGCTTCTTGACCGTACACCATGTCGCCGAGCCTGCTGTTGGCTTCATCAAACAGCCGCTCAAGCGCAACAGCACCCTCTGCCCCTGCCGGACCTGTCAGTGAGACCATCACTTCCGTTTGAGAAGCATAGATCCCGAGTTGGACTGGACTGCCTGGGGGCAGCAGCCCCTCAAGCTTCTGATCCACAATCGACTCCGGCACGCCTGATGTGTGGAGTACCCGACGAATCACGGGCGTGGCCGGTATCTCCTTGTGCCTGCCCAGCCAGGTCTGCAGACGCGGCAGGAGCCCATCATGGATCATCGGTTCCATCTCACGCGGCACTCCGGGCAAGGCCGCAAAGAACGCATCTTTCCAGATCAAGACGAACCCCGGCGCCGTCCCGACCGGATTGGTCAGAAATTCCCCGCCTGCAGGAATCATCGCCTGTCGCAACTGCGCCTTCGTCGGGGTCCTGCCCCACTGAGCCAATCGAGCCGTCATCTCGTCCAGCGCGGCTTTTCGCCGGACCAACCGGTGGCCGAAGGCCTCCGCCACCGCCTCGCGGGTCAGGTCATCGATCGTCGGGCCCAACCCGCCCGTGATGATCACCACGCGGGCGCGTCGGACCGCCGTCTTGAGTACCCTCACGATATCGGACAACTCATCACCGACGATCGTCTTGTATCGAAGCTCCACCCCGCATGTCGCCAGGCGATCGGCGATAAACAGGGAATTCGTGTCCATCCGGCCGCCGAGCAGGAGCTCGGAGCCGATGGCGATCGTTTCAGCCGTCCAGGCTTTCGACTTGTTCATGCAAGGTTAACCTTGTTGCTCGGAAACGGTGTTGACGGGAGGATCACATTATTCGATATGGGCGAAATCCAGTTCGAAGCTGACTTGCCCGCCGCCGGAGGGAAACACGGTCAGGGTCGTCTTCGTGTGCGGATCAAGATCTGCGTAGGGGAATTGGGCAATGACTTTCGCGCGATACGCGGGCTGTTGAGGCCAGAGGGTCGTCCGATCGCCTCGCGCGTCAAACCGGACCGAGGATGGTTTGACGGTCCGCCCGGCCTGCTCCAGCACGACGTAACTGTCGGCGGCAAAGTCCACGCGCTCACCGAACAACACGACGTTCACCAGGAGATTGCCGTTCGCCAGCACCTGAGCGATGTCCTGCTCGGAGGGAGCCAGGGCCCGCAGCGACAGGTGATTGGCCATCACGAGCAGACTTCCCAACTTGGTCATGATGAACCCGCGGGGAGCCAGATCTTCTTTCGCGCCGAACCACGTATGCAGTTGATCCGGAGAAACACCCTGCGCGGCGGCGGCCTTCCCCCGTTCAACCGTGACCTGGATTTGTTCGGGAGTCGGCTGCACTTCGATGGCGAATGACGCCACAGGAACGCTCATACTTGCGACGGCGAAGAGGAATTGCAGGAGTCTGGAACCGGCAGACCATCGTCGAAGGCTACGCATGATAGGGAGCCAGTACCAGATCGATGTGGACGTGTCAATTCGTAGTTCGCACACCTCGCAATCGGTTGACAGCCTAGGAGACGAAATGCTAAAGAGCTAACTCTTATTCTTTTACATTATCAAGAAGTTGCCTGGAGGGTTCCTCATGTCCAGCCCCGAACAAGCGCCCCGCCGTCAGTATGTGAATTTCACCTTCTATAAATTTGATCCGGCCTGGCGTCGGCTTCCTGAAGATGAGCGCACGCGCGGGAAACAGGAGTTTCTCCGTGCCGTAGAGGAATACCAGGGCAAAGTGCTCGTCATTGCATACACGACCGTCGGTATTCGCGGCGACTGCGACCTGATGCTCTGGCGCATCAGCTATGAACTCGAACTGTTCCAGGAAATGAGCACCAAGATCCTGGCGTCCGGATTGGGCAAGTATCTGCTCAACCCCTATTCGTACCTCGCGATCACCAAACGCTCCATTTACGTGGACAATCACACTCACGAAAATCAGGAAAGCAAACGTTTGACGGTGGTCCCTGGTAAGGCGAAGTACATCTTCGTGTATCCGTTCGTGAAGACTCGCGAATGGTTCTTACTCACCAAGGCCGCGCGACAGGGCATGATGGACGAGCATATTGAAGTCGGCCATCGCTTCCCTTCAGTCAAACTCAATACGACCTATTCGTTTGGCCTCGACGACCAGGAATGGGTCGTGGCCTTTGAAAGCGACAAGCCGGAAGATTTCCTGGATCTCGTCATGGCGCTGCGGGAAACCGAGGGTAGCCGGTACACGTTGCGAGATACCCCGATCTTCACCTGCATCCGGAAGAGCCTGAAAGAAGCATTAGATACACTGGGCGGCTAAGCTCGACTAACACGCTCGGACAGTTTGCACGGCCTTCGATCAGATGATCGAAGGCCGTGTGCGTTCTGCCCCCGGCGAGCCACCAGACACCGCACCCTCCTCACATCCATGTCAGTTGATGCTCCGACTTACCCGGCTTCCGATCACCGGGCGGCCTTGTACTCGGCCCTTCTGCCGGGGTTGGGCCAGCTACTTCGCGGGCGGCACAACGCCGCCATGCTCTATGGCCTCGTGACCATTTTCCTGATCGCGCTGAGTTTCGCTCTTGGACGTCTCTCCGGTCGGGCCGCGGAAGTCTTTTTCTTCATGCTGCTGGCGCTTCCCTGGTGGGCGCTGCAGAGTTACGACGCCGCCCTTGGACCGGCAGCTTCGGGTTCCGATCTTGCCAGAACCGGCCGCCAGGCATGGGCGGAAGGGCATGATATCCGGTTTCTCGGCCTGCTATTTCTCGTCAGCGCCGCCAACGATGCGATCATCATCGCCAAGAACCCCGACTATCTGCTGCCATTTTTCTGCACGAAATTGGACGGAGCCGCCGGTTTCGTGACCAAAGCCCTTTCACCGTTTCTCCATACCTGGGTCGGCTACGGCTTCGTGCGCGTCAAAAAATGGTCCCTTTTGGTGTATCTGGTGTATGCCGCATACGGGACCACCAACGCGCTCGTCAACTTGACCTGTTTCGGACCCGGTCGAATCCGGAACACCCTGCTGATCGCCCTCATGGTCTTCACCAGCTACATCCTCTGGCGGCGACGACTATTTCAGCGTTGACCCGTCCCCGTCGGAAGCGGAAGGTCGCATTTTGACACTCGGCTCGAGCCTGTGTTACCTGTAATAGTAATATCGTTCCACATCCTCAGACGGAGCAGCTCCTATGGCCGAAAACAATGCGGTCTATGCGATTCGCCACCCTGACGGTTCAGTGACCCTGTATATCGACGAAGAATACGCCATCGATCGCGGCGTCGATCCAGCCAAACTGGTGCGGGTCGAAATCCCTCGCGAATTGTTTGTCAGCGGCAGCATTCAACACATTCGAGAATACGTCGCGGTCTACCTTGAAAACAGCCATCAGGGCACGGCCTGAGCGAACCTTTTACCTCGCACGAGAGGCCACACCATGTCCGCGTTGCTCACCCCGGAACTCATTGCCTCCACCATCGAACAAGCCCCGATCCAGGGCAGGATCATGCTCAAGCTGCTGCTCTTGCAGCACTTCGACATCACGCCCGAGGAGATCAGTCATATCGCAGCCGATCGACCGGACCCCCGCTGCGTGGCCGGTTCCAAACCGATCCACCAAATGGTCAAACAGGATGCGTTGCGGGATGTGACCAATCGACGGGATGAGTATCGCCGGCGAGTCCGGCTACGGCGGGAGCGTTTGTGGCTGCAAATGGAAGCCATGAAAGGAATGATTGCCCTGGCTGAAGGAATGGCCCGGGCGGCAACCGACCTCCTCCGCACCCGTTACAAGCTGACTGCTGAAGCCGTGGAGGCGATCAAACAAGGCGCGCGCGCCGCAGTCCCCAAGCCGGCGATTCGGCAATTGAATCGGCGATGGGACGAAAATGATATTTCCGCCGAGGCCTATCAGGAAGCCAGGCTTGGCCTGGAGATCCAGGCGCAACTCCGCTTGATTGAAAAGTACAGGAAGCGCCTCGAAGTCTCGGAACGGGAATGGAAATCGATCAATGCCGCTCCTTTGCAGGATCACGAAATCGGCCATATTTGGGGTATCCCTGCCGGGAGCCTGGCCGGCCGAAAGGTGAAACATCTCCATCAATATCTTCACGCCATTCAAACGACCCTGCAAACATCGTCCGCCCAGGCGGTCCCGACCACGGGAGCGCTCGATCTCTGGAAAGAAACACTCGCGGTCCTTGGCGAACGGCCGGTTGAACGATCCATTGCTCTCTATGACGGGCTTGAGCGAACCGAAGAAGCGTTGGTGGAGAAACTCCGGACATTCGCTTGGGGTACCCTCGGGGAAGACCTGGAGGCAAAGTTCTGGTTGTCACTCGTCCATGGCGCCAGTTCTAATGCCGTTCACTCGGAAAACACTCGGTCCGTCTTCGGTTTGCAGCGGCTGCTGGCCGTTCTGTCAGAAATTGACTCCAGCCCGGACGCCCTCGAGGAGGAACTTCTGGCCCGCACGGCGCCGACCCCCAAGGATGCCCCTGAACTCACCAACGAGGCAGCCCAACCAGCGGCAGAAGAAATGGGACAGATGCAACAACATGTTCTGACCAGTTTCATCGGAGAGTTACACAACGATCTTCAGCGATGACGTGCTGTCGGCAGCTGCCGATCGATCTGAACCATCGACCGGCTTCCCGGGCCTGGTCGGATTTCTTTCGTAACCGACTTCTCAGCACGGAGTGAATTTTGTATAATCCAACTATCATGCAGCACAATCATGACAGGGTTTCTCCCCGATCGATGGTGAGAGGCTTCGTTCCGATGCTGTGCACGCTCATATTCTTCCTCTCCACCATGCCGGTCGCTTCGCTCTCTGCGGCAGGCCTCGTGGAAGTCACGGAGCTTCTGGCCCATCCCGATCACTACAATCATCAAGTCGTTACTGTCAGTGGACGTGTGAGCAGCTTCCAGCTTGCCACCAATCGTGATGGGCAGCCGGCGTTCGGCTTTCTTTTGCAGGATACCGCGGGAACGGTGAAAGTGGTGGGTCTGGGAAAGGCGGATGTTCGAGAAGGTGACTACGTCGTGGTCGAAGGAATCTTCAGCCGGCTACGTCAGGCCGGTCGCGCCATTGTCTATAACGAAATCAAGGCCACCTCGGTGCAATCCATGGCCAAAATGAATCCCGACCTCGTGGGATAACCGCTCGTCAGGGCCGATCGTTCCGCCCCACCCGTCACTCCGCAGATTGCCTCTTCTCACTGTCAGTCCGTAGGGCGCGCTTGTTCGCAACTGCGGATCCTGCTCACGAACAAGGCTTGCCCTTCACTCGATTGCCTGCCCGCATGACCTGATCCATGACGAACATCTCACATGGAATGGTAACACCGCTCGAATCCCTATTGAGGAAGGCGGCACGGTCAGCCATTCATAGCATCTGTACTGGAAGGTGGACAGAGGCGAGTCGAAACGTGAAGCATTACCAATGCCGGAAAGGCCCTGAATCAAGATGCACAAACTTCCCGCGCGGATAATATCCGACGCCGCCGCAACCAAGTCGCAAGGCAACTTCCCGAACAGTCCGTAACGGTACTCCGGGAATCTGCACATCAACCGCCTGCCCTGAAACATGATAACTGTGGCGAGCTGCGCGAGTGCCCATTCTGATGAGCTGTTCGTTATATTCCGGAGAACGGTATCCGGATACGATATGGATGTCCCGCCGCCCCCCGATCCGCTGCTGAACGAGATTCACGAATTCGATGAGATGCACATCCATCGTCGTCGTTTCATTCGTATGGTGGCAGCGCAGAAAATGATTGAGCTCGTCAAGCGCCGCCTCATCGTATGCGCCGCTCTCAGTCCGATACGTGACCGATACGCGTTCTTCGGTCTGCAGATTGTATAAACTGATGCGTCCGGCTGCAAACCGCGACGCTCGCGCCTCTGGGGGCAAAGCGAGGCGGGCGACCAATAGCGCAGCGCCCACTGTCACCGTACGCAAAAAATCCCGCCGACTTGACAAGGACAGGACCTCGGATGGCATCAGGTTACTCCCAGCGAATAATGTGAACGTATCTCGGGCCCGTCCCGGACAGCGTCGTCGTGGTTCGCGCCGAAGACCGGAGGTGGCCTCGTATCCCTTCAGGCCGACTGCACGATGGGACAAACCCGGTGCAAATGGGCTGACGATGCCTTGGAAGGACCAGACCGGCAGACTGTTCTTCTTAACAAATAGTCGAGAAGCGGTCAATCAATTTACATACATGAGCGGTCTGCGCCGACTGCGCGATCGTTTTCTCCGCTCTCCTCGCCCGATCTCCTTCCTACGCAGTTCCCGCAGGGTGATCAATGCTCGGTCATCGACGCGCGCGGCGAGAGTCCTGGAAACCGGCGCGCCTCAAGGGATCGTTCCATCCCATATTGGCGCAGCCGCCGGTAGAGCGTGGAGCGACTAATGCCCAACTCCTGGGCGGCTCGGCTTAAATTCCCCTGCGAGAGCGTGAACGCTTTCATGATCAAATCCGTTTCAATCCGCTGCTGATTGACCTTCAGAGAAATTGAGCCGTCATCCTGCGGGGCCGCCTGGCAGGGTATATCCAAATCTGCTGCGGTGATATGTGTGCCTTCCGCCATGACCACGGCGCGACCGATCCGGTTGGATAACTCCCGCACATTACCCGGCCAGGAATAGGCTTGCATCGCCTCCAGCGCCTCACGGGTAAACCCGTATAGATGTTTATTGTAGTGCGCGGCCGCCTGGCGCAAAAGCGCCATGGCGATCAGCGACACGTCCTCGCCCCGTTCTCGCAAGGGAGGCAGATTGATGTGTACAACGCCCAGTCGATAGTACAGGTCCTCCCGAAACGTCCCCTTCTCGATGGCTTCCTTGAGATTCACATTTGTGGCGGCAATGATCCGGACATTCATTTCAATCGCCTGATGCCCACCAACCCGCTCAAACGTGTGATCCTGAAGAACGCGCAGCAGCTTGACCTGCAGCGCGTTGGGGAGTTCTCCGACCTCATCAAGGAACAAGGTCCCACCCTGAGCAGACTCGACCTTGCCATTTTTCTGTCCGACGGCGCCGGTAAACGCTCCACGTTCATACCCGAAGAGCTCCGATTCCAAAAGGCTTTCCGGAATAGCCCCGCAGTTGATCGGAATGAACGGGCCCTGTCTCCGCAACCCTCGCGCATGAATGGCACGCGCGGTCACTTCCTTGCCCGTACCGCTTTCGCCGGTGATCAGGATCGGCGCATCGCTGGTCGACACCTTACGAATCGCGTCAAAGATCCGGTGTATACTGGCGCTCATGCCGAGCATGCCGCTGAATTCTTCCGGCCCGCCAACCACTGTCGTTCCCCTGGCCTCCTGCTCCAGATCGGCGATTCGTGCGACCCGCTCTATCCCCTGTTGCAACTGGATGGCATCCAGCGACTTGAGTAAGACGTCGCAGGCGCCGCACTGCACGGCACGAACCGCCACACTCCGTTCCGGTCGCCCCGTGTACGCGATCACTTTTCCGGGGTATCCGGTCTGACGCAACGTTTGCAGGATATTCAATCCATCTTCAGCAGACGGGCGGGATGGTGCATCGATATCCACGAGCATGACCGGATGGGCCTGTTCATGAATAGGCAACAGCGTTTCTGTCGTCCACGTTGCCGTCGACACCTCGAATGCCTCCCCGATCAATTTCTGCGCTGCGGAAACGGTCGACTCATCAGGTCCGACAATCAATAGACTATGCTTCGTCATGATTCGGCTCCTTTCGGCAGGTAAGACCACAGGCGCCGGTCAGGCAGACCATCGTCTCACGCGCTGCAAGATAAGGGTGCGGGCTCTCGTCCGGCTTAACGGCTTGTTACGACAGCGGCGACGGGGGGTCCAGCGAGTCGCACATAAACACATCGGCGCCGAAGGGCTTCGCCAGCGCTGGGAATGCCCCATTCGCCTGCTGAACGGTCCGATCCAGCATGGCAATGATCGGCACTTGCGGGCAGGTTCGTTTCAGATGGGGAACCGCCATATGCAGGGGCGTGGAGAATGATGACAGTCCGACCACAATTACATCCGGACGCAGTTCCTTGAGATGATGCTCTAATTGTGGGACAGCAGACGTCATGGTGGCTTGGTAGCCATGCAGAGCGAACCAGTCGGCATATCGATACCCGCTGGCGACGTCCTCGTAAATCACCGCCACTGTCGGCCGCTTTCCTGAGCGCGCACCCTTGTTGCCCGTTGATCGCACCATAAGCTCCCCCCACAGATGGATCGAATCAGGTTGCGGTGTGAACGTTTGCGAGTTGAACCAACCGCTGCTTCATTTGCGGTCCCCACCACGTGAGATCCTGCAACATTGCAGCTTCCCTCGGGCTTAGGCTGAGCAGGATATCCGACCAGCCTTGACGAAACGATCCCGTTCCGCGATCCACAGTTGAGCGCTCGGCCGCCGGGTGGCCTTGCGCCGCGTCAAAAAGGGCCACCAATGTCGTCGTATTGGAGATCCAGGCCCTTGTCATCTCGGAGAGCATAGGCCCGGAGGGTCAGTGAGGCTATCGGTTGGGACGCGATTCTTGTGTCACAATCAGACAGTGCGAAGACGTCATGGTTAGTTCGACAACTCTCCTCTTCTGAAGGCCATCACACGACGAGGCCATGTTGCAAGGCATACCGGGTCAGCTCGGCGTTATTTTTCAAATTCATCTTGTCTAGAATTCTCGCACGATACGTACTGATCGTCGTGACACTGAGATGAATACTCTCAGCGATATCACTGACGGTTTTCCCGGAAGCAATGAGGCACAACACTTCATATTCCCGATCCGACAATCGCTCATGCGGCAGCTTATCGACCCCGGTTCTCACCGTTAACGCCAGCGCTTCACCCACGGAGGCGCTGACATATTGCCCGCCCGCCATGACTTTTTTCGCGGCATGGACTAACTCCTCCGGCGCACTGGCCTTCGTGAGATACCCCGCCGCGCCGGCTTTGAACATCCGTATGGCATACTGATCTTCAGGATGCATGCTCAAGATCAAGACCGGCAGAGTGGGCGCCAGTTGCTTCAGTTCCTTCAGTACCTCCGGGCCACTCCGTCCGGGCATGCTGATGTCCATCACCACCAGATCATAAGCCTGTTCGCGAACCCGGTCGAGCATCTCCTGGGCGTTTCCACACTCGGCCATGCTGGCGCCTTCGAACCCCTCTTCAAGGATGTCCTTCACCCCACGCCGAAAGGAGGGATGGTCATCGACCACTAGAATTCGCACGGTGGCTGTATCTCGCATCGTTTCCTCCATCAAGCCCTATCCCTTTCCTTAACGAGGCAATTGCAACGTAATGGTCGTCCCGTGATCTTCCAGCGTGTCAATCTGCACATCTCCTCCGAGAAGCCCGGCGCGCTCCCGCATTCCCAGCAAACCGAACGATCGAGCGTCAGCAAGCCGATCCTGGGGAATTCCTCGTCCATTGTCGCGGACCTGCAGCAACAATCCCACACCCTGGTCTTCCAACTGCACATGGACTTCCGTGGCCTGGGCATGGCGGGTGACATTTGTCAGCGCCTCCTGACAAATGCGAAACACGGCAGTGGCCTGTTCCGGGTCTACCCGCAAATCCTCATGACTGACCGCACAGTGACACGGAATCCCGGTACGGCGCTGAAAATCACGGCATTGCCATTCGATCGCCGCGACCAGGCCCAGATCATCCAACACACCCGGGCGTAATTCCGCGACGATCCGCTGCACGGACGTGATGGTGCTGTCGACCTGCTCCTTCATGCCGCGAATCTTGTCATCCACCTTGGCGCGGTCGCGCGGAATCAGCCGCTCCCCCAACAGACCACCCAATCGAGACAGATCGATTTTCAGGCAGGTCAAGCCGACTCCCAGTTCGTCGTGCAACTCTCGCGCAATGCGCCCGCGCTCTTCTTCACGAATCCCCTCCATCCGTCCTGAAAGTTTGCGCAGCCGGCGCAAGGAATCCTGCAACTGCGCCTCGGCGCGCTTTCGATCCGTCGTATCTTTGAACACGACGACGGCGCCGGCAATGTCACCCCGTTCCGAAATGGGCGTACTCACATATTCCACGGGAAAACTCGTCCCATCCTTGCGCCAGAATGCGCTGTCCACCTGCTCCCGGATTTCACCGTCCCGAATCGTGTCCGCAATCGGGCAACGCAGTTCTCCGAACGGTTGTTCGCACAGATCAGGAGGGAAGACCAGGGGATGCATCGATCGGCCGATCATCGCCTCCGCCTCCCACCCGAACATGTTGGCCGCCGCCGGATTCACGAACGTCAAACGTCCCCCGCGATCGACGCCGTAGATGCCTTCTCCTGCAGAGTTCAGAATCACTTGATTGTGATAATGCAGGCGATCCAGTTGTTCCTCCGCCGACCGCCGCTCGCTGATGTCCCGCATAATGATGGTGAAAAAGAGGTCCGATCTCCCCTTCCAGGACGTCACGCTCAACTCCAAGGGAAACTCGTCCCCTTGTTTCCGGCGACCGATGAGTTCCAGAGTTTTACTCGTGAATTGCACACGTTCGAGCACGCGGACCCGTTGAACGTTGCGTTCCAGCTCCTCGTGATACTGTTCCGGAATAATCATCGTCACAGGCTGTCCGATAATGTCTTCGGCCGAATACCCGAAGGTCGCCTCCGCGCCCTTGTTCCAAAAAGCCACCTTCATCAGGGCGTTGACGAGCACAATGGCGTCCTTGGTCGATTGCACGATCGACCGCAACCGCTCCTCGCTGATCCGAAGCGCATCTTCGATCCGTCGGCGCTCGGTCACATCGCGGATGATCCCCAATACGCCGACCACGCGCCCTTGGCGCATTTGCGGGGTGCCGACAAATTCTCCGGTCACATACCCGCCTTGTTTCGTGCTGATTTGCATCGAACAGGTCAGCGGGGTGCCGCGCTCAAGGATCGCCTGCAGGACATCCTGACAAAAGCCTGCATCGTCAGGATGCAGCAGAGCCGCAAGCGGTTCTCCGATCCATTGCGAACGGGACCAGTTCGTCACCGTTTCAAAGGCCTGGTTGAGGGAGGTCATGGTCGTGTCGGCCGAGAGCGTGAAGATGATATCCCGCGCCCCTTCCACCAGACTCCGGAATCGATATTCCGATTCAAACAGCGCATCCTGCGCCCGTTTGAGCCAGGTGATATCATGAAACACCATCACGGTTCCGCTTAGCAGTCCCGCCTCGTCCCTGATCGGTCTGGCATTAATACTGACCCAGCGCCCCGGAACATCGTGCGAAGCCCGCATGTAGACTTCCAGCCAATCGACCTTTTCCCCTCTCAACGCGCGCGCCAGCGGCCACTCTTCGCGCTGGAATCGCGTCGCCGTGTCGCCATGAAAAAACTCGTACCGATCAACCCAGTCGATCGGCGGGATGTGTCCAGGAGAAAAACCCACAATACTTTCGATGGCAGGATTGGCCATCACCAGCCGTCCCATCGCATCGGTCACGACGACTCCGTCTCCCATGCTTCGCAACACGGAGTTGACGATTCTGGTCTGCTCAGTTAAGGCCTGCTCGGACCGTTCCAGCGCTTCAGCCCGATCCCTAAGCGCCCGTTCCGCCTGCGCAATCCCCGCCGATTGTGTCCTGACGGCATCCTCATAGACGCGGAGCAACTGTTCCGCCACGGCTAAGCGGGATTGATGCCGAAGACTTGTCGCCGGCTCAGACAGTGATCCAGCGTGATGAATCACAGCATTGTCCGGGGAAGAGGCCTCATCAAATGCCAGGAGGGAAGTTTTCAAGCTGAGGGCGAGTGATTTGCACAGCGCCGCGGTCTCACGCGGAACCGGCGTCCTGGAAAACAATATCACGGCGAACAAATCGCGCGACGGCAGGATCCCGCCGAAACACAACACTGACTTGACCCCGTACTTCCCGACAAACCCGTCCTGCACCGGCACATAGGGACTGCCCTTCGCATCGGGCACATAAAATACGTTGTAGGTCTTCTCTTCCAAATCGACCAGCCATTCACCATCCGGTCTCACAGCGAACTCCGTGGACACGCCAAACTGATGCAGGAGTTGTGAAAACATCGGGAACTGTTTCACGAAATCGGCGCTGACCATCGGAATAACTCGGTACCGGTGAGAACGATCGACCCGATTCCAATCCGGCTCCGCGCCGGTTGAGGCGACGAGTGTGAAACACCTCAAGTCGGGAAACGGAGCGATCCCTCCGAGCTGCTCCCGGACTAACTGCTGACGTTCGGAATCCAAGCGGCTGTAGGAAATGGTTTTGAAACAACGGACCAGGACACAATCCTGTTGTCCTGTTTCCGGATCGCCGAGCGCGCTGAAGAGATAGTGTACGGCCTTCGACGCCGCCTCCTGCAAAGAACTCGACTGCTCGCCCAATTGACGCAAGACAGCCGAACACTCGGTCATCTCCAACAGGGAAAAGCGAGCCAGACTATACACAGGCGGGCCCTCGGGTGAACGATGGGGGATGACTGATCAACGCGCCACTGATTGACGTGTCGGGAGATGCCGGGTCGTGAGGGAGGGCGCGTACCGGAGAACTCTGGCCTTTCAACGCGAGGCGCAGAACCACTCTGAAGGCGAGTCTAGTAAAGAGCGCCAGGCTTGTCAAGGCGCGTAGATCGCAGAAAGACGTGACGCGTCATCGAATGGAACAGACGATCCATCACAACGTGACACAGAGCAGGCGCTATGGCTCTCGCGAAGGAGGATCCAGTCCGAGGGCCTGCGACAACAACGCCGCGTCGGAGGCATACGTCAGTCTCCGTAAGGCTTCCATCCGCTCGACCCATTGCACCTCTTCTACTTCTCCGTCAGGGATACCGGTCAGTTCGAGCGGTTCCATTTTGAACCACACAACCGTTTTGCGGTATCGACGGCCCTCTCGTTGGAACCAATATTCGGTCGTGGAGAGATCGGCCTCAATACGGCAACACCAGCCCGTCTCTTCAAGCACTTCCCGCAATGCGGCCTGCGCCGGAGTTTCACCGGCATCGAGCCGCCCCTTCGGAAATGACCAGACCGGACGACCTTTGATGTCGGACACTCGAACCAGCAGGACATCCTGTTCCCGCAAGACCACGCCGCCTGCCGATCGGACCAACCCTCCTTCAGCCATGCCGCGCCCCTCTCTGCTGACGCCCTTTCGACCCGCCGGAATGCGCCGGCTTACCCACGGCGCGACAGTCCCAAAAACCACGCAAGGAGACGATCCTGAGCGCCATCAGGCAGCAGCCACTTCAGAGCCGCTCTGAATCGCGCATCTTTGCCGACCAGGTACCGCGCACGCGGGCATGGCACGGTCAACGCGCGCGCGACCACCCGGGCAACGGTATCCGCAGGAATGGCACGGGCGGCCGCCCCGGCCATCACGTCCTGCAGACGCGCTAAGGGTTGCGCATACAGGGCCAGCGATTCCGGCGCAACCCCGCCAAGTGTACGCGTGGCCGACAGCGTGGCCCGCTGCCAAATCTGTGATTGGATGGCGCCGGGTTCGACCAACGACACTGTGATTCCCCAGGGCGCCAGTTCCAATCGCAAGGCATCACTCATCGCTTCAAGCGCAAATTTTGATCCACAATAGGCGCCGAGAAACGGTGTGGCCGCCAACCCGGCAATCGAACTGATATTCACGATGCGTCCTCGTGCCCGACGCAGCAACGGGAGCACTGCCTGCGTCACGGCCAGCGCCCCGATGACATTCACCTCAAACTGTGTCCGCACTTCCGCAAGAGGCAGCAGTTCCAACGGGCCCGCAATGGAGATCCCGGCATTGTTCACGAGGCCGGCCAATCCGGCTTCAGGCAAGGCCTCAGTCAATGTTCGATTCGCCGCCGCGATCGAGGCGGGATCGGTCACATCGAGCATCAGCACACGAAGACGATCGGATGTCGAACGCGCCAAGGCTTCGCCATCCTCCTTGCGCCGGACGCCGGCCCACACCGTAAATCCTAACCCATCAAGATGCCGCGCGCAGGCCGCTCCGATGCCGGACGATGCCCCGGTGATGACGATGGCTCCTTGCACTGACCTGCTCCCGCTGTTGACAGATTGTTCGCCAGGCGAGCCCGCGCGCCGGCGGTTTCAGTCACGCCCGAGAATATCATGCGCACGGGGTAAGAGGCATCAGAGAGTCCGACAGAAGAACCCTCTCAGGATTTTCAGTAGGGAATGCGCCGCGCGAAGAAAAGAGTTCAGTATTTTCGGTTGCTTGTTCGACACGCGCTGATGACATGCGACGACCCCGGAGCGAGCGTTCACCCTGCTGGTCAGCCGGATTTGACAATCAGGCATCCTCATCTAGACTTGATTCATGCGCACACACACCATCTATTCCAGAAGCGGCACAGCGTTGAACATCGTGATGCTCCTTGCCGTCTCGCTGTTCTCCTGGTTTGCCCTCCTCCCCTCCCCCGCACATGCCAGTCGAACTCTCGTCGTGCCGATCTCTGTCGCGACGTATACCGAAGACCAGGTGGGCTTCCCGACGTTCGTGATGAAATGGGACGAGGGTGCTCAGCCGGACCCGTTGGCGTTGCGATGGGGGCGCAGTCAGGTTCCTGTTCGAGGAACCGGCATGACATCAATCCAGCAGGCCTTTCAATTCGCCGTCAATCGTCTGCAATCCTCCGTTCGCCCGACCGGCACCGTGTCCCTCTATGCGACCTTTACGGGTCCCCTCAGCGCGGGAGGTGCAACGGCGGAAGCGGCTTTGGCAATCGGATTCCTCGCTCTGCTGAAGGGTGACCACCTGAAGCGGGACATTACGATCACCGGCACGTTGGAAGGCGATGGTCGAATCGGGCAGGTGGATCAGGTGGCGGAAAAAACGATTGCCGCCGCGAGAGCAGGCTACCACGTGCTGCTAGTGCCGCGCGGGCAATTTTATGCGCCTCGAATAAATCGCGTCAGTTTGACTCAGGAGGCGAACGTCCTGGTCCGCGAAGTGGACACGATCGAAGAAGCCTATGAACTCATGACGGGAAAGAAACTCTAGTCCTGCCCCTGTCCATCCGCTGCACGCCGTTCAGGCAAGCATTCCGTGCCACCCACGACATCCGCGCAGAACTCTTCCAGACCGGCTCCTACATCCAATTGTTGATGAGGAGAAATGCCGCCCAGAAACTCGGGTGCGCGTGACCGCGTTGAGAGAGAATTTTTTGCTGAGCCCGCTGCAAGGCCACGGCCTTTGAAATCGCGGGGTCCTGCAGTTGCCGGTAGAATTCCGAGACGAGTTCCGTGGTCGTTTCATCGTCCGAGGTCCACAAACTCGCCAGCGCCGTCCGTGCCCCTGTCTTGACGGCCACCCCCGTCAACCCGAGCGCCGCGCGATCATCTTCAGCGGCAATTTCGCACGAGCTGAGCGTCAGCAAATCCAGCGGCTGCTGCCGATATTGCTGAAGTCCCACCAGCTGCGACAGTCTGTCCATCGTGATTTTGCCGTCATGCGCCAACACAAACGAATCTCTCGCCTCGGCGCCCATGACGGTGCGGGAGGCCACATGGACGATTCCCAATCCCTGGTCCTTGATCTCTTCCTCCAACGCCGGCGAAGAGAACTGTTTGTTCATCAGCAGCTTCCCGCCGTACATCGTTCTGATCGCCTGCACTTCGGTCTCCGCATATCGCGGAGCAGGCTGGCCCTCGACCGACTCAGTCAAACCGACCGACAGGAGACTCCCTTTGCGGCGTTGAGCGGGACTCATATCGGTTAGCGCCAGGCTCGGCGTGACAGCCACGGCGAGTGAGTCCACGAGAAAGTGTCGGCCATCGTGCAAGGCCCCCATCGGAATGGTCCTGAGCGATCCCTCGGCCACCATCACGAGAGTGTGCACACCGGCCCCTTGCAAATCCTGCTGAATGGGCCCCACCAGCCACCCGTGCAGGGTCTGCGCCGAAGACAGGTAATTCTGTGATTGCGAATCCTGAATCAGCCGCCTGAACGAACGAATTTCCTGCGTCAGCTTCTCTCCCGTCACAGGAACCCTGACTTGTTTGAGTCCGGTGGAAGTTTCCAAGAGCAGTTCGAGCCGGTCGGGGAACGCAATCGGATAGATCACCGCGGTGCCGGGCGCCAGTGCGCCTGCGCCTCGATGACTCGCCACCGTGGCGACACAATCGTCCTGAAAATAATCCTGCAGCTCGGCCGCCCGCGAGACCTCGATGACGTCTTTCACCTGCACGAGCAACTGTTCATTCTGGTCCGGCGTCTTCGCGACTGCCGCCCGCCGCAACAACACATCCTCATACTCCACAAACAACGGCGCCACGGACTCGTAGTACGAATGATGCCGCCCCTGATACCCGACGGAATATTCATAACGGATCGGCTTCAGCAGCGTCATGGCGCGCTGATAGGCGGCCAGGGCCTCCTCGTCCTTGCCCTCCGCGCGCAACAACCTCGCCGTTTGCCATTGCCAGCGGTAGAGCGATTCCGGCGCATTCACTTTTTGGGCGGCAAAGGCGGCCTTCCGTGTATACTCCAACGCCTCAGGATTCCGATGTTCCTGTTCCCGCAACCCGCCCAGATAACCCCACGCATATGATTGACCGCGCGCATCGCCAACGCGTCCGGCAGCTTCACCGGCCGCCGTAAAGGCATCCGCCGATTGTCGCAACAAGCCGGCTGCAGACCCGGCGGAAGCCACGGCCTCCGTTGCGCGGCCCTTCGCCGCATCCGACTTCTTTGCCGTGCCGGATTTCCCCGTCCTGGCGGCAAACAACTCCTGATATCCAAGGCCGATATTCAACAACCCCGCGGTTTTTGCTTGTCCGTCTCCCAGCGATCGGACATCCGACCAGGCTTGATCCAAATGGCGATGCGCTTCCCCCAGTTGCTGATTCTGGAGCAACGCCATCGCGCCATTGATTTGCGCCGTGGTTGCCAACGCCTGTTGCTGGGTCTCGGTGGCCAGCGTCCGGCTTTCCGCATACACGTCGATCGCTTCGGCAAACTGCCGGCGAGCCGTCAGGGCATTACCCAGATCGTTCAAAATCCCGGCCACCAGAACAGGCTTTTGTTCCTCCCGCGCCAGCGTCAAGGCTTTGGTCAAATGTTCGGTTGCGGGTTCATCTTTTCCGAGCACATGGAAGGTATTGCCGAGCTGAGCGAGAATCGTCGCCGTGAGACCGCGCTCACCGGCCTGCTCCGACAATTTGAGCGCGGCTTGCAAGGTCCCCTGCGCGCGACGGATCTGCCCCTCCTGCTGAAGCGCATGCGCGACGTTGATCAAGGCCTGACTTTGGAATTTTGCCTGCCCGTTTTCTTCGTACCCGCGCGCGGCATTCATCCAGTGCGCGGCCGCCCGGGCAAAGGCACCCTGCTGAAACTGCGTGGCGCCCTGCCGCATTTCTTGGGCAGGCGTAATCGACGACGCGCCAGAGCCGCCCAACAATTCCAGCGTCAGCCCGTTTGCAGGCCAGGCGAACCCGCCCAACACAAGCACGCCGAGGCTCAGCATCGTCAACGGCGAAGACAGCGTGCGCGGACCGGCCGGATCAGGAACCCCATGGCTCCGCTTCATGCCGCGGCGAGTGATCATGTTACGCTTCGTTGGCATGACATCCTCCTTGGGGAACTAGCACCCCTGCCATGATTCCATAAGTTGTGCGGTCGTCTGCCCCTGAATCTGCGTGGCGGCTGGTGCGGGAGCCCCGGGCTCGGCGTCGCCGCCGATTTCCTCCAGCACAACGGGCGCCGCCAGGGATCGTCCGGGCTCCGACGGCGTCACATCACGCGAGGCCTGCACCAGGCTGCTGAATTCGCCGTCTTTCCGTGCCGCACAACGGCTGGTCAATAATGGCGCCGGCGGGGCCGGAGCCTCCTGGGGAAGCACCATGGCTGCGCGATTCAAGAATGCCACCGGTTCGATAGGATTCGCCGGATTGAGGGTGGCCGCATTCGCGGCGGGAAGGGGCGGAAGCCCCCCAAGATTCACTCCCACGACTTGGATTTGCGTCACCCGTTGCGTAAACGAATTGGTCGTCGTGTTAACCTGCGCGCCCGTCGGCACGGTGACATTCGGACTCACATCAATGGAAGCAGGAATCACTCCGCCGCCGCCCGCGACAATCAGCGTTCCAGGCAACGCTTGGACTTGCCCGTTAGCCGATGCCCCGGAAAAAGGATTTCCAACAAACGGATTGGTGCTCATTTCCCCGCCCGAGCTCGTACTGCCGAGAATGACTCGCTGTGCGCTGATCCTCGATCCGTTGATCTGAATGCCTCCCCCCATCAACCCCAGCACAGCCCCGGTCTGCAGTACCGTTGAAGGAGACGAGAGCACGATCGAACCGTAGGGCCCCTGACCTAAAAATCCAAATGCCACCGGTGAACCGACGGTTAAGTTGTCGAAGGCCAGGAAGCCGGGGGTCGCGGTAAAGATGCCGCCATCGCTCAAACGCAATTGCTGAGCGGTGCTGAAATAGGCAGATCCGGATACATTCAAATGGGCGGAAGGGCCGAACACGATTCCAGCAGGATTCAGGAAGAACAGGTTTGCGTTGAGCGCCTGGACCGTGCCGTTAATGTTGGACGGCGATCCGCCGATCACCCGACTGATGACGTTGGACACGCCGCCGGGATTCACGAATGCCGCGACATCTCCTGTGCCGACGGAGAACTGATTGAAGCTATGAAAAAGGTTGGGTCCACCTCCCGGTCTGGTCCCGCCAGTAATGTTCGTGGTATTGCCCGAGGTGTTCAGAGACGTTCCAAGACCGCCCGGGCCGGAAGGGGTTGCGACAATGTTCGTGGCCTGCCCGTAGGCGATTGACCCGGTAGAGCCCATGAGCATCAGGAAGGCGAGAAACCCACGAACCAACAGCGGCGATCCTGCGGGGCGACATATCATGGTCAATCTCCTCATGTGATAAGAGAGGCCCCCTCTCTTACCTTAAACGGTGCGCAACTTCAACACGCCCTCAGCCGTCCCACCCACGGGTGGAGGGGGAACAGATCGGGCCGATTGGCCCTGGACATTCACCCCTGGTGCGATCGACCCGTTCGTCTGCTGCATGATGCGCCAGCAGGCGGTTTGAAGATCCTCGCCAAGACCACAGCCATGTACACTCGATGACACCCTGCGCGCCCTCAGCCGGAGCGCGCGCAGCCGCCGAAGGCTGCCCGGCTTTCCATGGCCGCCTTATTCATGACGATCCGTCGCGACTAACGCGGGCTAGAACGCCTCTACCACCAGTTGCAGATGGATGCCGTGATCCTGCAGGTTATTGCGGTCGGTATCGTATCGCTTTAGCTGTTTTCCATAATAAAGTTCGAAGTGACTCCCGCGCCAAAAATTCCAGATGACACCGGCGCCAAGACTCGCCAATGTTTTCGGAGGAGTACCGGGTGTTTGGGCGGTCGTCTGCCAGCCATGCCCCAAATCGAAAAAGGGCGCGAGAAAGACGGAGTCCACACCGGCTTTCGTCGTATACACCGGAACCCGCGCTTCGATCGATACCATGGCGGCATTGTCACGGATCAGCGTGAACTCCCGATAACCACGCACGCTATACCGGCCACCGACCGCAATCTGTTCGAGCGGGAACAGGTGATCGTTGGACAATTGCACGACTCCCCGGCTAACCAATTGTGTCCGCCATAAGGGAAGCTGGCGGATCCACTGGGCTTCGCCCAACCAGGAGAAGAACCGCGCATCCGGCAGGTTCGGATCACCATTGGCGGTCGCCCCTATTGCGCCGACACCAACGGAGAACCGTGATAACAGGGAGATCACCTGTTCAGCAGAACGCTGGGCATATTCCTGACCGAAACGCAGTGAGGTCACGCGGAACTTTCCGTTCGGCGCCCCGGTGATCAACTCAAAGGGGTTCCCGCCTAACGTACTCTCATTCCTGGCATGTTCGCCCGTGAGAGAAAACGCCAGTTCCCGGTCGGCCTTCCGGATGACGGGATGCCTGACCGAAAGCCCGAATATCTGAGCCTTATTCTTGATATCCAAGGAATCGAACGGCGACTCCTCGACCCCGAAATCAAAGCGGCGATATTGCAGCGCGACCGTCGTATCGCGAGGCCCCACCGGAATTTCGTATTTAAAATTGAGCATCGGGTTGACCCCGGCCGAACGCCCATATTGCAAACTCAGCGTATCGCCGAAGCCCAGCAGGTTCTGGTGGGCGAGCGTGACGAATCCTTGTTCCGCACCGACGACGGGAGATTGATAGTTATTGAATTCCAACCAAGCCTTTAACGGATTGGCTTCTTTCACTTTCACATTCAGCGTGTTTTCTCCGATGGTCGCGCCCGGCAACAGTTCGGCATTGATCCGTTCGACCCTGGGATTGGCTTGTATCACGCGCAACCGGTCTTGGAGCGCTTCAACATGCAGCGGAGGGCCGGCCGCCAAATTCACCCGGCTCTGAAAATACGAGGGCCGGAACCACTTGGTCTCCTCGACGTTGACCTGCGTAATCTTTCCCTCGATGATCTGCATGGTCAGCGTGCCGTCCGCGACATCCTGCTCCGGAACCACCGCGCCGGACGTCACATAGCCGTGGTTGACGTAGTAGTACGTGAGCGCGAGGCGCAACGCTTCCAAATCTTCCGCCGTCAACGCTCGATTCGTATAGGGAGCGGTGATTTCCGACAGCTGTTGCGAGGTAAAGGCCGTATTGCCGACCAAACGGATATCCTTGACCATGATCTTGGGTCCCTTCGCCGCCTGATCGAGCGCGCCGGGGGGAGTTGGTGTCGGAAGTTCAAGCGCAGGAGGCTGTGCCGGCGGCGGCACGACAGGCAACTGAGGTGGTTTCGGAGGTAACGGGCCGAGCTGCTGTGAATAAGCCGGCACGACCAGCGCGCCAGCCACTACTAAAGCCGCCACACCCGCAAGGGTCCCGCGCCATCGATGCAGAACATTCCCGCGCGTCGAACGACGGGATGAGCTGCCAGACACCGCCGGACCGCCGTCAGCCGCCACGGACATTTCCGGTTCCTGCCCCACCGACTTCTTCACACAAGCCATCAAGGCCTCCCCTCTTTCTTGATGACGGGGCACGGAGATTCGTGAACCAGTGCCCGTAAAATCATCTGCTCGCGATCATTGTTCCGCAATGACACCGCTGCTGCCCTACGCATCACGCACTCTCGGGAAACAACACGAAGTCGCACGGCAGTCGTCTATCAGCCGAGACGATACGTAGCTGTTTGGAAAGTCCGTCCTGGAAGGGTCTGCTTATAACATGTCTCGAAACAAAATACTCCTGGGGCCACGAAGTTTTTTGGTCAGGAATGAAGATGGATCAGGTTGGCACAGAGGGGGAGTCAGGAGCGAGGACAGGTCCGGTGGAGCAGGCCATATGGGCGGCAGTTGCGCGTGGAACGATCTTTTCCATCAAGCCCTGTCCCGCGGACACGATCTACGTATCGCCGAATGGGTCCCAGCCGCCTCATGACAAGGGCGCAGCCGCGAATCCCGCGCCGGGCCAGAAAATCCCGGCAGGCACTTCTTCCTCGAATCGGGCGGTAAAATGCCGCAACCGGGGAGCTTCATAGGTCATGACTAACCCTCCGATGGAGTCCCGGCGGTGGTGTAAATCGATCAGCGCGTCTGCCACAAAGGATAGATGCTGGTTCGTATAGACCCGGCGGGGAATCGCCAATCGCACAAGCTCAAGTTCCGGACAGATCGCCTGCCCAGTCGCCGGATCCCGCTTTCCGAACATCACGGTTCCGATCTCGACCGTGCGAATGCCATAGTCCCGGTACAGCGCCACGGCAAGGGCTTGCGCCGGGAATTGGGATTGTCGCAGATGCGGGAGAAATTCTTTCGCATTCACATAGACCGCATGGCCTCCGGTCGGCTTCACAATCGGCACGCCGCCCTCTTCCAGCAAAGCCCCCAGCGCCTGCACCTGTCCGATGCGATAGCGGAGATACTCCTCATTGAGTACTTCCTCCAGCCCTCTGGCCATCGCTTCCAGATCACGGCCCGCCAGTCCGCCATAGGTGGGAAATCCCTCCACGAGAATCAGCATGTCGGTGACCGCCTGCGCCCATCGCTCATCATTGAGGGCCAGGAATCCGCCGATATTGACCAGGCCATCCTTTTTGGCTGACATAAGACAGCCGTCGCCTAGGCGGAACAGTTCTCTGGCTATGTCACGAATTGGTCTGTCCGCATACCCCGGTTCGCGCTCCCGGATAAAAAAACAATTCTCTGCAAACCGGCAGGCATCGAAGAACAACGGGATGCCGTAACGATTCAGCACCTGCCTCGTCGCGCGGATATTTTCCATGGAGACCGGCTGGCCTCCCGCGCTGTTGTTGGTGATCGTGATCATGGCAAAGGGGATCCGTGAAGGCCCGACCAACTCGATGGTCTCTTCGAGTCGAGCGATATCCATATTGCCCTTGAAGGGCAATTCGCAATGCGGATCGTACGCCTCTCTGATCACCAGATCCTTCGCCTCCGCCTCCTGGTGCTCGACATTGGCCCTGGTCGTATCAAAATGAATGTTGTTCGGCACGCACATACCCGGTTTGACGACCGTGGAAAACAGCACATGTTCTGCCGCCCGCCCTTGATGCGTCGGGATCACGTAGCGGTAGCCGAAGAGGGAGCGTACGACCGCTTCGAAGTGATGGTAATTTTTACTGCCCGCATAGGACTCGTCGCCGAGCATCATCCCGGCCCATTGGGAATCGCTCATGGCCGACGTGCCGCTATCCGTCAGCAGATCGATGGCCACGCTCTCGGCGGGGACATGGAAGAGGTTGTACCCCGCTTTGCGGAGCAATCGATCGCGCTCTTCGCGGGTGGTCCGCTTGATGGGTTCGACGACTTTGATCCTAAACGGCTCGGACGGGAAGTTCACGGATCGACCTCCTGAAGTAGGCCAACTGCTCGTGAAACGGACCGGATCCATGGTAGTCGAATACGTATCGGGTCATGTCGAACAGCGGCGCCGGGTCGAGTTCCCGGATCATCTCCGGCTTCCAGGAAATCTGCAGACGATTGATCATCGTAATGGGCGTCGGCGTGCCGACCATCCCGAGCGGCACGCTCCCGTACGTTTGGGAAAAAATCAAAATTTCTCGATCGAACATGGCCGTATTCATATCGTCGGCCGCGCCGTATTTCCTGAAGTCCTCTTCCAATCGCTGAAAGGCGGGCGAATGAACCAGCGCCTCCCGGAAGGCATAAAACACCTTCACGCCCGCGCGCCGCTGGTCATCCATCACCTGAATGGCATCGGCCACGGTCGCGTCGTCCTGCATTTGTTCCTGCGTCAGAATCAGCAGCCGCCGGATCCGGACGTGTCGCCGCGCCGCGGCCTGATTCGCCAGCAGATAATTGGGATACAGCGCTTCCCCTTTTTTCCAGATATTCCAGCGTTCCATCATGGCATCGACGGACTGTTCCGCCGTCTCCATGAGCCGCACCGCCTCTGCGTTCGCCGCCGCCCCTTCGTACGTCAGGGTTTGCGCCTCCAATTGTTTCAATTCCCGGCCGATGGCTTCCACCTTCTTCGGCAGATAGCGCGGGCGCTTCGGCACATGCAGCATGACATCCACCGCCGTGAGAGCCAGGGTCCAGTATTCCTTGGCCTGTTTCGGAGCCTTGTCTTTTTGCGCGATCAGCAGCAGCTCTACCGGATTTTTATCCAGCAGCTTGGCCATCCTAATGCACAGTTCCGGTTTGGGAATCTTCAGGCCGCGCCGCATCAGGTTGGCTTCCGGCTGCGCAATGCCCAGTTTTTCGGCCAGCGCATAATCACTGCTCAAGTCATACCGATGCTTGACCGCGTCAAAGTACCTGGCAATTTCCATCATCCCGCTCCCGGCAACTGGTGATCTTTACCGAACCCGGCGATCCACAGACACACACCGTTTTCACCGTGCCCGGCCGACGCCGTGTTTATCCTCTCGCAAAAACACCCGCCATCCGTGTCTCAATGGCCGCCGGGCCCTGTTCAAGGGCTCGACAAGGAATGATACCCGCTTCCAGCCAGTCGGCTTGTCCGGACAGAATGGCTTTCGCCAGGGGATACAGCCTGGCATCATCGTCCCACGACGACCTGCGCAACGAGAGTAACGGCTCCGGATTGAATGCGGCGCTGGTTCTCGAACAGAAGTAGCTGACGAGCTGATCCATATGCGGTTGGCCGCGCTGCTCCTGCTGCGACTTGTACCACAGCAAGGTTTCGACGGCAAAGAGATGCATGGCCGCGCTCACCAGACGCGTCATCAACCGTTGCTTCCGAGCCAGTCCGTGTCGGTCTCTCGCGGCAACCCATAACGTCGTGCGCGCCAGCTCGCGACTCTTTCGCGCCACGAAACGCTCCCACAATCGATCGAACGAGCCGGCTTCAGAGTCCTGCTCGTATACCGTCAGACCGCCGAATGACCTGGCCGCCGTGTTGAGAAAGAAGGGCGCCGCCCGCATCATGTCGGCTAGGTGGCCGTTCAGAAAGGCTTGACCATGCGTAAAATACTCCGCGAGACCTTCCCTCCCGATCCAGAGAGTGAGGATCCCGTTGCTGCCTTCCCAAATCACGTTGATGAGCGCGTCACGTATCATCCGTTCAATCGGCGCCGGCAGATCGCCATGGAGACGAAGGGACTCCGGCGTCTCAAATGCGCGCCCGCCATAGATGCGGAACAGATCGAGCAACGATTCCAGGAGCCATTCCGTCGCGAGGATTTTGGCAGCCGCGGACTCCAACCGCACATCCTGCTTCGTATCGGCCCAGATGCCGGTGATTTTCACGATGGCTTCCAACGCCAGCACCCGCGAGGCCATCAAGACGATCTTCCCCCCGATGTCCGTGTGTTCGCCGATAGGACGATCGTATTGCACGCGCTGCTGCGCGCGCAGGCGAGCCAACCAGAGACACTGTTTCAGGTTCCCGAGGCAGGCGGCCGGCAGCGTGAGTCTCCCCACCGTCAGGCTTTCCAGGGCGCGCCGCAGGCCATCGCCTTCTGCTCCGAGCCGGTCCGCGACCGGCACCCACACCTCCTGCAGATGCACCTGGCCGTTATAGATGCCCCGCACGCCCATAAACCTGAGCCGGGTGCAGGTGCAGCCCCGCGCCTGTGTATCGACCACAAAGGCCCCGAACCGCCGCTCCTCCTTGGGGCGATGGATGTCATGAGGCGCCTCGACAATTTGCGCAATCACGACAAGTAACGACGCCAGAAAGGCCCGGTTCCCGCGCGGGGCGTTGGTCGTATACAACTTCTCGCCGGTCAGCCGGTAGCCAACCAGAACACCGTCTTCACGAACCGGAACCGCATAGGTTTTGAGCTCCCAGATATCGCACCCGGCATCCTTTTCCGTCAGCGCGAATCCGGAAATGTCTCCCTTGGCCAGACGGGGCAGCCATCGCTGTTGTTGTTCCGGATTCCCGACCAGCTTCACCGGTTCGGCCACCCCGATCGAATTGTGCGCCGACAGCAGGACCGTGGTGGCCGCATCATGACTGCCGAGCAAGGTCGCCGCCTCGTGATATTCCGATTGAGACAACCCAAGCCCGCCGAACCTGTGCGGGATCTTGATGCCGAATGCCCCGATCTCTTTCAACGCGGTGAACACCTCATCGCCGATCACTCCCTCCCGGTCGATCGTTTCGGGGTCCACTTTCTCAATCAGGAGATGACGGAGGGTGTCGAGAAATTCGCCGGCCGCCGCGCTCCTGGAAGGCAGCGAAGCCTGCGTATACAGATGCCGTCGAACGTGTCCCTCGAACAGGCCCGAGAGAAACCCGGAATAGACCCGCTTGTCACGAGCGGCTTCGGCCGCCGCGAGCGATCCTTTGAACATGCTGTCGTTTTTCGCCATACATGCCTTCTGCCGCTCCGGATCAGTTGGCCTTGCGCCAGACGGCGCCGACGCCTCCGATACGCGCAGGCATGGCTGCGTTTGGCGCAACCCGCGGGGCGGACATCGACGCGACATGATCGAGCCGGGCAAGGCACTGCCCGGCGCGTGTTTCGAAGCGGGCCCGCGAAATGGCCATGCCGTGGCAGGCAAACTGCTCACATAAACCATCGAATTGATGTCGGACCAGGGTCATGACCGAGACATACCCGGCGCGCAGGAGATGGACGCGGTCGCGGTAACTCAGAAAACTTCGTTCGAACAACAGCGCATCTTCCTCCACCGGTGAAATGACCAGGACTTCCTTGGCGGGATAGTCGCGCTGGAACCACTCCAAGGCTTGGGAGAAGCGGGCATCAAAGTTGATCCGCGACGCCTGTTCGCCGATGGACAGAAACCCCCGATCCCGCAGCCGCCCGGCGGTACTGCCGGCGCCGGGCAAGTCTTCCGGCAGCCGGCGCTGAGGATGACGCGCCATGGGATTGATCATGATCATGAAATCCACGCCTTTTTGAACGGCGACTTCGAAGAACGCCATGCGGCCGATTCCCGCATCGATATAGTCACGCCCCTGGATACGGACCGGGCAGAAGTAAATGGGAACCGCCGAAGAGGCCGTCACGGCGCGGGAAATCGGCACCTCCCGCCATCCTTCATCCCCGAACATGACACTCTCGCCCGTTTCCAGATCGATGGCCGGGATATACAGCTCCTTCGACAGCCCCGCAAAAGAATTGCTCAGGCCTTTGGCCTTGTACAGGCCGGCGAGATAGTGGGCGAACGGCTCCAGCGTATAGATCCCGCCCGGCAGCGCATCCTGGGCCTTGTCGAGCAGGTCGATAAGCGTCATCTCACGGTAATGCCGCACATAATATTTCAGGAGCGGCACCAATTGGCGCGTCACGCGCCAGAACGTCTTGAGCCCTTCTCCAATGGCAGGGGAAAACACATTGCGATGATCGAAATAATAGGGCCTCGTACCGGAGAGATTCGTGTCAAGAATTTCCCGCGGCCTCACGCCATTGGCGATCAATGACACAGCCGCCGCTCCCGCGCTCACACCGACGTAGAGATCGAGGTCGTTCATGGTCACGCCGTCCTCGAACAGGTCATCCAATGCAGTCAGGGCGCCGACCTCAAAGAGGTAGCCCGTAAAGCCTCCCCCGCCCAAGGCCAAGGCCCGCTTGCCACATGTTGGCGCCATGACGCCCTTTCATCTGCGGAGTTGCCTGCACAGACCTTAACGGTCCGTGAATTGCGGCTGCCGTTTCTCCAAAAACGCCGCCAGGCCTTCCCGCTTATCCTCCGTCCCGCACAGACCGCCGAACAGACGCGCTTCCAACGCCAAACCTTCCGGCAGGCTCATCTCTGCGCCGCTGCGGATGGCCCGCAACGACGCCCGCAAGGCCGGCAGGCTTTTGGAGGCTATCTTTCGGGCCAGGCCTTGCGCCTGATGCAACAGATCCTCCGGCAGGATGACCTGAGACACCAACCCGAGCGACTTCGCCTCCTGCGCGGAGATCGGATCTCCGGTCAAGATCAATTCCAGCGCCTTGGATTGACCGACAATCCGGGGAAGCCGCTGCGTCCCGCCGAATCCCGGCATGATGCCCAAATTGATTTCCGGCTGGCCCAACCGGCTGCCCTCCGCAACGAGCCTGATATGACAACACAGGGCCAGCTCCAATCCGCCCCCCAGGCAGATGCCATTAATCGCGGCAATAACGGGTTTTTCCAGAGACTCGATCCGGTTCAGGATGGCCTGACCTTTCAGCGCGACGGATGCGCCTTCCTGTGAGGAGGAAATCGCGGCCAGCAGGCGGATGTCTGCCCCGGCGATGAAAAACCGGCCCGTGCCGGTCAGCACCACCGCTTTGATGGCGTCATCCTCGGCCACAACCTCAACCACCTGGCTGAGCTCGGCGAGCAGTTCCGGCGTGAGTGTATTGGCCGGAGGATGGTGAATCGTCACGGTTGCCACTGCGCCATCACGGTGACACGCGAGCATCGAACCGGCTGTGGTAGTCATGTCAACCTCACCTCATTCGAGCAAGGGTTGGTTCGTAGGAAAAGAATCCCCTTCCTGCCGCCTGTCCCGTAAACCCGGCATCCACCATGCGACGCAACATGGGCGCAGGCCAGAACCGGATGCCTTCGCTTTCCTTCAGCGCTTCCAATTCCTGCAACACGTGATCGATGCCGAGCTGATCAGCCAGATGCAGCGGACCGATCGTCTCGCCTGGAAATCCCGTTCCCGCCGCCATCGCCAGATCGATATCGCGCGAGGAGGCAATGCCTTCCTGCAGCGCAATGACCGCCTCATTGACCATGGCCAAGAGAGGACGCATTCGGGTCCATTTCATCGCATGCCGCCCGGAGGCCTGCCACACTCGCGCTCGCAAGCGTTCCAGATTGTGATCCGCCTCGCCTTGCCCGCCGCCGCCGTAGTCGTAAAACCCCTGCCCCGCCTTGAGGCCGGTCCGTCCCGCCTTGACGAAGGCCTCCAGCAGCGGCGCCGGCGCCATCCTGGGCCCGTAGGAACGGTGAAGAATGCGCGCGACGTCGAGCGCGATATCCAGTCCGACCGTATCAAGCAAGGCACATGGGCCGACAGGCATGCCGAAGGACACCAGGTCCTGGTCGATCTCTTTGATGGAGACATCGCCGCCCTGAAGGCACCAGACAGCTTCATTCAAATAGGGAGAGAGCAGTCGATTGACGAGAAACCCCGCGCACTCCTTCACGATCACCGGCTGTTTCCTGAGGCTTTCTGCAAACCCGACGACGTCATCGACGGTTTGCGGATCGGTGCCCAGGCCGGCAATGACCTCCACCAGCGGCATCGCATAGGCCGGGTTGAAAAAATGCAGCCCGATGACCTTGCCCGGTCTCCTGGCGGCTGATCCGAGGGCCGAGATGGAAAGGGCGGACGTGTTGCTGGCGAGAATGGCGCTGCGTGAACAGATCCGATCAAGCTCCTGGAACACCGACTGTTTGAGCCGCAACTCTTCTGAAACCGCTTCGATGACGAGATCGGCATCGTCGAGCCCCTCCAGGTTCGGCGATGCCGTCACCAGCAGCATTTTTTCTTCCACTTGTTCGGGCGTCATCTTGCCCTTCGCGGCACGGGCCTCATAGATCGCCCGTACGGATTCGACACCCCGCCTGGCCAGAGATTCGTCTCTATCCGCCAACACCACCGGCAGACCGGCAAAACTCACCACCTCCGCAATTTGTGCCCCCATGGTGCCGGCGCCAACCACTCCGACCTTGTAGATATACATCGCGTCACCCCGTCCTCCGGATGCCCTCCTCCATCGCCTGTCCTGCGCCGCATTCGTCACTCATCACTCACCACTCAACCCTTCCCCTCACACCTGCTCCAGAACCATCGCGGCTCCCTGCCCGCCGCCGACACACATGGCCACTGCGCCCAGCGCCGCGCCGCGCCGCTGCATTTCGTATAGGAGCGTGATCACCAGCCGCGCTCCGGTCATGCCGACCGGGTGCCCCAGCGCAATGGCGCCGCCGTTCACGTTGACAAGATCCCGTTTGAGTCCCAATACACGCTCCACCGCGAGGCACTGCGCGGCGAACGCTTCGTTCACTTCGAACAGGTTCACATCCGCCAGGTTGAGGCCGGCACGCTTGAGGGCCAGCGGCAGCGCTTCCGCGGGCCCGATGCCCATGCGGGTGGGCTCCACGCCAATAAAGGCGTAACTCCTGATGCGGCCGAGCGGGCGGCGCCCCAAATCGCGGGCGCGCGCGGCAGACATCACCATCGCGGCGGCCGCGCCGTCATTGAGCGGACAACTGTTCCCCGCGGTCACGGTCCCGCCTTCCTTGAACAGAGGCGGGTACAGCGCGAGCTGCTGTTCGGTCAAACCGACATTCGGACCTTCATCCTGAACCACCGCGACCGGCGGGACCTCGCGTCCCGCCACCGATTTCGGCACCATCACCGGGAAGACCTCATCCTTGAGCCGTCCTTCCCGCATGGCTTTAAAGGCCCGGCGATGACTCTCGACGGCAAAGTGATCCTGCTCCTCATGACTGATGCCGAATTCCTCCGCCAGATTCTCCGCCGTCAGCCCCATCAACTGACCGCAAAACGCATCCGTCAATCCTTCCCAGATGCTGTCGATGAATTCCGCGTGGCGAAGTCGTTTCCCCCATCGCATGTCCCGCGAGACGAACGGTGCGCGGCTCATGCTTTCGACTCCCCCGACCACCTGCACATCCGCATCTTCGCTTTGAATGTTTTGATACGCGTTCACGAACGGCTGGAGGCCGGAGGAACAATTCCGCTGCACCGAATAGGCTGGCGTGCGCACCGGCAGTCCGGCCATGAGGGCGATCACACGCGCGACGTTGTACGCGTCGCTGGTATGTCCCACTGAACCCATGATTACTTCGTCGATGAGCCGGGGATCCAACTCGGCGCGCGCGATGACTTCACGCACCGCCAGCTCGCCCATCCTGTGCGGCGTGAGATCTTTCAACGCGCCGCCGAAGTTGCCGATGGGTGTTCGAGCGCCGGCGGCAATGACGACCTCTCTCACGGAAGACTCCTTTCCGCTTTCACATCGCCTTGCGCGGCGCCTCTGTGCTCGCGACAGGAACAGCCCCCTCATCGCGCAAGGCCCTTCGCAGCACTTTGCCAATGATGGTCCGGGGCAACCCGCTGCGGAATTCAATGCCCACCGGCACCTTGAACCGCGCAAGAGACATACGGCAGTGCTCGATCAGCTCCCGTTCAGTCACGGAAGATCCCTCGACCGGCACGACAAACGCCTTCACCGCTTCACCGTAATGACGGTCGGGGATGCCCACGACTACCGCTTCGCGCACCGCCGGATGCTGGAACAGGATTTCTTCAACCTCCCGGGGGTAGACGGTCTCGCCCCACGGCTTGATCACGTCTTTCTTGCGATCCAGGAAAAAGAAAAATCCCTGTTCGTCCCGCCTGACGATGTCTCCGGTGTGAAGCCAGCCGCCTCGCAAGACGGCTTGCGTGTCCGCCTCTTTCTTCCAGTATCCCTGCATCACCTGGGGCCCGCGGACGATCAGTTCGCCGGCCTCTCCTGTCGGAAGCTCTTTGAGTCCGGTCTCCACATCCACGATCCTCGCGTCCGTATCCGGAAACGGTAATCCCATCGATCCTGCGGGATGCGGTCCTTCAATCGGATTGCAATGAGTCGTGGGGCCAGCTTCGGTCAGGCCGTAGCCTTCGGAAATTTTTACTCCGCTCAGACGTTCAAATGCGGCTTGCACCTCGCTCGGAAGCGGGCTTGCACCGCAGAGACAGACCCGTATCGAATGCAGGTCATACCGGCCGACCTGCGGAACGTCGGTCATCATCGAGAACATCATCGGCACGCCGGACATGATGGTCACGCGATGCTGCTCGATCGCCTTCACCGCCTCGTCGGCATGAAAACGCGGGAGCAGAATGATGAGCGAACCGGTCGCTACCGCCAGATTCTGGCACGTGTTCAACCCGTAGCAGTGGAACAAGGGTACGGCGCCGAGAAACACTTCTTTGCCCTCGCGAAAATTGGAGCACCAGAAGCGGCCTTGCAGGGTATTGACCACCACATTGCGATGCGTGAGCATCACGCCTTTGGGCGTGCCGGTGGTCCCGCCGGTATACTGGATCTGCGCCAGCGCGCCAGGTTCCAGGGTCGGAAGAGGCTCCGTATCAGCCGCTCCTTCTCCCGTTTCCCGTTCGATCAAGTCACAAAAGTCATGCACCGGCGGCTGCTTCTCGATCACAATCCAGCGTTTCGTCCAGCGGGCCTTGATCGGGTAGAGCCATCGTTTCAGGGGCGGGAGAAAATCCTTCAGGCTTGTGATGACGATCCGGTGCGGCAAGTGGGTGCGTTCACGTATGGCGTGGATGCGCGGGTAGAAGAGATCCAAGGCAACGATGGTCTCGCTGCCGGCATCGCTCAGTTGGCTCTCAATTTCACGCTCGACGTACAGGGGGTTCGTGGGCGTCACGACGCCTCCCGCCTTTAATACGCCATAGTAGGCAATGACCGCCTGCGGGATATTCGGCAACATGAGCGCAACCCGATCGCCGGTCTGGACGCCCAACCGCCGCAGAGCCAGCGCGAAACGGGTGCTCAGATCGTTCAGCTCTTTGAAAGACATGCACGTGCCGTAGAAAAACAGGGCGGGTGATTCGGGAAACCGGGAAGCGGAGCGCCGCAGCAGGTCCGGAATCGTCCATTCCGGATAGTCGGAGGTAGCGCAAACACCGGGATCATATCGACTGATCCAAGGCCGCGGCATCTGATCCTCCCACCCCTGGGCCGATCAGGGAGGTTACCCGCGCAGCTCACTCCCCAGCCCGTGCATCGGTTGGAGCCGTGTCTGTGCGGCACCGGCCGGCTTCCGTTCGAGTCCCATCCAAAACCCTTCGAGATAGTCGAGAACTGCGTTCACGCCGAGACGAAAATCGTCTTTCTCTGTGTCCGACATGGGCGCATGGGAGACACCACTCGCGCCATCGATGGCGCCGACCGCCTGCTCCATCGCCCGTTCGTGCTCAGACTCAAGTTGGCGATGAAATACAAAATACGTCATGTCCATCGCGGCATACCGCGTGGCCTGCAAGTGCATCAGCCCGGGAATCAGACGATCCCACATGGTGATGGCCATGTGTTCCAGGCCAAAGGACGCTCCCAACGCCATCGCATGGTTGCCGCTGCCGTAGAGACTTTCCATCCCTTCGATATAGGCTCTGGTGGAGGGCCGCATCGGCGTGGTCATCGCGCCGTGAATGTCGATCCCCAGCGATCGGAGAAAGTTCCGATACAACAACTCATGCCGGTTCTTGACGGTACCGTCGCCGAGTTCGGAATAGAGCACTTTCGTCAATTCATCTGCCACGGCTTCATCTTCGGTGTTGACCAATTGGGCGGCGAGGATGCGCGGGAAGAACCGCGAGAAATTATAAAATTCGACGGCGAACTCACGAAATTCTTTGTCGGTCACATCGCCGGCGAAAAAACGGTCGAGGTAGGAATTATTGATCGCGCCATGTCGAAGCACGTCCGAGCGCACTTGTTCGTAAAACGACATCGTGCACCTCCGCCGCCGTCCCGGGACGCCTGTCGGTCCTCTGCTCCTGCGCATATGTGTCGGCGACACACATCATCATGACCAAATAATACAAAATCTATATTGAATGATGCAACTATTATGTTGTAGAGTGTGGTCATGCGTGACCGAACGATGCACTGCGGCGCGCACAATCGGCTGAGGTTCCCTATCACGCCTGGGAGGAACCGCCATGAAAGAAGCCATCGGGGTTGATCACGTCACGTTATGCGTGAAGAATCTGGCGGCCACCAAATATCTGTTCACCCATGTTCTGGGATTCGAGGTCATCTGGTCCGCCCAGGACGTGGGAAGCGACAAGTCCAGCATGGACACCGTCGTCGTCCAACGGGGCGAGGCCAAAATCGCCTTGATGCAGGGCAGAAATAAGGAACGCAAGTCTCAGATCTGTGAATTCGTCGAGACCTATGGCGAAGGCGTGCAGCATGTGGCCCTTGAGGTCGACGATATCGAAGCGGTGTGCCGCGAATGGGAAACCCGCGGGGTCCGGTTCAGCGGAGACATCAAGGATGGGCGGGACGGTTTCGGCCCACTCCGGCAGCGGTTCACGTACCCGCTGTTCCCCGGCTGCGGATTGTTTCTCGAACTGACGCAGCGGCAGCATGGCCATGAAGAATCGAAGACGTTCGTCCGCGCCACGGTGGAATCTCTGTATCGCGACATCGAACGGGATCAGATCAAAGGGGTGACCCGGACGATCATCGACTATGAGACGCTGCCGCTTCCCTTCGAGGAAGAAGCGGCAGCGGCGTCCCTTCGCCATGCATCGTAAGACATCGAGCCGCACCTGACCTGTCAGGAGGTTCCCGATGTATCTGGTCAAAAAAGGCGCCGCTCCCGATCAGGCCCATGTGGGAATTCCCGAGGGCCTGCATGAAGAGGAGCACGGTCGCCGCGGATTCAGCGGCCCCTCCTCGCACCTCTATCATCGACACCCGCCGACCGGTTGGAGCCGCATCGAAGGCCCGCTCCGGCCACGCGCGTTCACCTGCACTGAGCTGCCGGCTCCTGATCAACGCGCTGCCGACCGGCGGCCGGTCACGATTTTGCAAAGCACGGATGCCCGCGTGTCTCTTTCACGACGCGCGGCCACGATGACGCATTTCGTGCGCAACGCCGACGGGGACGAAATCGTGTTTGTCCATAGCGGGCGCGGGACGTGGGAGACCGATTATGGCTTGCTGCGGTATGAGCCGGGCGATTATCTGGTCATTCCGAAAGGCACCACCTATCGCATCCATGTGGATCACCAGGAAGAGCCAGGCCTGTTTCTGATCATTGAGACACCGGATCCTGTGGAGGTGCCCGACCGAGGGCCTCTCGGCCGGCATGCCTTGTTCGACCCGGGGGTCATCGTGGCGCCGGAACCGGCCCCGCCCCCGGATGATGCGAACAGCCGGCGGGAATGGGAAGTTCGAATCACACGGGAGCATGAGGATACGCGCGTCTATTATCCCTTCTACCCCATGGATACCGCCGGCTGGAAGGGCGACCTGTGGGTGGCCAAGTTGAACGTGCGCGATTTTCGTCCCGTGACCAGTCCTCGCTACCATCTCCCGCCCAGCGTGCATGCCACGTTTCAAGCCGGAGGCCTCCTCATCTCAACCTTTGCGCCGAGACCGCTGGAGACCGATCCGGACGCCTTACGCGTCCCCTTCTATCACCGCAATATGGACTACGACGAAGTCCTGTTCTACCACCGGGGAGAGTTCTTCAGCCGGGCCGGCATTCAGGCCGGCATGTTGACGCTGCACCCTCAGGGCATTCACCACGGGCCACAACCGCAGGCGATCGCCGCCAGCAAAGGAAAGGACCAGACCAATGAAGTCGCCGTGATGATCGAATCGCGCCACGCATTTCAGGTCATGCCGGAATTGGAAACCGTTGAACTGAAGGATTACGCGATGAGTTGGAGCCGGCCATGAAACTTGTCAGTTTCCAGGTCCGTACACCGGTCGGGACTTTCACCAGAATCGGCGCGCTCCAGGCTGGATCGATCATCGATCTCAACATGGCCTATGCCCGGCTACTCGCCGGCCAGGGGGAGCCGCGCCCGCGCCGTCTCGCCGATGCTCACGTCCCCGCCACGATGTTGGAGTTTTTAGAAGGCGGCCCTTCCGCAATGGCTGCAGCGAGGCGCGCGCTCGCCTTCGTGACAGAAGGCAATGCATCACTGACGGGCCCGGCGGATGAAACGATCGTCTATGATGCGACCGACGTTCACCTGACGGCGCCGCTTCCAAATCCGGCTTCGCTCCGGGATTTTATCGCCTTTGAGGCGCACATTGCCGCCACGTCGAAACGGCGGGGCCAACCGATTCCTCCTGAATGGTACAAGGCGCCGGTGTACTACAAGGGAAATCATCGGACCATTGTCGGGCCGGATCATGCGCTTCCATGGCCATTAAACACCCAGAAGCTGGATTACGAATTAGAGCTGGCCTGCGTCATCGGGCGCGGTGGTATTGATGTGGCGGAACGCGACGCAACGGAGTACATCGCCGGTTATACGATCATGAATGACTTCAGCGCGAGAGATATCCAGTTTCAGGAAATGGCCTGCCGGCTCGGTCCGGCGAAGGGAAAAGATTTCGCCACCGCCATCGGGCCCTGCATCGTCACACCCGATGAGATCCCGGACCTCGCCTCGCTGCACATGATTGCGCGCATCAACGGGGAAGTCTGGTCGCAGGGACGCTTCGGGTCGATCCATTGGTCGTTCCCTCAAATGATCGAGCATGTGTCGCGGGGAGAAGCCATTTATCCCGGCGACCTGCTGGGCTCGGGGACGGTCGGCGGCGGCTGCGGCCTGGAACTCGACCGATACTTACAGCCGGGAGACCGCATCGAATTGGAAATCCAACCGATCGGCATTCTCAGAACCATGATCGCCGGCCCCAACAAGACCGCGCGCGAGGAGGCATGATGCCAGCGGCCACAAAATCTTCGGCAGCCGCCGCCACAGAGCTGGTGGAACGGCAACGGGCAATCTATACAGGGTCGGAGCTCGACATGAGGTTGAAACACCTCATTCGCGACACTCCGCGCGCCACCCTTTCGTCATGGGATATTCAGCGTCTGCTGCGCGCTTCGCGCGCGGTCTATTTCGACAGCCATGTGGAGGTGGTGTCGGGCCACCATACGGAGGTCTACCTGCGATTCGAGTCCATCGCGCGATGCCCGGACCTCGTGACGATTATCGCGTTGAACATGGCGGAGTGGATCCTCCAGACGTTTCAGCAGGACCCGCCGGCCGGCATCATCACCACCTCGTCCGGCGCGCGCCTGCTTGCGGAACGAACCTGCGAGATCCTGGCGCCGCACCTTTCCTTGCGCGCCCTGTTGACTCCCTTCAATCACGACACAGGCAAAATCGGCACCGAGATCGTCAACGGGACGGTTGATCCAGGAGAGCGGTTTCTCGCGTTGAACGACATCACCACACGCGGCATGTGTGTCAACAAACTGGGAACGGTCATCACTGATCGCGGGGGGCGCCTTGCGGGCATGATGGTGTTTGCCAGACGAGACAGCGGCCAGTTTCCGCTCATGGATGAGCTGACGGCCACCTATCCGTTTTACTTCGGGGTGGATCTGGACATGCCGCAGTGGGAACCGGCCGATTGCCGTGCCTGCCGGGAGGGAAAACCGTTGGTGTCCTGGAGGGACCTGCCCGCGCTTTGACGCGATATCGCGAACCGTTCGATAGAGGAGGCAGCTATGAACCAGGCCGTTGTCGCGCAGGACATCAAACGCAGCGACCTCCTTGAGATGTATTCCTACCTCCGATTGACCAGAAGCTTGGAGGACCGGATTACGGCCCTGTACCGGCAAGGCCGGATTGTCGGCGGCGTCTATACCAGCCACGGCATGGAAGCGATCGCCGTCGGGTACGCCTCGGCATTACATCCGGACGACGTGATCGCCCCGTTTCATCGCGATATGGGCGCCTTCCTGATTCGCGGCTTTTCTCCCGGTGAAATTATCGCCCAATATCTCGGCAAACAGGCGGGACCCACGAAAGGCAAAGACGGCAATGTCCACATGGGAGATCTCACACGCGGAGTGATCGGCTTCGTCAGCCACCTGGCCGATAACATGCCGGTCGCGGCCGGCGCGGCGCTAGCCTTCAAAATCAGAGGGGAGTCCCGCGTGGCCTTCGCCGGGACCGGCGACGGCGGTACGAGTCGCGGCGACTTTCACGAAGCCATGAACTTCGCGGCGGTGAGGAAACTGCCGGTCGTGTTTTTCTGCACCAACAATCAATATGCCTACTCCACGCCGGTTCGTTATCAAATGGCGATTACCGATGTGGTCGAACGGGCCAAAGCCTACGGCATGCCGGGCGAGATCGTCGATGGCAACGATGTGGCCGCCGTGTACCTGGCTTCCCGGCGAGCCGTTGCAAAGGCCCGGTCCGGCGAGGGGCCGACCTTTCTCGAATTCAAAACCATGCGCATGCACGGCCATTCCGAACATGACGCGGCGGCATACGTCCCGCGTGACTTGCTGGAGGAATGGAAAACCAAAGATCCGATCCTCCGCGCCGAACAGCTGCTCACGCAGCTGGGTTACGGAGATGAGTCCTACTTTCACGAGGTGGGGGAACGCGCCAAGAAAGACGTCGAGGCAGGAACCGAGTTCGCCGAACAGAGTCCGCTGCCGGAGGGTCGGGAAACGCTGGTCGGCGTGTTCGCCACCGAAGACGAGGTGCAACCATGACCACCGCTTCCACCGCCCAAGAGGTCACCTATGTGGACGCGATTTCGCAGGCGTTGAACGAAGAAATGGGTCGTGACGAGCGGGTATTTCTCATGGGTGAAGATATCGGCACGTACGGCGGCGCGTTCAAGGTCACGCAAGGCTTCCTGGAGAAATACGGCGAATGGCGCGTATTGGATACGCCCCTCTCCGAATCCGGCTTCGTGGGCGCCGCCATCGGCGCGGCCATGATGGGATTGCGCCCGGTGGTCGAAATGCAGTTCGCCGACTTCATCTCCTGCGCCTTCGATCAGATCACCGAAGTTGCCGCCAAAAATCACTACCGCTGGGGAGCGGCCGTTCCTCTCGTGATCCGGGCGCCGTTCGGCGGCGGCGTGCACGGAGGTCCGTTTCATTCCGAATGTCCGGAAGGGTGGTTCTTCCATTCGCCCGGTCTCAAGATCGTTGCGCCGTCGACGCCCTATGACGCGAAAGGCCTGTTGAAAGCCGCCATTCGGGACCCCAACCCGGTGCTCTACTTCGAACATAAATTTCTGTATCGGCGGATCAAGGCGATCCTGCCGGAGGAAGAGTACATCGTGCCTCTCGGGAAAGCGGACGTGAAACGGCCCGGCCGCGACATCTCCCTCATCACCTATGGAGCGATGGTCCATCTGGCCCTGGAGGCGGCGGAGCTGCTGCACCAGGAAGGGATCGACCTGGAGGTGGTGGATCTCCGGACCCTCATCCCGCTCGACAAGGAGACCCTGTACGAATCCGTCTGCAAAACCAGCAAGGCAATCATCCTCCACGAGGACAACAAGACCGGCGGCATTGGAGCCGAAATCTCAGCACTGCTGACGGAAGACTGTTTCGACTGTCTGGACGGGCCGATTCTTCGCATCGCCCCGCCCGACACGCCGGTGCCGTTCAGTACGCCGTTGGAGGAATTCTTTCTACCCAAAGTCAGCGACATCGTCGCGGGAGCCAGGAAACTGGCGGCCTATTGAAGTGCACATGAAGAAGCTGTCAGCGGTCAGCCTTCAGCCGTCAGCAGAAGAACGTCTGAAGCGGAGAGCTGACTGCTGAGAGCCTGAGGTGACCGTGGCAACCGACATCGTCATGCCGCAGCTGGGGGAAAGCATCGCTGAAGGGACCCTGGTGAAGTGGCTGATCCAGCCCGGCGGCGCAGTCGAAAAAGACCAGCCTCTCCTGGAGGTGGAAACCGAAAAGGTGGCACTCGACGTGCCATCTCCGGCTGCGGGATTCCTTGCGGAAGTGATGGTGCAAGAAGGCGCCACCGTACCGGTGGGCACGTTGCTCGCCAGGCTTGAGACCCAACCGGCGGAAGGAATCGTCAGTCGGGTCGGAGGCGTGGGTGTGCGCGCGAAACAGATCCGGTCACAGGGCGAGCCGCACTATTCGCCAGCCGTCAGGCAACTTGCGAGGGAACATCAGGTGGACCTCGCCCTCGTTACAGGCACAGGCGAGGGCGGCCGGGTGACGAAGCACGACCTGTTGGGTTATGTCGCCGCGCGGCGAAAGCCCGGTTCCGAACCGCCGCGCACAGATCAGGCGCCATCCGGCGGCCCTGAGCATCACGAGATTCAGGACGAAATTATTCCGATGACCCAAATGCGGAAGACCATTGCCGACCGCATGGTCCTCAGCCGCCGCACCTCCGCCCATGTCACGACCTTTTTTGAAGCCGACTTCAGCGGCATCGACACATTTCGCGCCGGGCGTCCATTGACCTACCTGCCTTTTGTCATCAGCGCCGTCACTCGCGCCATGCAGGACCTGCCGTTGTTGAATTCCTCCTGGCGGGATCACGGTATCGCAATCAAGAACAACATCCACATCGGCATTGCGGTCGCACTCGAAGAGGGCCTCCTGGTGCCGGTGATTCGGCATGCCGGCCGGAAGGGACTCACACAATTGGCGCGCGAGGTCGCGGACCTGGCGGAACGGGCCAGGAACAAACGGCTGACGCCCGATGAAGTGCTCGACGGCACGTTTACCATCACGAATCACGGCGGGTTCGGCAGCCTTTTCAGCACCCCGATTATCCATCAGCCGCAGGCGGCTATTCTCGGAATGGGATCGGTCCAAAAACGCCCGGTCGTGATCAACGACGCCATCGCCATCCGTCCCATGTGTTACCTGAGTCTCTCGTTCGACCATCGGATCATCGACGGCGCGACGGCCGATCGATTCATGGCCAAGATGAAACACCATCTCCAACAGAGCGACTGGGAGAAACTGTTGTGAACGCCAGGCACCAACCCGTCATCGTCAGCGCGGTGCGAACCCCGATGGGGAGCTTCAACGGCCGATTCAGTTCGATTCCGTCAACCCAATTGGGAAGCATCGCCATCGCCGGCGCGCTGAAACGCATTCACATGCCGGGGGAACAGATCGACGAGGTGCTGATGGGATGCGTGCTCAGCGCCGGGCTCGGCCAGGCTCCCGCCAGGCAGGCCGCAATCGGAGCCGGGCTCCCGCACAAAACCGGAGCCGTCACGGTCAACAAAGTCTGCGGCTCCAGCCTGCAGACCGTCATTATGGCGGCCAGGGCCATCGCCCTGGGTGACGCGCAGATCATCGTCGCAGGCGGGATGGAAAATATGACCCGGGCGCCTTTTCTGCTGGAAAAAGCTAGACAAGGCTACCGACTCGGGCACGGAGAACTGACGGACAGTTTGATCAAGGACGGACTCTGGGATGTATACAACCAGTTCCACATGGGCAACGCCGGAGAACTCTGCGCCGCCACCTATCATTTTTCCCGGCAGGAGGTCGATGACTTTGCCTTGGAAAGTTACAGCCGCGCGCGTGAGGCCATCACCGGCGGTTCATTCACCAGGGAGATTGTCCCCGTCGAGGTGCCACAGAAAAAAGGCGCGCCGCTCATCGTCACGGACGATGAGGAACCGGACCGGGTCGATCTCTCAAGGCTGCGGCAATTGAAGCCCGTCTTCAAGGACGACGGAGTCCTGACGGTCGGGAACTCCCCTTCCTGCAATGACGGCGCGGCGGCATTGGTCGTCATGGCGGAAGAGGAGGCCCACCGGCTCGGATTGACTCCCATGGCTCGCATAGCGGGGTATGCCGGCGCCGCGCTCGCGCCGGAATGGTTCACCATTGCGCCCGTGGAAGCTATCCAGCGGCTCTTGAAGCAGACGGGGCTTGCGGTCAGCGACATCGACCTATTTGAAATCAATGAAGCTTTCTCAGCCGTGTCCTTGGCCATCAACCGCGAGCTCGGATTGGACGCCAAGAACGTCAACGTCAACGGCGGCGCGGTCGCCCTGGGGCATCCCATTGGAGCCACCGGGGCGAGGATCCTCACCACCTTGGTGTATGCCATGGAGGCGCGTGATGCCCGCCGCGGACTGGCAAGCCTCTGTATCGGCGGCGGAGAAGCACTCGCGCTCCTTGTGGAGCGGCCGAAAAAAATGCAGCATCAGTGAGGACGCGGGAGCGGAAACAGCAGGCGTGGAATCACCCATGACGATTGACGACATCAAAACCATCGGGGTCATCGGCGCGGGGCAGATGGGGCGCGGGATCACTCAGGTGCTGGCGACCGCCGGGTGGAATGTGCTGCTGGTCGATGTAACGGAAGAGGCGCTGGAGGAAGCGACCAGAAAAATCTGGCAGGGCATCACGAAAGCCGTGGAAAAAGGAGCGTTGCGGGGCGATCAGGCCGGATCGGCCATGGCAATCATCCATCCGATACGGCACATGCAACGGCTGCGGGAGGCGCAGGTGGTAATCGAAGCGATACCGGAGGATCCCGTCATGAAACGGGCGCTCTTTGCGCAACTGGGGCAGATCTGCGAACCCTCTACCCTGTTGGCCAGCAATACCTCCTCGATTTCTATTGCCGGCCTGGGCACGGTGTCCGGCCGCCCCGACCGTGTCGTCGGCATCCATTTCATGAACCCTGTGCCGGTGATGCGACTCGTCGAGGTCGTCCGCGCCATCGGCACCTCCGAGCAGACGATGCACCTCGCGCGTGAACTCGTTCGACGCGCAGGAAAAACCGCCGTCGTCTGCAAGGATTTTCCCGGCTTCATCGTCAACCGGGTCCTCATTCCCATGATCAACGAAGCCATTTTCGCGCTGGAGGACGGAGTGGCCACGGCGGAAGCCATCGACCTGGCGATGGTGGAAGGCACCAACCACCCTGTGGGTCCGCTGGCGCTGGCAGACCGCATCGGCCTGGATACCGTCCTCGCCATCTGCGAGGTGCTGCATCAAGACCTGGGGGATCCGAAGTTCCGCCCCTGCCCCCTCTTGCGAAAATACGTGGAAGCCGGGTGGCTCGGGAGGAAAAGCGGGCATGGATTCTATCAGTACGGAGATCAGCCGGCGATGCACCTGACCTGACGTTTCTGTTCCGTGATTGGAGGAACGCGTCATGAATGAGCGGAAATCCCGATTCACCTCACTCTCCGGTCTGGATATCGAACGGTGTTACGGTCCCGATCATCTCAAGGGCTGGAACGCCGAACGGGACCTCGGCCAACCGGGTGCCTTTCCCTACACCCGCGGCTGCTACCCAGGCATGTACCGCAGCCGGCTCTGGACCATGCGGCAATTCGCCGGGTTCGGCTCCGCGGACGACACGAACAGACGCTTTCAGTATTTGTTGGACCACGGTCAAACCGGACTCAGCGTCGCCTTCGACCTGCCGACCCTCATGGGTCTCGACGCTGATGACCCCCTGGCGCGCGGCGAAGTGGGCTATTGCGGGGTGGCCGTTTCATCCCTCGCCGACATGGAGCGGTTGTTCGACGGCATCCCCCTCGATCAGGTCACGACCTCCATGACGATCAATGGACCAGCCGCCGTGCTCTTCGCCATGTATCTGGCCGTGGCCGAAAAACGCGGGATCCCGTTCGACCGGCTGGGCGGCACGATTCAGAACGATATTCTGAAGGAGTACATCGCCCAGAAGGAATGGTTGTTTCCGCCGGAACCGCACCTGGCGTTGATTGTCGACACGGTCGCCTATTGCGCAGCTCACGTCCCGAAATGGCATCCGATCAGCATCAGCGGGTATCACATCCGGGAGGCAGGCTCGACGGCGGTTCAGGAACTGGCCTTCACGCTCTACAACGGGCTGACCTACGTCGAGGCAGCCGTGAAGTCCGGACTCGACGTGGATGCGTTTGCGCCGCAGCTATCTTTTTTCTTTAACGTCCACAATGATTTTTTTGAAGAGATTGCGAAATTCCGCGCCGCCCGGCGACTCTGGGCCCGGGAAATGGAACGGCGGTACCATCCGAGAAACCCCCGGTCGCTCCAGCTCCGCTGCCACGCCCAAACCGCCGGTTGCTCCCTCACCGCGCAACAGCCGTTGAACAACGTGGTGCGCACCACGCTGCAGGCCCTCGCCGCCGTGCTCGGCGGCACCCAATCCCTCCATACCAATTCGATGGACGAAACCCTGGCCCTGCCAACGGAAGAAGCCGTGAAGCTGGCGCTGCGGACGCAGCAGATCATCGCGGCGGAAAGCGAAACCGTCAATGCGGTCGACCCGTTGGGCGGGTCCTATTTTGTCGAGTCGCTGACGAACCGCCTGGAAGAAGGCGCGCTGGAACTTTTCCGGAAACTGGACGGGCTGGGCGGCATGGTGTGCGCGATCGAGCGCGGCTTTCCACAGCGGGAGATCCTGGATGCATCACAACGGTACCAGCGCGATATCGAGCGGCAGGAACGGAGCATCGTCGGAGTGACCGAGCATAAAGAGGAGGAGCATCGATCCATTCCCATTCTGAAGATCGGACCGGAGGTGGAACAGGAACAGGTGGCGCGCCTCTGCGATCTCAGAAAATCCCGCGATCCCTTCAAGATGGCCGGCTCGCTGGAAGAGCTGCAGGAAATGGCAACCTGTCATCAGAATCTCATGCCGGCATTGATTGACGCCGTGAAAGCAAAAGCGACACTCGGCGAGATTTGCGCCGCGCTGAAGGAAGTTTATGGGACCTATCGAGAACCGGTGGTATTGTGAGGCCGCGCCGCGGCTGATTGGAACGTGAGAAGCGGGATCTGAAGAAGATCTGTGGGATATGAAACTCGGAGCGTTTGACATCTATCCGGTGACCGATGGCCGGTTCAGGCTCGACGGCGGGGCCATGTTCGGTGTCGTGCCCAAAACCCTCTGGCAAACATGCTGCCCGGCGGATGAGCTGAATCGCATTCCGCTCAGCCTGACCTGCCTGCTCATCCGGGCCCACGGCAAGTACGTCTTGGTGGACACGGGTCTCGGCGATAAGGAGGATGCAAAGTTTGACTCGATGTTTGCCGTTGAACGGACGCCGACGCTGCAGCAATCCCTCAATCAGCGGGGCCTCAGTCGCGACGACATTCATCTGGTGGTCAATACGCACCTGCACTTCGACCATGCCGGAGGCAATACAACGAGCGACGGGACCAGCGGAGTGATCCCGGCGTTTCCCAAGGCGACCTACTATGTGCAGCAGGGCGAATATGCCGATGCGACCCAGGCCAACGAACGAACCAGGGCCAGTTATCGCCGCGACAATTTCATGCCGGTGGCAGAAGCGAATCAGTGGGCATTTCTCCAGGGTGATACGGAACTGCTGCCTGGCGTGACGGCCGTCGTCACGACCGGGCATACGCGGTGCCATCAGAGCGTTCAAGTGGAATCTGAAGGCCGGGTCGCGTTTTTCCTGGGCGACCTCATTCCCACGGTGTCCCATCTGCCTCTCCCCTACATCATGGGGTACGACCTCAATCCCATCCAGACACTCGACAGCAAACGACGGGTGTTGGAGCGCGCCTGCGAAGAACATTGGTTGTTGATCTTCGAACACGACCCGCTGGTTCAAGCGGGATACGTCAACAAAAACGTGGATGGAAAATATGTCCTCCAGGAGGTGAACCTATGGCCGTAGCGGCAACACCCCTGCGTATCTTGATCGGCAAGGTGGGATTGGACGGGCACGACCGGGGTGTGAAGCTGGTCGCCCGCGCGCTCCGTGATGCGGGGATCGAGATCATTTACACCGGACTGCACCAGAGCCCCGAACAGATCGTGGCCACCGCCATCCAGGAAGACGTGCAGGCCATCGGCCTCAGCATCCATTCCGGCGCCCATAATTCGTTATTCCCCCGGATTCTGGGACTTCTTCGGGAACAGGGCGCGGGAGACATCGTGCTCTTCGGCGGAGGCATCATTCCCGACGAGGATGTGCCGCGCTTAAAGGCGGCAGGTGTGCAGATGTTATTCCGGCCCGCCACACCGATGAACGACATCGTGGAATTTGTGAACGGGCTTCGAGCCGAATGGTGAGAGGATTCCGGCCATGCGTGTCCTGAACAGCTCGGTACGGCGAGAATCGGAAGATTTCCGGCGGGGTCAGGCTCATTACGAAGGCCTAATAGCCGACCTGCGGAAACACCTGGCGCTGGTGCGGGCAGGCGGCTCGACGGACGCCCTTGCGCTCCACAAGCAACGCGGCAAACTGACCGCTCGCGAACGGATTTCCGCGCTGCTCGACCCCGGCTCGCCCTGGCTGGAACTGAGCCCGCTCGCCGCCTTCGGCCTCTATGACAATCAGGTTCCGTCGGCCGGACTGATTACCGGCATCGGCTCGGTGTCCGGGCGTTCCTGTGTCATCGCAGCCAACGATGCCACAGTCAAAGGCGGCACCTACTTCCCCATGACCATCACCAAACACCTTCGCGCGCAGGCCGTCGCGCTGGAGAACCGGCTGCCCGCGATCTACCTCGTGGATTCCGGAGGCGTGTTTCTCCCGATGCAAGCCGATGTCTTCGCCGACAAGGACCATTTCGGACGGATCTTCTTCAATCAGGCGCGCATGTCGGCGGCGGGCATTCCTCAAATCGCGGTCGTCATGGGCATGTGCACAGCCGGCGGCGCCTATGTGCCGGCGATGTGTGATGAGAATGTCATCGTCAAAGGAACCGGCACGATCTATCTGGCCGGACCGCCTCTGGTCAAAGCCGCCACCGGCGAGGAAGTGACCGCCGAGGAACTGGGCGGCGCTGATCTGCACACGCGCCTGTCCGGCGTCAGCGACCATCTGGCGGAAGACGACCACGATGCCCTGGAAACCTGCCGTTCGATCATGGCCACCCTGGGACGGCGGCCACCGAGGCTTCGCCGGGAGCCAATCGACGAACCTCTCTATCCCGCAGAGGATCTGTACGGACTCATTCCGGCCAACCCCCGCCAAAAATGGGAAGTCCGAGAGGTCATCGCACGGCTCGTGGACGGGAGCCGCTTCCATGAATTCAAGGCGCGTTACGGCTCCACGCTGGTCTGCGGCTTCGCACAGTGGATGGGGCACCTGGTGGGGATCGTCGCCAACAATGGCGTGCTCCTCTCGGAATCGGCGCTGAAAGGCGCGCATTTCGTCCAGCTCTGTTCCCGGCGCCGCGTGCCCCTCGTCTTTTTGCAAAACATCACCGGCTTCATGGTCGGAAAAGACTATGAGAGCCGCGGCATCATCAAGGACGGCGCCAAGATGGTTCAGGCAGTCTCGACCGCGGAAGTCCCCAAGTTCACGGTCCTGATCGGCGCTTCCCACGGAGCAGGCAACTATGCTATGTGCGGGCGGGCATACAGCCCCAGATTCCTGTTCACCTGGCCCAACGCCCGCATTTCGGTGATGGGCGCGCAACAGGCTGCGCAGGTGCTGGTCACGGTGAAGGAACAACAACGGACGCGGGAGAAGGCCGCCCTGGCGGATGACGAACGCCGCAAAATCACCGATGCCACCGTGCGGCAATACGAGCAGGAAGGCAGTCCGTATTTCAGCAGCGCCCGCCTGTGGGATGACGGCATTCTTGATCCTGTCGACACGCGCCGCGTCCTGGGCTTGTGCCTGGATCTCGCAGCATCCACGCCCGTGAAGGAAAGCCGGGCGCCCGTGTTTCGTATGTGAGCAGCTATAGGAGGTCAGCATGCAGCGATTCACCACCCTCGCGCTTGATTCGAATGGCGATATTGCGCGGGTGACGCTCAATCGACCCGACCGTCGCAATGCCTTCGACGGCCGGATGATGACGGAGCTCAGAGAAGCGTTCGAAGACCTGGCGCAGGATCCCTCGCTCAGAGGAATCGTACTCGCCGCTGCCGGGCCGGTTTTTTGCGCCGGAGCCGATCTTCAATGGATGCAATCCGACGGGCCGGTCCAAGACACGCTGGCGATGCGCGACGCCCATCAACTGCTGCGCATGTTTCGCACCATCGATGAGTCCCCTTGTCCCGTGATCGCCCGGGTGCAGGGATCGGCGTTCGGAGGGGGACTCGGCCTCATGGCGGTCTGCGACATCGTGGTGGCGGCGGAGGATGCGATGTTTGCTTTGAGTGAACCCAGACTCGGCTTGATTCCCGCCGTGATCACGCCATTTCTGTTACACAAAGCGGGCGAATCGTTCCTCCGGCGGTACGGGTTGAGCGGCGAGACATTTTGCGCATCGACTGCCCAGCGATACAACCTGGCGCATGATGTCGTCCCTCAACGCAATCTGGATGATCGCATCACCGAATTGACCGACGCAATCATGCGGCTGGCTCCCTCTGCGACCAGGGAAAGCAAATTGATGTTTCACCGGATGCGGTCCTTGCCGGAGAAGGAGCGGTTCGCACTGGGCCCGGAATACCATGCCCGCGCTCGCTGCGCGCCGGAGGCCGCCGAGGGACTTCGGGCCTTTCTCGAAAAACGGCTCCCCTCGTGGGCCAAGCCGCGCGAGCGGAAGCCACAGCAGGAGGCGACCACGTCGGACGATGTTGTCTCTCGTCACAGATGACTCCCGCCGCTTGCCTGTCCGGATCACTGAGGTGTCGCCTCGTGACGGGCTGCAACATGAAGCGGTGTTCGTGCCGACGGCGCGCAAGATCGATCTGATCAACGCCCTGTCGCAAACCGGCGTGGCGGAAATTGAAGCCGGTTCCTTTGTCTCGCCCGCCGCCATTCCGCAACTGGCGGACTCCGACGAAGTCTTCCGCGCCATCGAACGAACCCCCGGCGTGACCTATTCCGCCCTGGTGCCGAACGAACGGGGCCTTGAACGGGCTCGGGCGGCGGCGGTGCGGAAGATCGCCGTGTTCACAGCCGCCTCGAACAGTTTCACGCGCCATAACATCAAGGCGACCGTGCACGAATCCCTGGTCCGCTTCAAGCCGGTGATCCAGGGAGCTAAACGAGACGGCATGCTGGTGCGGGGCTATCTCTCCACGGCCCTGTGGTGCCCGTACGAGGGTCGCATGGCGCCGCTGCTGGTGCTGGATGTCATGATGCGGCTGCTCGATCTCGGCGTGGATGAAGTCTCTCTGGGAGACACGCTCGGCAAGGCCTCGCCCGCCGATCTCCGCGCCTTGCTCGATACCGTCATGCCGCGTATCGAACCGCTCCGCCTGTCGCTCCACGTGCATGACACCTACGGCATGGCCATCGCCAATGTGCTCACGGCCTGGGAGGACTATGGGATCACCGCGTTCGATTGCTCGGCAGGCGGCCTGGGCGGCTGTCCCTCTGCGCCCGGCGCATCCGGCAACGTTGCGACGGAAGACGTGGTGTTCGCTCTGAAGGCATCCGGCGCTTCGGTCCCGGTAGACGAAGGGCTCGTGGTCGGCTGCGCACACCGGTTGAGCGCATGGATCGGACACCCCCTGCGCTCGCGGCTTTCACACATATTGCCGCCCGGCATTCAGCAACCGGCCCTAAAGGTGTGACATGAACCCGGTCACTGCAGGTCGATCATTCTTCACGCACAATGCCGCCGAGCTCGCGAAACAGGTAGGAGCCGGTCATATCAGAGCCGTGGCGCGCGTCATCAGCTTGCTCGAAAACCGGGACCCCGCCGGAACGGCGGTGCTGACACAGTTGGCGCCTTCGCCGAATCGCGCCTTCGTCATCGGCGTCACCGGGTATCCCGGCACGGGAAAGAGCGCCTTGATCGATCAGCTGATCATCGCCTACCGCCGCCTGGGACAGAAGGTTGGTGTGCTGGCGGTGGATATTAGCAGCCCGGTGACGGGCGGCGCCGTGCTCGGCGATCGCATCAGAATGCAGCGGCACGCGGATGATCCACAGGTCTATATCCGCAGTATGGCGACACGCGGCCACCAAGGCGGGCTCGCGGAAGCGACGGGGCAGGCATCCCGGGTCCTGGACGCCGCTGGTTATGGCGTGATTCTGATCGAGACAGTCGGCGTCGGGCAGAACGAACTCGAGGTCATGCATGCCGTCCATACGGTGGTGGCGGTCGTCGCGCCGGGACTCGGCGACGACGTCCAGGCGATGAAGGCGGGACTGTTGGAGATCGCGGACATCGTCGTGGTGAACAAGGGTGATCGGGAAGGGGCGGATGCGGCCCTGCGCGATTTGCGTGAATGGTGCAAGACGGTGATTCGCACCGTTGCGGTGACGGGGGACGGTATCGCGGAACTGATTGCGGTCATCGCCGAGCACGAACGGTGGCGGGATCTGGACAGCCCGGAACTCCATAAGCGGAGAGGACTTTTCATCAATCGCGGGTCGAGCGCAGGATAACTGTTGTGGCGTTTGCCGTGAGGTGGCGCATGCTGGCCGACCGCCTAGCGCACTATACGCAGTCGCTCCGGTTTCATGACCTGCCCGGCGACGTGGTCCATGAGGTGAAGCGGCGCATCCTGGACAGCCTCGGGTGCGCACTTGGCGCCTGGACTGCGACCCCGTGCAAGATCGCCCGCGAGATGGCGCTCACCGCAAAGGTTCCCGGCGGGGCGACGGTGTGGGGAACAAATCAGAGGACCCTTCCCGACCTCGCGACCTTCGCCAACGGAGCCATGGTCCGTTATCTCGACTTCAACGATACCTATCTGTCGAAAGAGCCGGCCCATCCCTCGGACAATCTCGCGGCGGTCCTCGCTGCCGGCGAAACAGCCCATGCTTCCGGCAAGGCCGTTATCCAGGCTCTCACCGTATCCTATGAAATCCAATGCCGGCTCTGTGACGCAGCCGCCCTGCGGCCCCGGGGCTGGGACCATGTCACCTATGGACCGGTCTCGTCCGCGCTCGGCATCGCCAACGTCCTTCAGCTCACGGAAGCGCAGACCCGGCAGGCCGTGAATCTGGCCGGCGTGGCCAATATCGCCCTGCGTCAGACCAGGGTCGGCGACCTGTCGATGTGGAAGGCCTGCGCGTTTTCCAACGCGGCGCGCAACGGCATGTTCGCCGCCCTGCTCGCCCGGCGCGGTATGACCGGGCCCGCCCCGATTTTCGAAGGCGACAAGGGGTTCATGAAGCTGGTCTCCGGCCTCTTCGAATTGCCGATGTTGGGCGGAGAGGCTATGCCCGGGGGAGAGCCGGTGCCTTTCAAAATTCTCAACACCTGCATCAAACACTTTCCCGTGGAGTACCACGCCCAAAGCGCCGTCGAAGCCGCCCTGGCCTTGCGGGCGGAGCTGATCGCGACGCAAGGACGGGGCTACCTCGCCGAGCTGGCCGATGTGGAGATCGGCAGTTACGATGTCGCCATCGAAATTATCGGCCGTGACCCGGAAAAATGGCAGCCCTCGACGAGGGAAACGGCCGACCACAGCTTCCCTTATTGCGTGGCGGTGGCCCTCGTCGACGGCCGCGTGACCATGAATTCCTTCAGCCCGAAACGGCTGCGAGATCCGCGTCTTCACGAGCTGATGAAGAAGATCCACGTCGTCAAGCTGCCGGAACTCGAACACCGATACCCGACCACAATGCCGACCCGCCTCACGATCAGGACTGCAGAAGGATCGACGTACAGCCGGCAGGTGGATCAACCGCTCGGCCATCCAGGCCATCCGTTGTCTGATCGGGAAGTGGAAGACAAACTCCGTCGCCTGGCATCCAGGCGTCTCGACCGCCCACAACTTCACCGCCTGCTCGATTTCGTCTGGCGCCTTGAAGCACAGCAGGACATCGCCGCGATGATGCCGCTGGTGAGGGTGCGATCATGACCAACGATCAATCGACCGGCGACAAAGGGCAACGATTGCGTGAGGTATTGGCCAGGCGCACGGTGGCCGTCCCGGGAGCCTGCAATGCGTTGACCGCCATTCAAATCGAACGGGCCGGATTTGAAGCCGTCTACGTGTCCGGAGCCGCCGTATCCGCCGCGCGGGGCCTGCCGGACATCGGCCTCATTTCGTTGGCAGACATGGCTGAAGAGGCGGGCGCCATTGCGAGGGCGGTGGCGATTCCCGCCATCGTCGATGCGGATACGGGATACGGGCCTCCTTCAATGGTGATGGACGCCGTCCGGGAATTCGAACGCGCCGGACTCGCCGGTATGCAGATCGAAGATCAGGAGGCGGCCAAAAAATGCGGGCATCTGGAGGGGAAACGCATTGTTCACACCGGCGATATGGTCGCCAAGATCACTGCCGCCGTGAGCGCGAGGCGCAATCAGAATTTTCTGATCGTGGCGCGCACCGATGCGCGAGCCGTCGATGGACTCAAGGCCGCAATCCAACGGGCGCAGGCCTATGCTGAGGCCGGGGCGGATATGCTGTTTCCAGAAGCTCTCTTGTCACCTGAAGAGTTCGAGACCTTTTCACGAGAAATACGGAACGCGGGCATCCGTGCGCCGCTGATCGCCAACATGACGGAGTTCGGCCGCACGCCTTATCTCAGCGTGGACGAGTTTCACGCACTGGGGTATCACGCGGTGCTGTTTCCTGTGAGCACGTTACGTGTCGCGGCCCGGGCGGTCGAACAACTGCTATCGGAGCTGAAGTTCTTCGGCTCCCAGCGGAATTGGCTCGATCACATGATGACCAGGCAGGAGTTGTACGACCTGATTCGCTACGAAGATGGCGCAGCATCGATGCGGAGGTCCCATGAACCAGACCATGCACGAGCAGCCCGTGGTGAAGGCCCCGGATCATCCTGAGTACAGCCCGGGGCTGGAGGGTGTCATCGCCGGGGAATCGGCGATCTGCCAGGTGGATGAAGGAGCAGCGGGACTGCGGTATCGAGGGTATGCGATCGGCGACCTCGCCGACCGGAGCAGTTTTGAAGAAGTCGCCTACCTGCTGCTCTTCGGTCGTCTCCCCGTACAAAAGGAGCTGGAGGAGTTCTCAGATCAGCTGGCGCGCAATCGTTCGCTCCCCGAGCAGGTGCAACGCTTCGTCGAGAGCCTGCGTCCCGCCATGCATCCGATGGACCTGTTGCGAACCGGGATTTCCCTGCTCGGGCTGAACGATCCCGATACGCAAGACGGGTCCCGCGCGGCGAATCTCCGCAAATCAGTCCGATTGCTGGCTCAAATCCCGCACCTGATCGCCGACAGCTACCAGGTCATGGCTGGCCGGCAGCCCGCGAGGCCGGACACACGGGGGAGCTTCGCCGAGAACCTCCTGTCACTCGTCGCAGGACGCCGGCAGGGTACGGTCGGCGAGGCCATGGCGCAGGCGCTGAATGTCTCATTGATCTTGTATGCGGAACATGAGTTCAATGCCTCCACCTTTGCCGCCCGGGTCACCGCGTCCACCCTCACCGACCTGCATGGCGCCATCACGGCGGCAGTGGCCGCGCTGAAAGGCCCCCTCCATGGAGGCGCCAATGAAGCGGTGGCCGCGATGTTGATCGAGATCGGCCGACCTGAGCGCGTGGAATTCTGGCTGCGCGAGACCCTCGCGCACAAGCGGCGGGTGATGGGCTTCGGCCATCGCGTGCTCCGGCAAGGCGACGCCCGGTCGGCCATCATCCAGCGCCACGCCGAACGATTGAGCGATCTCTGCGGCGATCGGAATTGGTATCAGATTGCCGCCACGCTCGATCGGCTCATGCTGGAGGAAAAGGGACTCCGCCCGAATCTCGATTTTTATACGGCCGTGGCTTATCTCCTGATGGGCATCCCGCGTGAACTGTCCACGCCCTTGTTCGTTTGTTCACGCATTACCGGCTGGTGCGCGCATGTCATCGAGCAGCAGGAACACAACCGTTTGATCAGACCACGGGCGCTCTATACGGGCCCCGCGCCGAGGGCGTATGAACCTCTTGAGCGACGCGCATGACCATATCCAGCAGGCTCGCGACGCGGCGGGACGCGCGACGGATCTGCCCTGGGTGTCGTTCGCGGAGTTTTTTCGATCACGCGTCTACGACCCGCAGCTCGCCGCCAGGAATTTCCTGACCTTCTGCGACGACGATCGCCGTCTGCGCCGGACCTATACCTATGCCGAACTGGGAACGATCGTCGAACGGCTGGCCGGGGTCTTCCATTCCAGGTTCGGCCTGACCCGGGGAGACCGGATCGCCACGCTGCTCTTCAACCATGATGTGACGGTGCTGGCCTATTTCGCGGCCTGGACGCTGGGAGTCGCGGTCGTACCGATCAACATCGAGGAGCCGCGTGAGAAGAAACGCTACATTCTGGAACATTCGGAGGTGTCAGCCGTCGTCTGCTGGCAGGACGCCTATGACGAACTGTGCGCGCTCCAATCGGACATTCCGGGGTTGCGCAATGTTATCGCCCTCGGAGACGCCGGTCTGCTCGACAGCAACAGGATCGGGAAGAAGCCACCTCCGAACGGCGCGGCCCGCTCTCGCCGCCTCTCTCCGTCGACGTCGCAGCTCGACGATCATGCGCTGATCGTCTACACCTCCGGCACAACCGGCCCGCCCAAGGGGGTCATCCTGACGGTGGCCAATCTCTTGATCGATGCGGATGCCATCGCGGGCTGGCACACCTTCGGCATCAATGATCGTGTGATGTGTGTCCTGCCCATCCACCATGTGAATGGCATTGTCGTCACGCTGATTACCCCGTTGTACTGCAAAGGCAGCCTGGTGCTGAACCGGAAATTTAAGACCGAGAGTTTCTGGCGAAGGGTCCATGAGGAACAGGTCACCTCGGTCAGCGTCGTTCCCACGCTGCTCGAATTTCTTCTCGATGCCGGCGAGGACCTCGCCCCCTACGATTTGACCCGTCTCGGCGGCGTGATCTGCGGCGCCGGGCCGTTGTTGAAGGATACCGCTATACGCTTCGAAGATCGTTTCGGGGTCCCGATCCGCCATGGATATGGCCTGTCCGAGACCACCTGTTACTCCTGTTTTCTGCCGAACGATTTGACGCAGGAGCAGCACCGTCACTGGCTCACCGGATATGAGTTCCCCTCCGTCGGAGTGCCGCTCCGCCACAATATGATGACGATCCTGGACGACCGGGGACAGTCTCTGCCCCAGGGCGCCCGCGGAGAGATTTGCATTCGCGGGCGCACCGTCTGTGCCGGCTATTTTCATCGGGATGATGCCAACGAAGCTGCCTTCCGATGGGGATGGTTCCGCTCAGGCGATGAGGGATTCTATATCCCTGACGACCGGGGGCGGCCGTTCTTTTTTGTGTCGGGACGCCTGAAGGAACTCATCATCCGCGGCGGGGTGAACATTTCTCCTTTGGAAATCGATGACGTCCTGAAGACGCACCGGGCCGTGAAATTTGCGATGGCCCTGCCGTTCGAGAACCGCTACTACGGCGAAGAAATCGCGGCCTATGTGGTGCCGAAAGATCCCGCTTCCGCCCCGAGCGAAGCCGAGCTGTTGGCGCATTGCCGCACGCGGCTCCCCTTCGCCAAACAACCGAAAGTCGTGCTGCTGGGTGATGACGTGCCCTACACCTCGACGGGGAAACCCAAGCGGTTGGAGTTAAAAGCCAGGTTGGCAGGAATCCTGGCCCAGTATCGTGACAGACAGTTCAAGGATCAGTGATTGAATAGACCGGGTGAGGTCATTCATGAGCACGCTCTTCAAAGGATTCGAACGGATCGAGGAAGCGCGGGAACGCTTGACCGGGGCAAGTTTTCTCGCCGGACTGTTTGACGGCCGGCCGGACTTCGAGTTGCTGCTGACGCCTCCCGAGCCTCCCGAGGAACAAGCGGCCGGCGCCGCCTTCTGCAAACAGGTCGAGGTGTTTCTGCGGCAGGAGGTGGATCCGGATGAGATCGAGCGCGAGGCGAAAATTCCCGAATCAGTGATTCAAGGCCTGTTCAAACTCGGAGCCTTGGGCATGAAAATTCCGAAGGCTTATGGCGGGCTGGGCTTCTCCTCTACCAACTATGGCCGCGTCCTCACGGTGATCGCGAGCTGGAGCAACATTCTCGCTTTGACGGTGGCCGTGCCCCAATCCATCGGGATCGCCATGCCGATCCTCCTGTTCGGCAGCGAAGACCAGAAGCAGAGGTATCTTCCGCTGGTGGCGACGGAAGCCCTTTCCGCATTCGCCCTCACGGAACCGCTGACCGGCTCCGACGCCGCGAATGTGCGGACCCAGGCGGTCCTCGACGCCACCGGCGGCCACTTCATTGTGAACGGCGAAAAACTCTGGTGTACGAATGGGCCGATCGCGCGGTATGCCACGCTCATCGCCCGCGTTCCGGCGCGACGCGTGGTACGCGATGGACAGACGACATGGATGCCGGCGCCAGAGGGACATGGAGCCGACGATCGGGTTCACACAGCCTTCATCCTGGACATGTCCGCGCCGGGCGTGCAGGTCCGTCAGCGCTGCCAGTTCGAAGGGTGCCGCGGGATCGAGAACGCCCATATGACGATGCAGCAGGTTCGGGTTCCAGTCGAGAACGTGATCGGCGAGGTGGGGAAGGGGTTGAAGTATGCCCTGACGATCCTGAACGTGGGGCGCGGGATCAGCATTCCGGCCATTTGTCTCGGCATGGCAAAGCAGGCCTGGCACCCCACCCTGGATAGGGCCAACGCCCGGGTCACCTTTCACAAACCGCTGGGCGAACGTCAAACCCAGCAGATTCGGCTCGGAGACATGGCCGCTCATCTGTATGCCATGGAAGCGCTCTCGATGCTGGTTTGGCGACTGGCCGATCAACACCGACATGACATCCGCATTGAAGCCGCAGTCGCCAAAATCTTCTGTTCCGAGCACACGATTCAATTTCTACGCGATGCGCAAATTCTGTTCGGCGGCATGGGGTACGAAACCGCTGCGTCCAAAATGGCGCGCGGCGAAGCGGCCTTCGGGATCGAGCAACTCGTGCGCGACGCGGAGATGTATCGCATCGGCGAGGGAGCCACGGATATCCTTCGGCCGTTTATCGTGCGTGAGGGGTTGAGCCATCATCTGGATCGCGCCAAACCGCTCTATTCCGGGGAACTTTCCATCCTCGACCAGCTCAAGCAGGTCGTAAAGCTGGCCGGGTTTTATGCGCCCTGGTACCTGCGGCAATGGCTGAGACGCCCGTTGCCGACCGGTCCGACCTTTGTCCATCCGCAGGTCGGGCCTGTCGTCAGATATGTCGAACGAACCGGTCGACGCCTGGCGCGCGAAATTTTCTATGCGATGGTGCGCTTCCAGGCCTCGTTTCAAGATGAGCAACGGGTGCAGAACCGGATTGAATCCGTCGGAGAAGATCTGCTGGCGCTGGTGGCCACAGTGCTCTATGCCGAGCAACAGACCAGATTCGAGGGGCGAACGACGGTGTGGGAGTTGGCCGATGCCTTTGAGGTCGCTGTACGGCAACGAGTGACGCAACGGCTCAGTGAAATCCGGCGTCATCGCGATGGCATCACAGCGGCGACCGGCAGGCAGGCGCTGAAGGGTTATTATCCCGGTCTCTCGGAAGGCATCGTTCATCGCCGATTGGACGATTACCGCCGCACGCAGAACGTGAGGGAAGCCATGCCCACAGCCCCCGACCACATGCCGGTACAGATGGCGGGCACGCGTGCATCGCAGACCAACGGGGTTGACGCAGACGACTGATCGCTCAGTCCCCAGGCCCGCCTTATTCATGACGAACCGTCATGAGTAAGGCGAGTCACGTTTCGAGACCGGCGCCCGGAGCCGGAGGACCCGCGGCGCATTCGTACAGGACGGTGAGGGGCCTGGGGCGAGCCCGCCGGCCGAAGGCCTGTCGCAGCAGTACACCGGCGAGTGCAGCAGACATGCTCATGGAGAAGGCGGACTAGCCCTTTCCAAGGCCCAGACCGGCGATCACCTCGACCTTCAATGGCGGGTTGGTGCCTCCCATCACCAGGTTGCGCATCGGGAAGGGAATTTCGATACCTTGGGCATCGAATGCTTTTTTGAGACGGCGCCGGTATTCACGTCCGACTTTCCATTGCTCAATCGGTTTCGTTTTGATTCGCGCGCGAATCGTCACGGCGCTATCGGCAAAATTTTCGACCCCGACGATTTCAATCGGTTCAAGGATCAGCGCGCTGAAGTCCTGGTCCTGGCGCAGTGCTTCGCCCACCGCCCGCATGACCTCCACTACCCGATCCGTATCCTCACGATAGGCCACGCCCATATCGAGGACGAATGCCGACCAGTCTTTGGTCATATTGGACAAGGAAGTGATCCCGCCATTGGGGAAAATATGCACCACCCCGGAGAAATCGCGTAACGAGATCGTTCTGAAGGTAATCGTCTCAACCTGCCCGCCCGTCCCGTTGATCACGGCAACATCTCCGAGCCGGATCTGATCTTCCAGAATGATGAAGAATCCGCTCATCAGATCGCGGACCAAGTGTTGCGCGCCGAAGCCGACGGCGAGGCCCAGAATGCCGGCGCCGGCCAAAATCGGGGCAATATCCAATCCCGCCACTTGCAGCGACTCAATGATGATGATCGCCCAGAGCGCCGACAATGCGATGGTTCTCAGAATTCCCGTCAGGGTAGCCGCCCGCTTGGCAGCCACTCCTGACTCCTGGTCCGGCTTATCGCTGGCCACAATCATCACTCGTTCCACCTCGCGCAAACCCAGGCGCACGAACCGAATCGCCACGTACCCGATCGCGAGTACCAAGACGATCCGTAAACTGGCGAGGCCCACGCTGGTGGCCATGCTGATCAGCCATGGCCCGGCGGTCTCGATCGAGAATCCGGTCATCATCGATATGCTCCTTTCACAGTATCGGTCAGGATCCGGCAGGCGGTCCTCCTGCCGTCATGGCACTGGCTGCTGCGTCGTTACTCCTTGGATAGATTCGGCATCAGCAGCGTCCCGGCCCTCGTCGTGATCGCGTCCTGACGACGCAAGCCCGGCGTCGACGTGCCGCGGCCAACAGCGCGCCAGGCAGGATTACTTGGCAATGGTGATCGCCGGAGTCGGGGTCTTTGAAATGTCGGTAACCGTCATTTGAAAGAGTTGCGCCAACACACGGAAGGTGCCGAGATTCCACGGATCCAACCTGCCGTCGTCATGGGAGGCCTTGCCGATCGAATACCAGCGGTCTTCGAACTTCACGGCAAACGCGGCATTGTCCGGTCGTGAGGCGGTCTCGCCGATATCCAACGTCCGCACGGGATTCAGCACGACGGGCCCCGTACGCTCGTCGGAGTCGACCTCGAATTCGGGATCGGCGGCAATGCCGTTGGCCAGAAATCGCATGATCTTGTTGAAGCTTCGGATGACCAGAAATCCATGCAGGGGATAGTCTCCGCCAGGACCGTCCGGCCGGATGTCGATGAGAATGTAGTTGCGCGGATACCGCTGCGCCTCCTCATGCAACAACCGGCGTTCCTCATTGGGCAATTGCATAGGATCGTAATTGGTGATCACGGTCCTCCCGGTAACCTGCCGTCGGACGGTCAGGAACGGTTCCTCGCTGGTCCCGCCGATGGCATACCCTCGATCCATCGCGTCGAGAATTTTATCGAGCCCTCGCACCAGGTCGCCGGAGCCCGATCGTGCGGAGAGCGGCAGTGCCACCGTCTGTTCGAAAATTAGTGGCGTGATTTGTAACTCACGCGAGAGATTCAAAGCCGAGAGATGCATGACGCGACGGCGGAACTCCCGATACTCGCCGGAAAAAAACGGCATATTACGATAAAACGCGGCTTCTCCGTACCCGCTGACCTGGATACCGCTCGCCATCAGACGAAGGATAATCCCGGGTTCGACGCCCTGCTGAAACATGAAGGTCACACGGCTTTCGTCGAACGGAGTGAGGATGCGGCTGGTAAACTCCTCGCCTTGAATCGGGATAATCGTCATCGTCGGACGTTCGGCCATGCTGCCGCCGAACGAAAGCCCCAGCGAATCCGGACCCGGGGACACAACGGAATGCGTCAAGCCGGCGCTCGCCTGGAATTCAAACGTCGCCGCCACACTCGACACCCCGGTGAAGTGCTGAGGAAGAAAATGCCGTGACCGGGCGATGTTGAGCAGCAACATTTCAGCTTCAACCCGCCCAACCGCTCGATCATATTCAAGCACGGCCTGGTGAAGCGCAATCGGCGAGAGGCATCCCGCCGACAGAAGAGAGAGCAGCCCGACCATGACGGCGCTCAGCGCGGTTCGCAGACATGACGGCTGCCTCTCGCACACCTGCATCGATCGCCTAGGGCTCCAATGCCGCAAGTTGTTTCCGCACCGCCTCCACCTTGTCACGATGATCCGGTTGTGATTCAGCCAGCCTGATGTACCTATGGTAAGACTGAATCGCCTCGCCGCGCTGATTGCGCGCGATGAATGCCTCGCCCAAGTTGTAGTAGGCGACAGGATCATTGGGCTGCAACGAGGCCGCCGCACGAAATGCCGCCAACGCATCGTCGACCTGCCCCTTGTTCAACAAGGCCACCCCAAGATTGTTCTGGGCCGCGACACTGTTCGGTGTCGCCTGCAGCGCTGAGCGGTATGCCGCAATCGCCCCGTCGAGATCTCCCTGCTTCTGCAATAGCACAGCCACCGCTTCCTGCGTGGGGGCGTGGGAAGGCTGATGCATCAACATGGCTCGATACTCCGCCAGCGCCCCTGCGCTGTCGCCGGCCCGGTCGAGAAGCTGCCCCACGTCGTAATGCAAAGCCCCTTGCCCGGGATCCAGTTTCAACACTTCGCGGAACGCCGCCAACGCCCCGCTGAAGTCCCCTTTGGCCTTCAGTGCCAGGCCAAGGTTGTAATGGGCGTCCGCATTCTCGGGCTGCAAACGGATGGCGGTGTGACCAGACCCGATGGCGCCGTCCAGTTCCCCCTTCGCCAACAAGGCGGCACAGAGGTTCACGCTGTACAGGGCGGCCGCCGACCCGGCCTGAAGCCGTAATGCCGCGCGATACTCCCAGATGGCCTCGTCGAGCAATCCCTTTCGTTGCAGGACCAAACCCAGGTTGTTATGGGCCGTGGCATTGTTCGGTTGCAGGCGTAGGGTTTCGCGGTATTCCTCGATCGCTCCGTCGGCATCTTCCTTTGCCTCCAACGCCAACGCGAGATTGTGATGGGGGGCGGCATTGCCTGGCTGAAGCCGGATCGCATGCCGATAGGCCTCGATCGCCTCGTCAAGCTTCCCCTTTTCGCTCAACGCCACGCCCAGGTTGTTGTGAATGGCGGCAAACTCCGGTTGCACGCTCAGCGCGGCTCGATATTCCTGAATGGCTTCATCGAGAGCGCCCTGCGCCGCCAGAGAAAGCCCCATCGCGTGGTGAGCCTCGGGAAAGTCAGGCCGCTTGTGGAGCGCAGCCTTGAATGTCTCCACCGCCTCTGCGTAGCGACCCTTCGCATGAAGCGCCACACCACCGTAGTACAGGCTCTCGGCTTCGCCGGTGTGCCTCCCCGGCCGCGGCTTCTGCGGAATGATTTGAGGACTGGACGAGCGTGCCCGCTGCCCGGACCGTTTCTTCGCTACCGGTTTGACATCGTGGCCCAACGCCCCCGAGAGCGGAGCGACAAGGCAGAAGGCAGCGAACACGGCAATGGAACAACGAGCGAAGGACCGAGTCATAGTCACCCGTGGGCAAGATCAAAAGGTGGCTATCTTGCCGACCGAAGGCAAACAAATCAAGCCCCCGCAGACCGCATTCTCCTGCTCAATCCGGTCACACGCGCCACAGTTTTCCTCACGCGTTGGTAGACACCTCTGGGCCTATTCGGCTATGATAGCGATTCGTTTCAGCCAGCCTTCGATACGACCGTGGCGGTGTAGCTCAGTTGGCAGAGCAGCGGACTCATAAGCCGCGGGTCACCCGTTCAATCCGGGTCACCGCCACCAAAAAACCCTTCAAAGCATCACATGGTCACTTCGCATCGAGCCCCATCCAGGATCGGTGTTCCATCACTATTTGAGCACCATTCCGAAAGGGATGGAAGCAACGCAGACGCAGAACCTGCGGGATTTCACCGCTCTCGGGGACAATACTGGTAGATGGCGCGAGATAGAGTGACGCCCAACAGTTCAACGTGTGGTAGACGAGACGCACACCTGGCCGACACCGCCGCTGACATGATGCAACTTGCCCTGGAAAGACTCTCTCCACTCACCCACAAGAGAAGTGAACAACCGGTCTCGAGGATTTTTGCTAGAACCTCCTCTGGATTTACCGAACCGCGAGCTGGTTCATCTCGATTTTTACGCTGATCGCACCGCCCAGTTGACCTTCCTTGCCTCCCTCCTTGGAATAACCGGTAAGATCCCGCTCGCCTTTTGGCTCTCCGTGGCAACTCAAACACGCCTTTTCGTAAAAGAGCGGCAACAGGACTCGCACGCTGTTTCCGCCCTCTATCTTGCTGATGACGGTCTCCTGATTGCCCTGAAACGTTGCCGCACTCAGTTCCTTCATGTGTTCCACCTCAAACGAGTCGGGTTTGTTATTGGCATTGCGGAGAAGGTGTTCAGGAGCTGTCTGCTTCAAATAGACACCGGACCATTTCTGAAATCGCGTGGCCGCTTCCGTGCCGAATGTGGCGGGAATGAGTCCCTTGTATTTAAGCCCCTTCATTTTGAGCACGGGCTGAAAACTCTCCACGGTCTTTTTACTTTCCAGCAACAACCGTTCCAACAATCGTTTGGCCAAGGCCGGCACACTCGCGCTCGGCAAATCATCCAGGTTATGTCCGGTGCGCTCTTTAAAAATGGCCGTCATGTGGGTGGCGAACAGTTCCTGAGTAAATGCCGTCTGCGCGTTTTCCGGATCATTGATCAGCGCTTGATTGCGTCCGATCGCCACTCGACCGGAATCGAGCAAAATCGCCAGGAGCCGTGCGGTCTCCGACACATCGGAGGCAGAGTCGTCCGCAGCAGCACTCACACCCTGCGGGAGACAGCACAATACGACGAAACACCATAGGAATACGCGCATACTACCCCTTTCTTTCCGTATAAGGCCTTCTCGGTTGACTGACCGATCCATATGATCGGCGCTGCTCAATTTATACCAGCCGGCAACATACGCAGGACAACTTAGCGTGAGGCTTGTAGCCGGCTGATTGATGCTCATCTCCATCATATTGCTATTGCACGGGCCGAACAATAGGACAGCTTCGAGGAATGCTCCCGGGATGGGGTTGCCTACTCGAACGGCTGAACCAGCGGGCAGGCACGGCCAGCCGGGGAGAGTTCTTGTACTTATTACGGGAGGGCGAACCGTTACGACTGGATGAAGCCTGGACACCCCACAGGCAGGCCTTCAGGTAAGAGCAAACGGAGGCGCCGATGTACGGCAGACGGTGTCCAGCGAGGGCATCCGAGATGTGATTGGTCGCAAGCCTACCCCCGGAGAGGACAACTGCGGCTCGCCCACGACTGTGAAAGCCACCGATACGGAGAGAATCATTCGTGCATGCGTCCGGTCAGGTTTGTTTTGCGCCAGAAATCCCTTCAACCACAGCAGCCGGACTCAAACTGCCGGCGCTGGTAGGCGAAGACCAGACAGCGGATACAAACCTCCCGCACCGTTTTGGCCTGCTCATCGGAAAGAGGTGTTCTGCGCATGACAAGCTGCCCGCAATCGGCACAGCAACCGGCTGTCGTCGCATCAATGTCAGAAGAGACAGGCATCATGGCGTTGGACCCTCCTATTTTCTCGAACGGGATGCGTGGTGGTCATAGTTGGCTTCATTCCACTCAGAAGTGTTCGCAAGCGGGAGCCGCCGCTCCATCCTTGAGTCATGCCCTTCGTGATCTGTAACTCGCGCTGCAATTCCCCGATCCGGCCGTTCAGCCGGACGATCATACGCTCCAGTTCATCCACCCGTTCGACCATTATGTGTTGCGGCTGAGTCATCATCATGCCCTCCTTGGATTATGCGTTCTCGCAATGACGAATCACCCCGACAAGGACTCCTTCGATGGCGAATTCATCGGTGGGTGTCACCAGCAAAGGTTTCATCGTGGCATTGGCTGGATGAAGTTCGATGGACCGCTCCCGCTGAAAATAGGTCTTAATCGTCGCCTGCCCGTTGACCAGGGCCACCACCGTTTGGCCGTTGTGCGCGGTCGGCTGCTTCCGGATCACGACCAGATCGCCCGGTAGAATCCCATCTTCGATCATCGACTCGCCTTTAACCCGGAGCGCGAAGGTCTCTCCGGCCCGCACCATGCTGGGAGGCACATCCACCCATTCGGATTGAGTCACGGGTTCGATAGGCACTCCGGCGGCCACCATCCCTGCCATGAGCACCTGTGTCCTGTTCGCCAGCTGAGTCATGGCTACTTGAACTGCTCCGCTGATACGGCGCATCCCGGATTCGTAGCGAGCCACAGAGACGCGAGTCGTATGCAACGCCTCGGCAAGCTGCTCCTGCGTGAACCCCAACTGCTCCCGGTAACTTCGAAATTGTTTTGGCGTCATCATGTAACCAATGGTTACATAACAGGAACGTCTTGTCAACCCGTCCGTTCATCATTTTCTTGACTCATGCGTTCTCTTCTCTCAGCGCTGTTTTTGCGGCCGGAAGCGGTAAAATCCGGCGAAACCGTTGAGCTTCTGTGCATAAGTCAAGAGCCATTCTGCCCGGTCCAACAAATAATCTCAGTGTCCACAGCAGAAAACCGCAAATCCAGCCCAAGTGTACAAATATGAATGCTAATACATACACATCGAACGACCACCCCTATATATTGTGGTCGCACAATGTATCTTCTCTATGCTTAATAATTAGGCAACCTGGTGCGAGGCGTGGATTAGCAGTACTGTTCGCATGCGCCTGGAGGACTATCAACAGAGATATCCACAGATTTTGGGGAGAGGGTTTTTTTCGAAGAATTGTCGTTTTCTTGATTGAAACCTCTGAACCATTCACCTAGAATCGCGCCGCGACTTCGTCTCACTTGCACGGATGTGTGGCACATTGGGGAGTGGCACATGGCAGGAGGCTCACTCCGAGGTTTCCTGGCTGTTATCCTCCTTACCGTGGGCTGCAGCGCCAACGTCCGGGACACAGACCTCCTGGCCAGCAACAGCGTCATGCTGGCTCCTTCGACCGCGCGAACCGTCTTCCTTCAAAATCGCAACTCTTCCGATAACCAAGACGTGTCCTTGCACGACCTGGGGTTACGCCTGGGCGCAAAAGGGTACCAAGTCGTGCAGGATCCCCAGGCAGCAGCCTATGTCGTGTTGACGAACATCGTCTATTGCAACCAGACCAAGATTGAATTGCCGGTGGAAGACATGGTCGCCGGCGGGTATGGATCGGGAATCGGTAGTTCCATCATGTCCGGGCTCCATGGATTGACGGGCATGGCCGGTATGGCCGGGCCGCAGGGTGCTCTCATCGGAGGCGCCGCCAGCCTGGGGCTCAATGCGGCCGAGGGAATCGGACAGGCCATGGGTAATATGTTCGGCGGACCATCCCGGCCCGACGCCAATGAGAACATCAACTATGCCTGTGTCGCCGATCTCCAAATCACCGATTTGGGGGCCACAGGAGGGATGTTGCCGGTATCGCACCCGGGTTCGCCGCCTCCTTCAGGGGTCTACCAAACCAGGTTGGCGGCAAACGTGCATCAAAAGAAACTCGATGAACAGGAAGCCACCCCGCTGGTTCAACAACGGCTGAGCGCCGCAGTGGCGGGGCATTTCTGATCATACCGGCAGGATGTCTGACATGACGGCAATCCGGTCCATGAATACGGCGATAGCCATGTTGGTCGGTCTGCTCATGCTCACCGGCTGCAGTAATATCTTGCGTTCTGGGCTGGTCAATGATTCCTCGATCCTTCTGCCCCCCGGCGCCGCACGGACCATCTATGTGCAAATCCGCAACACCTCTGAAAACCAAACCGCAACCCCGACTGATATTCCGTCCCGGCTGCAGGCAAAAGGCTACCACGTCGTCACCGATCCGATGGAAGCCGCCTACTGGCTGCAAACCCAGGTGATCTATTGCCACAAAGCGGGTGATGGCGTGAGACCGGAGGCGGTAGCCAAGGCCGGCTTCGGCGCGGGTATCGGCAGTGGAGGAACTCCGCTCGCGAATGCCGGCGGTTTCGACATGGACGCCATGGGCGGGATGTTCTCAGGAATGCCCGGCGGCGGCGTACACGCGCAAGCCATGCGTGTCATGGCCATGGGCGAAGGCGGGATGCCGGACATGAATGCCATGATGCGAATGGCCATGAACGGCCGCGGCGGTTACCCCGGACTGGCCCAGCCTCAACCGAGCGGCGACGTGATCTACCTATGTGTGGCCGACGTCTTGGTCACGGAACAGGGGAAGAACGGTCCGGCACGGACCTACAAGATGCGGTCGGTCGCCCACGTGCTGCAAAAACATCTGAACATCGAAGAAGCCACACCGATCGTGCGCGAGAAGTTCGGCGCCAGCATCACCGGCGCATTCTAGCAGGGCCGGTGAACAACCTCTCGACAAGGCAAACACAACGGGACTTGGGATCGCGGACACAACCAGAAGCCCACCCTAGTCAGCTTGCCTCGACACCAAATGGACGGCTCCGGCCTTGATCGCGGCTGTGATGACGATCCCGGTGGCTAGTTTGAATTCCTCCGCCGTCGATCTCGTCACCATGGCCACGAGAGGAAATCCGCAATCCAAGGTGACCCGCGCCACCGCTCCCAACATGGTGATTGCCTGCACCGTACCCGTGAGGTGATTGCGGGCGCTACTCCCGGAGGCTCGCCCCTGCTCCAGCATCACATCTTCCGCCCTGATGCAGGCAAACACCTCAGGCCCGATCGACGCCGGCTCGAGAGCCATGAGGGTCGTTCCATTCACGCTCACACGCAACATGCCGCCGATAGCCTCCACGACCCGTCCCTTCACCACCGTATCCACTCCGACGACGCGGGCCACGTCCGCATTCTGCGGACGACTGAACACGTCGATCGGCGCGCCGACCTGCAAGACTTCTCCCGCGCTGATGACCGCCATGACATCGCCCAGCGTCAGGGCCTCGGCCCAGTCATGCGTCACAATCATCGAGGGCAGCGCCAGCTGCTTCAGGAGGGCCCGCAGTTCATCACGCAAATGCAGCCGGGTCGGCGCATCCAAGGCCGAGAGGGGCTCATCCAGCAGCAACAAGAGCGGCCGGGGCGCCACGGCTCGCGCCAGGGCGACACGCTGTTGCTGGCCTCCGGACAGTTCTCTGGGCTTCGCCTGCTCCAATCCGCGCAGTTGAAACAGCTCCATCACTTCCTCCACCCGTTTCTTTCGTTCCGCGGAAGGAAGATGGCTCAGTCCATAGGCGATATTGCCCGCGACCGTATAGGTCGGAAACAGGGCATAGTCTTGCGACATGTAGCCGATATGGCGAGCCTGGGGCGGCACACGAATCCCCGACGCAGTCTCCAGCCACAGCCTCGACACAAACCGGATCGTGCCTTCCTCAGGCCATTCAAGCCCCGCCACGCATCGCAGAATGGTCGTCTTCCCCGACCCCGACGGGCCGAACAGAATCAGGACCGTCGCCCCCTCGAGCGGGTAGCGGATCTGCGCGCGAATCGGCGCCCGACCGGGGAACGTCTTCACCAGATGGATCGTTATTTCTGCGGCCATGCTGCCCACACGTTTCGATTGACAGCGTACACGAGAAGCAGCACGGCATACGAGACCACAAACAGGAACAAGGCGGTCCTCGCCGCGCCCGCATAATTCAACGCCTGCACTTCATCATAAATATCGATGGACACGGTGCGCGTGGAGCCTTCGAGGTTGCCGCCGATCATCAATACGACGCCGAACTCGCCCATCGTATGGGCAAAACTCAACACCGCGCCGGTCACCAGCCCGGCTGTCGACAGCGGCAGAATCAGTTTGAAAAAGGTCTGAAGTTTTGACACCCCCAACGTCCAGGAGGCTTCAATGACCCGCCGATCGACCTGATCAAAGGCCGCGGCAAACGGCTGCACCGCAAACGGCAAACTATAGAGCATGGAGCCCAGGACCAGGCCTTCAAAGGTGAACGGCAGCGGATGGCCGACCAACCCGGCATAGAGTCGCCCGAACGGACTGTGGGGACCGATCGCGAGGAGAATATAAAAACCCAGGACGGTGGGAGGGAGCACCAGCGGCAATGCGACCACGGATTCGATCACAAATTTCCACCGCCAGCGGGAAAAACTGAGCCAGTAGGCGATGGGGAGGCCGACGAACAGCAGCGCCAGCGCCGTGAGACCGGCCAATTTGCACGTCACCCAAATCGCAACCCAGTTCACTCGCCTGCCAGCCTCTAGGAGATCGTTCCCGACCGGCCCATAGTAGGGAGGCCGGTCGGGAAGATCAACTCCCAACGAGGCTTACTTACCGATCATCACTTCGGTCGCCTTCACGGCAACGGTGACGCTGTCGTTCACCTTTAGGCCCATGCTCTTGACCGAACCTTCCGTGATGGCCGCCACAAAATCCAGATTGCCCACCTTGACGGTCACTTCGGCCATCGCGGCGCCCTCGGTGATGCGAGTGATGGTGCCCTGAAATTGGTTCCGTGCGCTGAGTTTCATGCTGTCCTCCTTAGTTTTTCACCACCATGACCTCGGTTGCTTTGACAAGGGCCACGGCGGAGTCTCCGATCCGCAGACCCAGTTCTTCAAGCGCATCCCGGGTGATCACAGCGGTGATCAAATGTGGTCCGATATCGATATCGACTTGTGCCATAATGGCATCCCGTTTGATCGCCGTCACTCGCCCGACCAGCTTATTCCTGCCGCTCACGTCTTCCGTGCCGGCCTTTTTGGTTCCCAGCCACTCGTCGAGCAGAGCCCGCTTAAAGCGGTACCGGCCTCCGATTTTCGGCGCTCGAATTTTCCCCTCCCAGATGTACCGGTAAAACGTCGGGAGTGTGAGGCGCACATAACGGGCCGCTTCCCTGGCCGTAAACACGTCCCCTGTTCCCGCTCGCTTGTGAGGCATGCTGAGAGGTCCTTCATTCAACCTGATCACCATTCGCACATCATGATCGGCTGATCACATTCTCACCTCCTTTCACCCTGGCGCCACGATTCGAAGTCGGCACCTGCGATCTCTGCGTACCTTAGCAAGATCGACTGAGAATTGGAGGTGAGTCGCGTGAGAATTTATCGATAGTGAAAATCCATCCGTGCCATGGCCTCGCAGGAACGACGCAGGACGCTCATCTTTCGCTCAGGCAAACGTTCCCCGGGTCAGTGGTCCTGGCGCGAAACCAGGTGCACCGCGCCGGCTTTAATCACCGCGATGACGTCCTGGCCGGGAACCAATTGCAAATCCTCTACCGATGACCGGGTCACGGTGGCGACCAGCGGAAAGCCGCAGTGCAATGTCACCCGCGCTAGCGCACCCAACGTGGCGACGGCCATCACCGTCCCTGCAAGCTGATTGCGCGCGCTGCTCGCGGCAATGGGACCGCGTTCCAATGCGATATCTTCCGCCCGGATACAGACGTACACATCCGGCCCGCAGGCTTCTCCCTCAATGGCGTTCACCACGACACCGTTGACGTCGACACGCAGCATCCCGGCAGCCGCCCACACCACCCGCCCCTTGACCACCGTTTCCACGCCCACGACATGCGCCACGTCGGCATTCCGCGGACGACTGAAGACGTCCAAGGGCGTGCCGGTTTGCAAGACCTCCCCTCCGCTCACCACGGCCATGAGATCCCCCAGCGTCAGCGCTTCGGCCCAGTCATGCGTGACGATGATCGACGGCAGCGCGAGTTGCTTGAGCAGGCGCCGTAGTTCATCCCTGAGATAGATCCTGGTCGGCCCATCCAGCGCGGACAGCGGTTCATCCAGCAACAGCAGGAGAGGGCGTGGGGCCACGGCTCGCGCCAATGCGACCCGCTGTTGTTGGCCGCCTGATAGCTGCCGCGGCCTGGCATGTTCCAGCCCGCGCAGTTGAAACAGATCCAAGACTTCGGACACCCGCGCCTTGCGCTCGTGCGCTGACAGATGCCCGAGCCCATACTCGATGTTGCCTGCCACCGTGTAGGTGGGGAACAGTGCATAGTCCTGGGACATGTACCCGACATGCCGATCCTGAGGAGACACCCGGATATCGGATCTCGTATCCAGCCAGGTGCGCGAGACAAATCGAATCCGCCCTTCTTCCGGCCATTCCAGCCCGGCCACGGATCGAAGAATCGTGCTCTTGCCCGCGCCCGATGGCCCGAACAAAATGAGGACCGTCGAGGCCTCGACGGGATAGCGGAGTCGCGCGCGGATGGGCACGCGGCCCGCATACGATTTGACGATGTCGAGCGCTAATTCTGCGGCCATGCTGCCCAGACGTTTCGATTGACGGCGTACACGAGAAGCAGCACGGCATACGAAACCACAAACAGAAACAAGGCGGTCTCGGCCGCCCCGGCATAGTTCAACGCCTGCACCTCATCATAGATGTCGATCGAGACTGTGCGCGTCGTCCCTTCCAGATTGCCGCCGATCATCAATACGACGCCGAATTCGCCCATCGTATGGGCGAAACTCAACACCGCGCCGGTCACCAGCCCGGCCGTGGACAGCGGTACAATCAGCTTGAAAAAGGTCTGAAATTTTGACACCCCCAACGTCCAGGAGGCTTCAATGACCCGCCGGTCGACCTGATCGAACGCCGCCACAAACGGCTGCACCGCAAACGGCAAACTATAGAGAATGGACCCCAGGAGCAGGCCCTCGAAGGTGAACGGCAGAGGGTGGCCGACCAGCTCGGCATAGAGTCGGCCAAACGGACTGTGGGGACCGATCGCGATGAGGATATAAAATCCCAGGACGGTCGGAGGGAGCACCAGCGGCAGCGCGATTACAGACTCGACGAGGAATTTCCACCGCCAGCGGGAAAAACTGAGCCAGTAGGCGATGGGCAGCCCGATGGCTAACAGAACAAGCGCGGTGAGACCAGCCAGTTTCACAGTCACCCAAATCGCAATCCAGTTCACGCGTCCGCCCCACGGTTCATCGGCGCCATGACATGAACACGGCGATCGGGAAATGCCTGCCGTTCCCGCCGAGTCTTACTTTCCGATCATGACCTCCGTGGCCTTCACGGCCACAAGCACTGAATCATTGGTCTTCAACCCCATGTGCTTGACGGATCCTTCGGTAATGGCCGCCACAAATTCGAGGGCTCCGACCTTGACCGTCACTTCGGCCATCGCCTGCCCTTCCGTAATTTTGGTCACCGTCCCCTGGAATTGATTTCTCGCGCTCAGTTTCATCGCCGTGCTCCTTTCCCGTGAAGGCGAATCGCCTCAACTCAATAGCCGTTCATCCTTTGGCCCGCCCCTGCGCAGACGTCTCAGGCGCATGTTCAGGGTCGGCACTCCCGGGCTTGCACTCAAACTGCATCCCCCAACGCCTGCCTCTCGATTCGTCCTCCGTGCCTTCAACAATACCCATCCCGGCGCTGGTGTATCCTTTGACCTCTCCCTCACGGATCATCCGCCACCCTTTCCCGCACTTCGCGTGAATCGCATCCAGCGCGGGTTTTCGGTAAGCGGAGCCCATCGGACCGCCACGGTCTTCCTTATAACTGTAGGTCATGACGCCCCCGTGGTCCGATTCCTGACTCATCATGACCGCCTCAGAGCAGCCCGCGACAGCGGTCAGAACCATCGCACACAGAGAGAGTGATCGGCGATCAACTCGGCAGCGTGAATCCATATCGGATCATAATCTCCTGTCCCCGGTCGCCTTTCATAAACTCCAGAAACTGTCTGGCGACGTCCTGGTTCTTGGATTGCTTCATAATCACCGCGCCCTGTTCCAGGGGAGCATGGTGGCCGGCGGGAATCTCCCAGTAGTTCCCGGCGCTTTGCATGGCAGGGGCCATCGCCAGCGACAGAGCGATGATACCCACATCGCAGGCGCCGGATTCGATAAACTGGGCGGCCTGAGAAATGTTCTCTCCGAGCACCAGCCGATCCTTCACATCGCCATACACCTGCTCATGCTCCATCGCGGCTACCGCCGCCCGGCCGTACGGGGCATGTTTCGGGTTGGCAATGGCAATCTTCTTGATCACCGGCTCGCGCAACACCGTGAGTCCCTTGGTCACGTCAAGAGGAGAGGTCTTGGGCGCCCATACCACCACCCGCCCGACCGCATACCGATAGAGAGACCCCGGTACTGTCAGACCCGCTTCCTCCAATTTCCTGGGATAGCCGATGTCCGCTGAAAAATACAGATCGAATGGCGCACCCTGCTGCAATTGAGCAAAGAAATTGCCCGACGAACCTAACGATAACTTCACCTTGTGCCCGCTGTGTTTTTCGTACTCCTCAATCACTTCCTTGATAGCGAAATTGAGATCGGAGGCGGCAGCAATGGTCACCTCGCCGGCTTGAACCACAACCGGTACCGTCGCCATCCCGAGCATGAGCGCCATCGCGAGGATGCAGGTGACCGGCCATAGCGGTCGCATATATTTCAAGATTGGCACGTGTGAGCTCCTTTCATTCCAGGTCATGTGGCACATCGCGAGGCGACGCGATACGCGGGCCCTTATCGTGCGCTTGCGAGGGATTGGTGGTCAAGATACAACAAACCGCACAACACCGGAGAACAATCCCTGCCCCAGGGCTTGATCCAGGCTTCGTACCGGCCGATATGAATATCAATGATCATGCCGGCCTCCCAGGAAGCACAGTGGTCATCCTCCTGCTCCACCAGCACTGAGACACGGGCAGTCCCAACGAGCAGTGAGAGCAGGCGACCGTCCAAGTCCCTGTCGACATCCACGATTGTGGCTCTCAGCCACACCCGGACATCCTGGCCTGCAAAAGACGCCTGCTTTCCGGCCCCCTCACCCGGCGCTACGTTCAGCGGCGCCCCACCCTTACGCCCGTCGTGATTCATCATGAGGGTGACTCACTGTTGACGAGAGCCCCGCCATCACATGATCGGCGAGGGCTCTCGCGGTCGAGCTGGTTAGAAGAAGATCTGGTATTGCACGCGAATCATATTTTCGATCAAGGTGCCCCCCCGCGCATCGAGCGGGACCGATCCCGAAAGGGGAGGGAGCGGATTGCTCCTTCCGATCGCATAGCCGCCGGTTCCCATTTGCGTGTTGCTGTACGTCAACATGATTTGATGATCGTAGGTGCCGTTCAGGAACCAGTTGACCGACGCGTCAGTCTGATACACCAGGTCGCCGCCGGCATTGGTATCCGGATCCCAATACGAGAATCGGCCCGCAAGCTCCAGGTACCGAGGGATAAGATAATAGCCGGATTGCACATACCAGCCGGTGGAATTGCCGAGCAACGCCGGGGCCGTGGTCGTGCACGCGACGTTCATGCAAGGCACCCCCTTGTCGTGCCGGTTGACGTTCTTATAGAAAAATTCTCCCTGGAGGGAAAACCCTCGATACTTGAACACGCCGTCCACCGCCCAGGTGAGATAGTCCACGACGCCCCAGCCGAGTTGTCTGCCGTTGCCGAATGCCGCGATCTGCCGTCTGAAATTGAGATTGGCCAGGTCCGTGCCGATGTACGAACTGTTCGAGCTGGTGTTCACGGACGGGTTGTACGCAATTCCTCCGCCGACCGCCATTTGGGGCGTTTCGGAATAGGCCAAATCGCCTTCTCCATACCCGGGCCGCCCCATGATGTTCCAATTCAAGCGGGCGCTGTACATGAGTTGATTGATATCGTTCCGCAAATTCGCATTGATATTGCGCTGAGGCGTAGGGCAGGAGGCCGACGATGGAAAGGGCGCTTGCCCCGTGGTTCCTCCCGCGCAATCCGCGGTGGGCTGTTCGCTGAAGAACCCGCCCAGGCGATTGAAGCTTGGTCCGGCCCCGTTGAACACGCCGAAATAGTAATTGACGGGGAAGAGTTCCTCATCGTTCATGAACGTGATGCCGATGTCACGGCGATCCAACCCGCTGGCTGTGAAGGCATCCATCACCAGCGATCGCTCGGCGAACTGCATGGAGGCCGTCGAGTTAATCTGAGAGCGATTGAAAAAGACTTTATACTGACCCACCTGAACGTTGAAGAGCGGGAAATGCGTGCTCAAGAATTGCATATCCAACAGACGCAGCGACCCCGGCGTTTGAGAGTTCTCCGCCGTTTCTCCCGCTAGTTGAATGTAATATTTGAAATCCGGGCTAAACAGGTGGCCCATGAAGTACACCCGGGCTCGCCTCACGTTAAAGGAAGATGCCGTCTCATCTGATCGGTTCGCCCGGTAATCGCCGAAGACACCAAGCAACTCGGGAAAGTTCTTCGCGTCGCCGGGATTTCGCCAGGCATCATTCCGAAACCGTTGCGTGTACCGCAATTGACTGCGGAATCGAATTTTCAGGGCAAACGCATTGTCGTTCATGGAAAGGTTGAACCCACGATCGTACCAGGCCTTGAAGCTCGGTTGGAGCAGGTAGGTTCGCTCCTGCGATTCCTTGAGGACCTCCGCGTATTCTTCGGCCGTAATGATGCCCTGCTTTGCCGCGCGATCCAGCAACAGTTTCGTGGCCGGATCCATACTCTCGACGAATTCGTACTTGCCGTTCTTCATCACCAGAGATCCTGTCTCCGTGGCGAATGCGGGTACGGCAAATGCGGCCTGCCATGACGCACACAGGCACGCAACCATCAGCAACACAGATCGAACGCGGGGCATCAGGGTAACCGCATGACCCCCTCGAAGTTGTCTCATCATAAGATCCCTCACTCCTCTGCAACACGATGACTAAATATGGACGTGATTTGTTAGGGAGCCACCGGGGCCGGGATAGATTTCAGCCCGGTTCCGCCGGCCTCGCCAGAATTCAGAAATTGGCGATACTGGACGGCTCTCGCACCTTTTTGATCCTCTAGCCAAAATCGTCCCGGTTCGAAATAGAGGATGTAGTTACGAGGAGGCGGCGGAGTGGCGGGATAATTGATGTCGTACAAATCATCTTTGCGGATCGGGACCTGGCGATGAAACTGTTCAAGGGTCAGGTACAGGTATGGCTCCTGAACCGCCATCCATCCCGCGATGACGTCCCGGGATTCGGCCGGATTGAAACCCGGTCCACGCACTTCGAAATGGGCCCGCTCATTTGCCCCAAGCTGTTTCATCGTCGCCGACAAATGGGGCGACACCGCTTGCAACTCGTCTTCACGGAAGACCGGCTTCGGCGGCGCCTCTTCGGCAAACCAACGGAGCGGCAATCGCTGTTGCTCACGCACTGAAAATCCTCGCAAAATGCTGGCAATATCCTCGCTACTGAGCTGCACGGGATGCGTATGGGCCTGCGCGTCAACCTCCTGCTGCACCGTCACGATCACTCGCTGGTCCTCGTGGACGGTTTTGGTGGTGTAGGGCAGCCTCGCGCATCCTGTCGCCATGAGGGCCGCCGCCCCCATAAGAACAAGGGCGAGCGACGCCGCGAGGCCTCGGCCTGTCTTTCTTCTTCGTTCCCTCATTACTCCTCCTTGCAAAACGCCACAAAAATCATGTGTAGATTTAATAAGTTAATGTATACTTGATACCATCACAAAAAAATCCGCTATTTCTTTCCAGCGGGAAGCGCATAGCCGGCTTGACGCACGATGGCTTGGCCATCGCGCCCCTGAATGTACGCGAGAAACTCCTCGCAGAGCTGACGGTTCGGGCAGTATCGCTCCATGGTCATGGAGTGCACCGTCGGCTGATATCCTTTCTCAACCACTCCGGCAACCCGCACACGCTGTTGCTGCCTGACCGCCTCATGTCCGTAAATGATTCCGACATCCGCCTGGCCGCTCAAGACATGGTCAATGACCCCGTGGGAATCCGTGGCCACATCCAGACGCCCCTTGAGCGACTCGTGGAGCCGAAGAGCCCGAAGCACCTCGTCCGTCTGGACTCCGAGCCGCGTTCGCGACCGGTCAGCAACCGCCAGCCGTGCGCCCCCCCGGCTGATCGTGTCGAGCGATGCCGGCGCTTCCACCAGAGATTCCGGCACCACGAGCACCAGTTGATCGGCGGCATAGGCCCGCTTCGCGTCCGGCAGGACGTAATACTTTCCTTCCAAGCGCGTGATCAGCTCGTCCCCGCCAGGCGCGACAAGACTGATAGGACCGGTTCCGATAAAGTATCGGCCCACCATACTGTTTTCCATTCCGGCAATGGTCTGCCGGAGACTCAATCCTGTATCGAAAAACAACCGCACATTGACTCCGGCATGGCTGCGCTCAAAACCATCCCCCAACCTTTCCAGCACTTCTCTCAAACTCGGGGAAGCGGCGATGACGAACGTCTCATCGGCAGACGCGGGAACCGCCCGCACACCGCTTTCACACGTGAGGAACAGAACCAGGGCGAGCAACGTCCTGACAACATTCCGAGCACACGCATAGCGCCTCATTAATATCCTCGCCTTGAAAGATGATGCCTGTTCACATGCATGCACGACCGGTATTGCACACTCACCTACCCGGCCCGCAGACTACGCACCTTACCGGTCTCCGTCATATCGTACCCACCCAACGCTTCGACTTCGGTTCTGAACTGACGGCTGGCAATCGCATCCAGCAGATGCGAGAGGCCCGGATGAGTGGAGAGGTATCGCTTCGGCAGGACCAGATCGTAACGGGCCTGTTGCAGCGGCACGAAGTCGAGCCCGAAGATCTGCGCAGCGGACCGCACGCCGATCCCCGCATCGCCTAGCCCGTCCGCAATGTGCCGGGCCACCTCAAAATGCGAGCTCACCGTCATGCCATACCCCTTGACGGACACGCTGTCGATGCCCAATGCCTGAAGACGTTGGTCCAGCAACATCCTGGCGGCGGCGCCTTCTTCGCGATTGACCAACGACACATTCGTCCTGGCCAGGTCCTCCACACCGCGGATCCGTTTGGGGTTCCCCGCTCGCACGATGAGCCCCTCTTCCCACGCGGCAAACGTCACGACAATATAATCGTCGCCCTGCAGGTGCCGGCGAAGGTAGGGCAGATTCGATTCTCCCGTTTTGGCATCAAGAATGTGCAATCCCGCCATGTGCACTTCTTTGCGCTTGAGCGCCTCCAGCGCCGCGGCACTGCCCATGGACCACCCCACGACCGTGGACGTGTCTTTATGGCGATGGAGATATTCGCTGGCCAGATTGATGGCCGGATCACAACCGGCCACCGCAATTTCCCGCTCGACGATTTGACGTTCACGCAGCAGGCGGACGAGCACCCGGCGATCGGACTTCGCCGCGCGCAACCCCGATCCCGCCTTGCCGATGATCAGACCATCAGCCGGCACGGTGTAGTTGAGGATTTCACCCAGAGCGGCAACCGGACGAACGACGAAACGATCTTCGATCTTGGCCACCTTCACTCTGGTGCGCGGTTGAACGGCCGATACGGCCAATCCGGGCCAGACCCAATCACCTTCGATCAACTCGCCGGTCGTCTTGAGACTGAAGATATCTTCCACGTGACAGCCCAAGACACTGGCCAACCGTAAGGCCACCGCCGTGGTCGGGAGATACTGATCCGCCTCGATGGCGCAGACGGCCTGACGGGTAATCAAGGCGCCGTCGGCGAGCTGGCCTTGAGAAAGGCCTTTGGCCATGCGCAGGGCGCGAAGGGAATTGACGACATTGGATGCTGGCTCTGCTTTGCTTTTCTCACTCATGGCGCCTCGGGTGATATCATGGTAGATTAACTAGTGTCAACTATTATGATAGTCTTTCTGCATAAAATTGTTGCTACCCGGTGATTGTTCGACTTGGAGCGCCACCGCATGCCCACCCGCTCCGCTCCCTGACGAGCGATGCGCTCCCCGCGAATGCACTCGTTCGCTCATGTATCCTGTTCCGCGCTGTGCTGTCAACGACGGCACCCGCGGCGCAGACTTCCACAGCAAACGCCTGCCCCCCATCGCGACGAACCGACGCGCAGAACCGGGTCGCCAAGAAAGCAGGATGTCGCATGTCAGCTTGGACACCTGATCGATGGGCCACAAGGAACAGTCAGGACGAATCGGTGCGCCGGCCATGAATTCACGTGAGTCCGCCTTACGGCCGCACCGTTGCCTCCCGCCTCTCCCGGATCCGGGTGAACGGATGAGGCGCCGCGGTGAATCACTCCACCCGCCCCGATCCATCCACCACATCCTCTTCTATTCCCACCATGCCCGACGTGCGACATGGCATCGGCACGTCACTCACCGGAACACAACCTTCCGAACCCCTGAGACCGGCACGAGGACCTCACCGAAATCCGAGATGCCCTTAAAACTCCCCGCGATCGCCAGCTGGAACGTTCCGGTTTTACCGTTCGTCAGCATGACATGCGCCGTCCGCGATTCGTCGTTCGGCCCGGGCCCGAATTCAATCTGCTTGATCGTGTGAAACTTCACATGCACGACAGCCGCCCCTCGCTTCAAGGGCAGCGCGTCGAGCTCATGAGGAATAAACGATGTCTCGCTGAGCTTTTCTTCATAGTAAAACACCGTGCGCTGGAGTTCCGTCTCGATATTCTTTTCGTCCGTGGCCACCACATGGAAGCCCTGGTGATTTGCCGGTTCGGCCAGCGCTGCAACAGCGCCGAGCATGAGAATCACTAGCGCGGCGGCCCATCGCAACAGGCCAAGACCCGGTCGATGCTGATCCATCTCTCCTCCTTCTGTTCAAGGCGCCACTCAAATCAGAACTTTAATCCCACCGAACCGGCCACCGTAAACGGAGCGCCGGGGAAATAGGCGGCGCCGCCGCCCAATCGATCTTCAAAGGCATTGATGACGCCGACATATTTTTTATCGAACAGATTCAAGAACGCCAGACTCACAAAACCGTCTTTCACGCCAGGCAGCGCGCCGAACAGCTTCGGATTGCTATAGGTCAAGAAGAGATCGACGACGGTATAGGGCGCGATCTTCTCACTGTTGTCGACATTCCCGTATCGCGCGCTGATGTACCGCACGACCGGAGAAATTTCCAACCCGTACAGCTTGTAGCTCAGGCCGCCCTTCAGCATGAACTTCGGAAAGTCCGGCGTGTCGTGCCCCTTCGTCGCCACCACTGCTCCTGACGCAGCCGTGGTATCACTGGCCATCTCCGACTTGCCGTAGAGAAAGGACCCATAGATCGAAAGATTCTCGACCGGCGTCGCGCCCATTTCAATTTCGCCGCCATAGGCCCGCGCATCGGCCGCACTGGTCCTGACATTGGTGTTCAGGGCAGGGTCAAACACGCCCACCAGCAGATTTTCGTAATAGGTATAGAACAGCACCGGGGCGAGATAGACCTTCTCTCCCGTATACCGCACGCCGAGATCGACATTGTGCGACGTGGCTAATTTGACGCGATCGACTAACGTCTGCACGCTGAGGCCGGCGGCATTGAAGGCCGCCCGGTTGTTGGCAAAGACCTGCTGAAACTCCGGAAACCCATGAGGCTGCGCGTAGTTTTTTCCATAGGTCGCATAGGTGGTCACCTGCTTATTGATCGCGTAACTCAACCCGAAGTTGGGTAACCAGGCTTCATAGGTCTGCCCCTTATAGCTGGTCGCCGCATCCTTCGTCGGATTCAGCCCCTGTACATCCTCAAACGATCCGTTGGGAAGACCGGCATTATTGAATCCGGTGACCGGCGGCTCATACATATTGAAATACCGGAATCCTCCCTCCGCGTGAAAACCACCGATGTCCTTCGTGATTTTGACATAGGGGCTGCTGATCACCCCGTTGCCCTCTTTTTTGGTCAGCAACCATTGATTGAATTGGAGCTGGCCGTTCTGAAGACGTGAATATTTCTCGGCGATGGGAAGGCTGAACTGCTCATACCAATACCCGATCTTCAGCCCCGTATTCAGGATGCTGGTGTCATACTCGACGACCGTGCCGTAGCGATCGAATCGATTGGTGCGTTCACGCACGGCGGGAGCCCCAAGGAAGGTCGTCCCTGCGAGCCGAGGCGCCCATTCGCGGAAATAGTAGGGCTTGATGGTGATTCGATGATTGTCCGTCGGTGTGATCGTGATCAGCGAGAACGCGTGATAATTGGTGATTTTCTCGCGGTTGAAATCAAAATAATTGACATCCTGCGCCGCGTTATTGAGGATCGACCGGTTGTAGTCCAGGTCGCGCGCGGCGTCGAGGTTCCGGACCTGCGCAAAGGTCAGCGGGCGAAAGGCATTCTGCGTGGCTTCATTGTAGTCGAAGAAAAGATCCGCCTTGACGTACCGTGAAAATTCCTGGCTGGCTCCGAAGGAGACATGGTGACGATCTGACGGCGCGCCCCCCGCTCCCCGCCATTTGTCGGCGGTGGTATAGGAATACGACGCATAGAGTTTGGTGCCGGTCGATAACGTGCCGGAATCAATCCGTGCGTAACTCCGCCGAAAATCGAAGGCGCCGAATCCCTGCCGCACATCGATCCCGAATGTGTCCGCCGGCCGCCGTACGCTCAGATCGATATTCCCCGCAATATTCATCGCGCCGAGGCCTTTGTCTGGCGCAATGGCGCCTCGATATAACGTCATGTCTGAAATGTTTTCCAAATCCAACATATCCGGCCGCGGCCCCGGCGACTCCTGCGCCCAGACCGGCACCCCTTCAATCGTCATCGCCGTACCCTTGCCGGGCTGGCCCCGGACCCGGAGATTGAATGGTGTTCGCGTATTCAGACCGTAGGGATCGGCCGTCTCGACGGTGACCGACGGCAACATACGAAGGGTTTGATACACAGACACCTGCGCGGGACCGCCGAGCTTCCGGATCCCTTCCTTGGTCACAGTCGTTTCGGTTCGAGGCTGAGTCGTTTTCTCTTCGATCAAACCGCGATGTTTCACGCCCGCCACTTCGACCTCGTCCAACGCCACCTCGGTCTGTGACTCCGTGGCCACCGGCGCGTCTGCCTGTGCATATCCCGCCGCCGCGATCATGAAGCATCCTCCCAGCACCAGGCCCCATGCGGTGATGAATCGTCCCATTCTGCCGATCTCTTTCTGAAGGGCGAAGGTTCAGGTCATTCCGAATCCGCTTCGCCGCGACGCGAACGGTTGTAGGCCAACCCCTTCACCTTGTCCTTGATCGCTCTCAGGCGTGAATTTGACGGGCATCAACCTCCGGCATAAGCCGAATAGGCCGCCGGGCGGCGCAGCCCGGAAATACAGATTCTCCTATCTATGATACTTGACATATTTTACTTTATCCTGATACGTTCCGTGACACATTCCGGCACCGTCCGCGAAAAAGTCACCGCATACCGGATGAAAGGAGAGGTGGAATGAACGTTGTCCGACGCAGTCGTTTAGCCATCGGTACCTGTCCTGGCTGCTCCGGAAATACGCTGGTCTCGAATGGAGCGTTCTGGCGCTGTGAAGTCTGCTGCTACGCCGTCACCTCAACCGCATTGACTGCTGATCGCGCGGCGGCGGAAGCGGTGGTGAGGGAATCCCTCCACGGGTTCACACGACGCGTCGAGACACGCGCAGCCGTCAAGGATGACGAGTTCGATGTCGTAGGGGCCGGCAGCCGGCATTAGTGGAGCTTTCACCGTAACGCGAGGAGGGCACATGACACTCACAGCGGTTCTCCCACAGAGCGGCCAGACCATGGGCAGCACGGTCAGGCCCCCCGTGATCGTCCTGAACAAATTGGTTGGGCTGATCGTGGCCCGCCGCCATCCCCATCGTCGGCACTATCAGGTGCGTACGGCCGACGGCATTCATGTGACGGTGCACGATCCCGCCTTCCCCGGACGCACGCGCACGCTGTCGATTGGACAGCACGTGTCGCTTCGCATTCCTCCGCATGCCGTCGTGATCAGCCCTGCGAGACCCATCGAAGCCACGGAAGACAACGTGTGGCCCGCGCGGGTCGTCCTACCGGCCGGTCAGGAACGAGGCTCCCTGCTGATTGTGAAAATCCTCGGGCGACCGTGGACCCTGACCAGCACCCAGGAAGAAGGGAAGCCCGCCCGCCCGCTCCGCGCGTGGGACCGTGTCACCGTCCGGATTCGCCCCGAGTCCTGTGTCATCGATTGCCGCTACCCCGGCGACTCTCGTCTCCACCCGCGCCTCCTGACCGAATCATCGTGCATGCCCGCCGATTCAGACCACACGCCGCCGGATACACGCCCACCATATCCGGCTCACAAGGGTAGGGAACCGCTCTCCTGTGTTCCCTGCCCCCCTGTTCCCGAAGACAGGTGCCACCGGTCATCCCGCCACGTCGAACATCAGTATTTCCGCAGAGAAAGGAGCCGATCATGATCCGTCCACACCGCCACCACCGTCCTCTCGCACCTATCCTGCTCGGCCTCCTCCTCAGTTTCTGGTCGGTCCCTCCCCTCCTCGCCTCGACGATCACCGACCAGTTCTCCCTGTCTGGACTGGTCAACAACATCAGGTCTTTTGCGCTGAGTGATCTCCAGGCATTTACGCCGGTTACCCAAAGTGTCTCCTATCAATCCGGGTCGGGCACCGTCTCGACCAGCTTTACCGGAGTTCCGCTCTATGACTTTTTGACAAGTGCCCAGGGGGGAGGCGGGATTACCCAGAACGCTGGCGTAAAAAATGATCTGCTACGCGACTATGTGGTCGCCACAGGGAGCGACGGCTATCGCGCGGTCTACTCCGTCGGCGAAATCCAGCCGAACTTCGGCGGCCAGAAAGACCTGATCGCCTACCAGTCTAATGGGCAACCATTGGGAAACGACGGGTTCGCGAGAACCACCGCACCCGGCGATATCGCGGGTGGACGCTATGTCTCCAATCTGAGCAGCTTGCAAGTCTTGTCCGCGACATCCGCCTCTCAGATCAACGGAACCGGTGGAGGACCCTCATCTCAGCTCAACCTGACAGGGCTGGTATCGAATCCCAGCCTGTATAACCTCTCGAGGCTGCAAACCTTACCCTCCGCCACCGAAACCGTCACCTATCGAGCCGGCTCATCCACCGTGACCGGCACCTTCACCGGCGTTCCCCTTTGGACCCTGCTGTCCAATGCCGGGCTCATCACCAATCCCGACATCAAGAACGACCTGCTGGGGAAATACCTGGTGGCAACCGGCAGTGACGGCTACAAAGCCGTCATCGCGCTCGGCGAAATCTCTCCACGGTTCGGGAATAAGGATGTGCTCGTGGCCTACAACGTTAACGGACAAGGCCTCGGCGCCGACGGATTCGCACGATTAGTGGTTCCGGGCGATACGCTAGGCGGCCGTTATGTGTCGAATCTCATCGGCCTGGAAGTCTTCGACGCACGAGGCTCCGTCTCAGCTCCAGAACCGGCGACGGGCCTCCTTCTGCTCGCTGGTATTCCGGCCATCATGTTCCTCGGTTGGCGGCGGCAAGACCAACCACACGCCTGAACAGCACGCTTGTCCCGCCATCATGAAACCCGCAGGCGGCATATGGCATCCCACGTTGGAGGCGGGACAAGCTGAGAGGCTCCACAGCGAGGCCGGTGTTCACATATCGAAATCCAGGAGTACCGGCACGAGTATCGCTCTCAAGCTCGCTGTTGCCGGTACTCTGCTCAGCCTGCTGGCATTCCCCACCTTCCAAGGCCTCTGGACGGTATGGTCGAGCAGACCGGACGCCTCGCACGGCTTCCTCATTCCACTCATTGCCGCTGTCCTCATCCGGCAACGGTGGCCGGAGCTGCGGCGACTCCCCTTCCAACCCTCTCCCGGCCTGGGCATCCCACTCATCCTGCTGTCCCTGGCCGGCCTTCTTCTCGGCGACGCCGGCGCTGTCGTCAGCCTCAGCGGCCTCTCATTCATCGGACTCACTGCCAGCCTCATCGTGGCGCTATTCGGTTGGGCCTGGTTCCGGATGCTGGCGTTTCCGTTGGGCTATGCCGTCTTCATGGTGCCGGTCCTTGATTCCGTGACCGAACCGCTACAACCCTATGTTCAGTTCGTTACCGCCACCATGGCCAGGCTCATGCTCGCGCTCTTGTCCATACCGGTCTTTCAATCAGGCACGCTGCTCCACCTTCCGACCGGAACAGTGGAGGTGGCGGCGGAATGCAGCGGAATGGGATTCCTGATCTCGATCCTGGCCATCGGCCTCCCGCTTGCGATGATGGGATTGCGGACCTGGCCGATGCGGATCGCACTGATCGCCACGACGCTCGTCCTCAGCCTCGGCGTGAATTGGATGCGTGTGGCCCTGATCGCTCTGAGCGGCCACCTCTGGGGCTGGTCTGCTAACCTCCACGGTCCCCTGCATCTCCTGCATGCCATGTCGGTCTACTGGATCGGTTTGGGCTTTCTGCTTTGCGGACTCTGGGTAGGACGCACAGTGGAACGCAGGATCTCCTGGCAGCCACAGAAGTCTCGCCTGCTTTCAGGGCAGTCCCTTCCGTTGAATGCCCTCCCGCGCTGGAATCACATCTGGGTTGCCACCTGCCTGTTGATGAGCCTGGCGCTCATCCTGCTCTCTGTCCCTTTGATGACGAGCCTCAACGCCTCTACGGATCTCTCTCCATTTCCCGGCACGATCGGGGATTGGATCTGGGACGATGCCGTACATGGCACCCCGCTCATCGCGGTCGGCCAGGTCGATCAGGAATTACTACGGACCTACCGCAATGCCTCCGGCGACCAAATCCAGCTGCACATCGTGTATCTGGCGTCTCAATCACAAGGCAGAGAGTTGATCAACCATCGAACCAGACGCCTCCATCAAGCAGCATCCCGGGTCACCATCGACGCAGGTGAACCCGCCCTCACAGTAAACCGGACGACATTCGAAGCCTCCCATCGCGCCTACGACCTGGTCTTTTGGTACGAAGAACAGGGCCGGATGTTTACCGATCGCCTGTACGCCAAACTCATGGCGGCCATTTCTTCATTGACGGGCGGTGGCTCTGCGGGAGCCCTCGTGTTGATCAGCCGCCCCATCGCCTCGACTCAACCGGACACACAGCCAACCGACGACGCGCTCGCCCGCTTCACTCTTCTGGCCCTTCCCATCCTGCAGGCCTATTTGCCATGAATGAGCTTCAGCCCTTGCGGGTCTCCGTGATCAACAACCTGGACGCCTTCCACGCACTTGCCTCTGAATGGCGCGCCCTTCACGACGGTTCCGATGCCAATTCTCCCTTTCTCACCTGGGAATGGCTCTACCACTGGACCATCACCTATCTGAGTGACGACCGATTATGGATTCTCTTATTCATGGATTCCGACGATCGATTGCGCGGCATCGCGCCGTTCTGTGTGCGCCAGAAACGCTACGGGCCATGGGCCACGTATCGGGAGGTGGCCTTCCTGGGAGGCCGAGGCGTAGGCTCCGTCTATCTGGATGTGATCGCCGCGCGAGGGGACAAACCGTCCGTACTGGCGTGTCTGTGCAACTACCTCTTCCTCGAAGCGTCCACGGAATGGGACATCGTGACCCTCGCGCCAGTCCCCTCCGAATCCGTCACCGTCGATCTGTTGCAGGAGCAATTCGATATCGCAGGAAAAGTGGCATCGATTATTGGCCACACCTGCTGTCCGACCATGGACCTTCCCCCCTCCATTGAAACCTACCGGGGAGCCATGCGCCCCAGTCTCCAGCGCTCGCTTCAACGCAAACGTCGCTATCTCGACCAACAAGGCACGGTCACCTACCGGAGGACCAGCAGTGACGACGACATTTCTGCGGCACTGGACACGTTCAGCGCACTGCACCAAAAGCGCTGGGCGACGCGTTCACGCCAAGGAGGGGCCTTTCGAGACAGTCGATTTCGCGCGTTCCACACAGAGATTGCACCATTGTTTCACACGCGAGGCTGGCTCGACATCACCTTCTTATGCCTCAACGGAAGTCCGGTAGCCGGTATCTACGGCTACTGCCACGACCGTACCTACTATTACTACCTGCCGGGATTCGATCCCGAACCAGCCGCCAAGGGAAGTCCCGGGATGCTCCTCCTCTCCTATCGCATCGAACAAGCGATTGAAGAAGGCTGTCGACGGTTCGACCTGCTCCAAGGCCCCGCAGGCTACAAGACGACCTGGGCAGACCAGTCGACCCGCTGCCTCTCCCTTCGCCTCTACAATCGCACCTGGCGCGCGCTGGCCTTGCATGTACTCGAAACGGCCAAGCAGGGCATGAAGATTCTCCTGAGGTAATGCCATGCGACTCGTGATAACCATCGATGTCGAGGAAGACCAATGGGGGATGCGAAAAGGGCGGTACAGCACAACCGACAACATTCGCCAACTTCCGCTGCTCAGTAACCTCTTCCAGGAATTCAACATCGTGCCGGCCTACCTCGTGACGTTCCCCGTCCTGAATGACGACGGCGCCGTGGCCATTGTGCGGCATGCCTATGATTCCGGGCGTTGCGAAATCGGCATGCATTGCCATGCCTGGACCACCCCGCCGTTCGAGGAGGAGCTCACCCGCTCCAACAGTATGCTCTGCAACCTGAATCCTGGGCTGCAGCGAGAAAAACTGTCTCGCCTTTATGAAGCAGTGACGACTCGCCTGAGAACGCGTCCGATCGCCTATCGAGCCGGACGCTGGGGTTATGGGCGAGACACGGCCCATGTCCTCCAGGATCTGGGCTGCCGCATCGACAGCTCGCTCACCCCCTACACCTCCTGGGCCCGATCCCATGGGCCGGATTATACGCACGTGACGCCACAGCCCTATCGATTCACTCCCAGCCACATTTTTTCGCCAGCCCCCATCGGCCCACTTTTGGAGGTGCCTGCCACGATCGGCTTTCTACGGGGGCGATTCGACACCTGCGCCCTGCTAGCCAGACGTCTGGATGCCTATCCCCTTCAACGATTGAAACTCTCCTCCCTGCTGGGACGATTGGGCATCGCCAGGAAGGCCTGGCTTTCGCCGGAACAGGAGTCAGCCGCACGCATGATCCAATTGGTGAAACAAATGCAGTGGCACGGGTATCCGTTGCTCAACCTGGTCTTCCACTCCTCAAGTCTCCTGGCCGGCTGCAATCCATTCGTTCGTACCATCGCCCAGCAGAACACCTTCCTGTCGAGATTGCGCCGCTTGTTGGAGTTCTGCGAACGAGCCGGAATCACCTTCGAGCGCCTCTCTTCGCTCGAGACGCGATTCATGGGAAGGAGGAATTGGGGGGCACCACCACATCTCGCCTACCCGACAGGACATCGGCCAGGCGTTGAAGACACCCATGGGGCCGGCGAGCCGGGACATCCCGGCAGCTAGTTCTTCAACGATGCCAAGGTCTCTTGCGCATCACGAACCCCGGGAAACTGAGCGCTAAGCGAGAGGGCGGATGCGAGTTCCTTTTCGGCCAGGACCTTCTCCCCCCGCCTGGCCAACAACATGCCATAGTGATACCGCACCACCGGACTGTCTTCCAATCGCTCCGCGGCTTTCGCCAACAGAGGAGCGGCTTTCTCCCACAATTCTTTTTTGTAGTAGATCCATCCCAGGGTATCCATGATGAACGGCGCCGCCGGAGCCACTTCGCGGGCTCGAATGGCATAGTGCAACGCCTCATCGAGCTCTCCCTGCTCCATGAGATTGACTGCCAGATTATTCGCCGCAACCGGGTTGGGACTCACGCCGGAAAGCGCTTTCCGATAGTACTGATTCGCTTCGTCGGTCTTCGCCTGGGACAACAGGAGCATGCCGAGCGCTGTCAATGCGTCCTCAAACTGTCCATCTTTGGCGAGCGCCTGCCGCAACCTCAATTCCGCGTCCTGCGGTTTCTGCTGAGCCACATCCAATTGTGCCAGTTCATAGTCGGGGCCGGCTGCATTCGGCATCAGCGCGCTGACTGTTCGCCAGGCCGCTCGCGCTTTATCAAGCTGCCCTCGCGCACGATGGTATCGAGCCGCGACCTCCAATCGGCGAGGATCCTGCGGCGCTTCCCGCACGGCGTTGTTCACGAGCTGATCGGCCCGTTGTCCCTGGTCCGCCGCGACCATGACAGACAAATATTCCATCCAGAGGCTGACGTTGTCCTTATCACGCGCCACCGCTTGCGCATACCAGGTCACCGCCTTGGCAGTGAGCCCCTGCCGCTGGGCCAATTGCCCCAGCTTTCGATACCCGATCGGGTTTGCCGGCGCCTGGTGGCAGATCGCTTGATAGATCGCCTCCGCTTCGTTCCAATGATCCTGCCCCATCTGCGCGTCGCCATAGATCAGCGCAGCCTCGAGGTGTCCGGGATTCCGTCGGAGCACCTCCAACGATTCCCCCGCCGCCCTCTCATACCGCTCCTGCTGCACGTAGAGTCCGGCGAGCGCGAGATGACCGGCGGGGTTGTCGGGATCGAGACGCACGGCCTTTTCCAGCAGCGCCTCTCCCTTTCCCGCATGGCCTTCGAGCAGTTCCAATCGCCCCAGCCAGAGATGCGGCCCTGCCTTGACCTCTTGCATGGTCATCGCCTGGGAGAGCAGGCTGCGGGCCTCTGCCCACCGCTGGTCAACCATCGCGAGCCGCCCCTGAAGGTAGAGCGTGACGGCATCCGGAGAGGCCTGACTGGCCAGTTCTCCGATCACGACACGGGCCTCGTTCGCTCGGCCGATCTCAAGCAGAAGTTCCGCCAACAAGGCCCGGCCTTTGCTCGAACCCAGCGCACGGATCACATCCTGCAGTTCACGCAGTGCGCGGTCCTGCCGCCCGTGCGCCAAATGCTGCACCACCAGGCTCAACCGCGCCGGCTCGCTGTCATGGGCTAATTCCACGGCGCGATCAAACTCGCGTTCGCCGGTGTCCCGGTCGCCCGCGGCCAAAAAATAATTGCCGCGCGCCAGATGCACGTCGATGGAATCTGGATGCCGCTCCAATGCCAGTTGATACCACAGCGAGGCCCGAATCAGGTCGTGCATCAACATCGCCACATTGCCGGCGGCCAGCATAGGTTCCAGGGACCGCTCATCACGCACATGGGCCTGCTCGAACTGATCGAGGGCTTTCGCCAGGTCTCCCGCCTGCAGCGCGAGTTCCCCTTGCAGGATATATCCGGCTGCGTGATGAGGCTGTGTGGCTATCAACTCCTTCGCCATGCGTGCAACCTCGTCCTTCTTGGCTGAAGTCAGATAGAGCCGACCCAACAGCAGCCGAGCGGCGGCATGTCCGGGCTCACGCTGTAACACCGCGCGCAGTTCGGTGAATGTTCGATCGTAATCCGCCGCGTGCAGACTGGCCTGAACCAATTTCCACCTGATCGCCGTGTCGTCCTGAGCATGTTGCACGGCGTTGAGATACTCAATGGTCGCCTCCCGGAACTGATGTTGTTCGACGGCCCGATCGCCGCGCAGCTGGTAGGCCGCCGCCTGTTCCGGATCGGATTGACCACAAGCCGCCAGGAGACCGGCCACGAGCGCCCCGAGCAGCGCCCCAGACCATCTCGTTCGGCATCTCTCCATCAGAGCACTGAAGCTTCCGGTCGTTTCCCCGCTCCCGCAGGCACACAACACCTGATCCCGCCCTCCTGGGTGAGAATGTTGACCTCCACGCCGTACAGCAGATGCAGACGATCCCTCGTCATCGCTTCGTCGGGACTCCCCTGCGCCAAGACTTTTCCCTGATGCATCAGCACCACGGCATCGGACGACAGAAACGCATGATCCGGGAAGTGCGTGGATTTCAACACCGTGAATCCCTCCTCGGCCAAGGCGCGGACTTCCCGCAACAAGCGCAGCTGATTGCCGTAGTCCAGTCCGCTCACTGGTTCATCCATCACCAGAATGGCGGCCCCTTGCGCCACGGCCCTGGCGATCAATGCCAGTTGCCGCTCCCCGCCGCTGATCTCCGTATAGATTCGGTCGGCCAGGTGGGCGATCCCGACCCGTTCCATGGCGCCGTGAGCCAATCGACGCTCGTGTGCCGAATAGGTCTGTTGAAACAGGTGCCGCTGCGCGAAGCGGCCCATCAACACCACATCCCGCACGCGATAGGGAAACGACAGGGTATGAGCCTGCGGCACATAGGCCATTCTGCGCGCCCGTTCCCGGATGCTCAGCCGACTGACTTCGCAGCCATCGAGCCATACGCGCCCTCCTTGCGGGCGCAGCAGCCCCAACATGATTTTGATGAGCGTGCTCTTTCCACATCCGTTGGGACCCAGCAGAGAGAGAACCCGCCCCCGTGGAGCAGACAACGACACTCCATCCAGCACGAGGCGCTGCCCGTAGGAAAAGGTCACACCATGCGCCTCCAAGGCGGTCATGTCAGCCATCCCGCACGGCCCCGCCGTAAGACGGCAATGAAGAGCGGAATGCCGATCAGTTCCGTTGCCACGCCGATCGGAATTTCCGTGCTGAACGAAACTCTCGCGAGATCATCGACGACCAGTAGAAACGCCGCTCCCAGGAGCGCGCTGCTCGGAAGCAACAGACGATTGTCCGGGCCAACCAGCAGACGCGCCACGTGAGGAATGACCAATCCGATCCAGACAATCATTCCGGCCATGCTGACTGTCAAGGCGCTCACGAACGTCGCCGCCAGAATCACGGCGCTCCGCACGACCGGCACATTCACGCCCAGCGTCAACGCTTCCTCATCTCCCATGCTGAGCGCATTCAGCGCCTTCCCGAGGAGCATCAGGATCGCGATCCCGGCCACGATGGGCACAGACAGTGCGAACACCGTCGTGGTATCGACCGCCGAAAGCCGCCCCATCAGCCAGAACACAATGGCAGGAAGCTGGTTATATGGATCAGCCAACGCCTTCACCACGGATAACAGCGACGTAAACAACCCGGTGCTGATGATGCCTCCGAGTACCAGCATGAGCAGCGACTCAGCCTGATAGATACGCGCCAGTCCAAGTGAGAGGAAGACCGCCGCCAAGCCACCGGCGAAGGCTCCCACCTGTACCAGAATCCACCGCTCTGCCAGCAGCATGGCCACCGCCGCGCCGAACGAGGCGCCGGCCAACACTCCGAGGAGCCCCGGTGAGACCAGCGGGTTTCTGAACATGGCCTGAAATGCCGCGCCCGAGACCGACAAGCCGGCGCCGATCAGAATCGCCGCCACCACTCGCGGAAGCCGCACATGGAAGATGACGTTTTTGAGTTCGTCAAAACGTCCCGGCTCGATGAGCGGGACATCTGATGTGAGCGAGAACACAAAGCGGACCAGTTCACTTGCGGAGATCCCATAGCGCCCGATGCCCAATGACAGTATGGCGAGTCCCGCGAGGCAGAGCAGCGAGCCCAGGAACCACAGAGGGCCGGCTGCAGGAGCGAACCACCGCGCCCCCCGCGAAATGAGACCGACTTCCATTCAACGAATCCCGTAGCTGATGGGAATCCGTAACGTCACCTGAGGCGCTCCGAGTTGGTGTTTCAGGGGAACAGGGGAAAGGCGTCTCAGCAATTCCAATGATTCACGATCCAGCAGCTCATGCCCGGAACTCTCCACCACCGCCAACTCCAGAAGGTGGCCGTCCGCACGGATGACTGCCCGCACCACCACACGGCCCTCCCACCGGTTGTCGAGCGCAAACTGCGGATAGCGTTTCATCCGCTCGATCTGCGCCATCACATCTGTCTTCAGCCACCCGTAATGAGGACGAACCGGCCCCACCGACTGAACTTCGGCGACGACGGGTTCACTCCGCTTCGTATCGACCTGTTGAACCTGCACCGACTCTACCGCCGCGCGCACATCCTGTACGGGCTCCCCATGCCGAATCGAGGCGTCAGTGGTTTTGATCGACCCCTTGTCCTGCACCTCTGCCTTTGCCCGTTGATCATCCGGCAGGCCTTCGCGGGATGAGACTGCTGGAGAAGATGAGACTGTTGGAGGAGTGGAAACCGGCACGGCGACCGCTCGTACGGACGCCTCGGTGGTTTCGACGGAGGTCTGCGTCCGCTCCTGCGCGAACGCCCGCGCGTGTCGAATTTCTCCGGCCGATTGTATGACGGCTGCAGCCCGCTCCACGGCGGGGGTGCGCTCTGTCGGCGCATCCCGGCTCACGACCCGGGACTCTACGGGCGGGAGCGTGCGTGGCTGCATCGTGCGTACCTGCGCCATCGCACGCTGGACCGGCCGTCTGTCAACCACCGTCTCGGACGTTCTGGCGACGGGGACGGGAGAAGACTGCGATGGCAGCGATGATGCGGCAGGCGCAGACGGACTCGACTCCGGGGGAGGCGGATCAACCATGGTCACCTCCCAATGAAACGGGTCGGGCGGAACTGCCGGTCGAACATCGATGCGTATCATGATCACCGCGGCGATAAGAGCCAGGTGTAGCAGCAGGGATATTCCCCAGGCCTGCCACTGCACCTTCAGAACCGAAGGGGACACAACTGTCGCCCTGCCACACTCAAGGCGAGAACTCTGAGGTGCAATGTATTCCATTCGAACAAACCATCAAAAAAGCGAGTCTGTTCCAGAGGCCCCCACACCAATGGAAAGGCAGGGATCCTGTGAGGGCTCCCTGCCAGTCGGGAACGGTGATGGAGTCAGGCATCTCCGTTCGCGGGGTCGCATTGCGCGACAGGGGCTCATCAATTCGTGCGTGTCGATTCACCCGGTGTGTTAATCGGCTGATTCTCGCGTATCGGTTTGTCCGGCTTCGGCGGTTCCGCCACTGCCGGCTGCCCGGCCCCTGATGCCTGCACCGGCGGAGCCTGCCTTTGCTCCATTTCCCCGATCGAATCACCCAACCGCTTCAAGCGCTGCTGAAGATCGGCCTGTTCCGTCCTCAAGGCATGCAGGATCGCGTCGCGGAGCGCGCGATTGGTGTCCTGGGTCGATGCGCGCTCCTTGATGGCATACTCCTGGCGAACGTGCAGATCCTGTATTCGTTTCGAGAGAGCCGCAAGATGCTGTTCCTGATTCTTGAGGTCAGTCGCAAACCGCGCGTGCGAGTCGTCGAACGCCTTCCTGGAAGCCTCCGCCTTCGCCATGGCCCGATCGTAGGTGGCGCGGGTCTCCTGCAGTTCCTTTTGTAAATCCTGCCGGACAGTCGTGACCTCTTGAGAACTTGTGCATCCTGTCAACAAGCAACCGATGGACAGCCATTGAACAAACCCGGGTCTCAACGCGTTGATAGTCATCGCTCACTCCTTTTGTTCCGACCTGAGCGGGATGCAAGCCGCCACCGGTTTCATTCCTGAACTCTGTTCGAGCGCGGACCAACCGAGCGGCTCGACCCGCAGGGCTGCGGCCTCGATACTGACTCGCACCTGATCCTCCGGCTGGATCGGTCGGTGGACACAATCGGATACATTCGTACTGGTGAAGGTGAGCGGCTGCCCGACGATCTTCACGGTGACGACGATCTCACCGTTTTGGTATTGGCTGGAGAGCACACGGCCCGCCCATTCATTGCCGGAACACCATTGGTGTAGCCGGGGGGAGGCGATTTTCACATCGGTACTCGCCACGGTCAGGCGAACCCGCTGACCGGGAGAAAGAGGCAGCCGCGGAAGCCCTATCATGGAGCATTCCACGGTGACACACGCTCCCCCATCGGTGCACAAATGAACGTTCCGGTCACTCCTGGTCCCACAGGAAAGCAGCGTGGCCGGCGTCTCATTCACAATCATGGGAGTACCTTCAGCGCGAGGGCGATCGACATTCACTACGACGATACATAATACATTTATAAATATCAAGTATAGTGATATCCATCAATGGCTCTACCAAGCGCGGCCGAACATTCGGACCCGGCGCGAGACGTTCAACAATTCTTTTGTGCCTTCCTCCCCGCATCAAACGCCTGGATGAGTATGCGCGCTTGATGCGTGATCGCATCGACCAACAGATCCAGCTTTCCGATGGCCAGAAATCGCAGATCCCTGGACGCATCCCTCAACGGTTTCGGTGCCCCGTAACTGGCAATACCTTTGGCGGCCCAATCTTCCTCCTGCGCATGGACGATATCTCTCACCAACAGGATCTGCCCGCCATTATGCGGGCCGAACCCGATCACCTTTGCCACGACGTGCGATTTGCCGTCGACGACCGCCATGTGAGACGTGAGCGGGTCGTTCAGCAGCCACACCTCCAGATCCAAATCCATGGCGGCAAGTTTTCCCTCAACGCAATTCAGCACCTTGTGACTCTCCTGGTTTCGCTCTGCCAGCTGTCCGACCAATGCGGACAAATCACCTAGACTCGACATCTTCCCCTCCCTCTCTTGATGGTGGCTCTCCCCGCTCAGGGCTCTGCACGCAACACGTTCTGTAACTCTTCATCGCTCAGACGAACCTGAAAGAAACGTTCGTAAAATTGTTTCATTTCCGCAATCAGGTCCAGCCCGGCAAAACCCGGGCCATACAACAGCTCCGCCGTCCAGACAACCATGAGCGGCTGCTCCGCGGTCCGGTATCCCCATGGATGCACTCCGACCGGAATTGAGTAGATCCGTTTCGCCTCGACTGCTTTGACCCTCTTCAACCGCTGATCGGCATACACCTGCGACACCTCGCCGGGATCGTTCACGATCATCACGTCAGGATTCCACTGCACCACGTGCTCGATCGAGAAATCGAATTGCTCCGCGAGGCGGCCGTCTCCCGTGACACTGACTCCTCCCGCCTGCCTGATCCACCAATCTCCGATCAGGTGGGGACTTCGCAGGCTCTTGAAGTGAGAAAACAACACGCGCGGGCGTTCCGCTACGGGCCGATCAGCCACCGCCGCTTCGACTCGCGCAATGATCTGATCGAACCACCCCACATATGCCTCCGCTCGATCTTCCGTCTCGAAGACCTGCCCCAACAAGCGCATGAGCGGCCGCACGTCACTCTGTTCCCGCCAGGCCAGGAACATGACCGTGAAGCCTTTCCGTTCCAAGAGATTGAGCAGCATCCTGTCCATGACGAAGACAATTTGGGGCTTGAGCGCAAGCAGCCGTTCGATGTCCGGCTCGCCTCCCGGGCCCTGAGTGGCCGGTTGCTGTGCGACGTGCGGCGCGATCCGCCGATGAAATGCGTACCGCTTGCCCTGCGCGAACAACGGCATGCCGTTGACGATCGTCTCGGCCTTGCCCATCGTGAAAATAAAACTGTGTATCACGGGGACCGATCCGACCGCCGCGACCCGCTCAACGTGCGCGGGAATCACGACCGTCCGGCCCGCCATGTCGGTCACGGTGCGCGCCGGCGGTTCTGCCCAAACGATCACCGGCATCACGACCAACCACACAATCAGGGTCAGGTGGTTGAGTACCCGCCGGCCTGTATCGTACCCTCTCATCGACCTGACCCTCCCTTCGACTTAGCTATCTTCAGCCAAGGAGCGGGCGCTCCTGCCGTGCACGTACTTCCAGACCCATATCGCATACTTCGGTGGCTTTAAGGGCTAGCCGTCGATATCACCAGCCTGAGCAATATGGGGCAAGACTTCATCGGAGAATAACCGCAAGGAACGCCCCAGGAGAGCCGGCGGCAGATACCCGAAGAATCCCATCAGACAATTCACGTGCCGGCTTCCGGTCAAATGACCGAGTTCGAGCAGACGTTCACGACAGGTGGCGGGGCCACCGGCAATGACCATCTCCCGATAAAACCGTTCGACCTCCAGCTCACCCTCCGTCATCGTCCCAGGCCTCGCCGGAATGCCGGCTTTTCGCAATCGATCCGTCAAAAGCTGGATCACGGGCAGAAGCTCCCGTCTGGCGTCTTCGTCATTGCCGCCGACATACACAAAACGTCCGATCGGCGCATGGCGGACGTTGCCGCCCTCCTTTTCGAATGCTCGAACGACGCGGATGATGTTGGACAGGGACTGAATCCCATGCTGAATCAGACGGTGGCCCTCACGCGCCGCCCATCCGGCAGTCTCTTCATTGTAGGTGCCGATGTAGATGGGCGGAGTGGGTTGCTGAACCGGTTTGGGCTGCACATTGAATGAACCGCCATTCATGCGAATGTCTCCGGGCGCCCAGCATTGCAACATGGTCGCGAGATCCCGCTGAAAATCCGCTCGCCCTGTCTCCGGATTTACTCCGAACGCCGTCGAGTAGTCTCGATTGCCCCCTCGCGACACGCCGACATTGATCCGTCCTCCGCTCATCACATCCAGCGTGGCGATTTCCTCTGCGAGCCGGATGGGGTTGTGAAGAGGGAGCAACAGAACGGAAAATCCAATACGAATGTGCTGAGTATGCGCCGCAAGTTGAGCCGCTGCGATGAGAGGCGATAAGCAGAGCCGTCCCCGACCGTCCCGGGGACGTTGAAAATGCTCCTCATTCAGCCAGAGCGACTCGAACCCCGCCGTTTCGGCCATCTTCGCGAATACCGGCCACTGCGTCGGCAGAAGCGATTCGAAACCGGCCCCGCATCCCGAAAGGCCAAATTGCATCATGTCCCCCCCTGTGAAAATGCGCCTCAGCACAACAAGGGTGAGACTACCTGGCCTTCGTCCGGGACTCCTTGATCAAGGAGTCAGCGCGCGCTGACGCGCATCAAGTCATTGGGTGGGCCTTAAGACCTACGAGAACGCTGCGGAACGCCGGCTCGCCTTGTTCCCGCCTAGAGCAGCACCGGTTCCGCGTCGACGAACGGCTCCCGGACATCCGATGTGCGACCTCTGGCGAGACGGGTGAGTCGAGGAAGATTAATCAAGGTGATCAGACGGCCTTGGGTCAACAGAAGTTTCTCCGACTGAAAGGCGCTCAGCAGACGGGCCAGCGTCTCGGGTGTGATCCCAGTCATTTCGGCGATTTCTTCCCGTTTGAGGCTCATGCCTATTTGAATGCCACCCTCCCCGCGCAACCCAAATCGCCGGCCCAACTCCAGCAATGTGGCAGCCAACCGCTCCCGCGCATTCTTGAAGGTGAACGCGTCGAGTTGCGCGAGATTGGATCGCACCTCGCGGCTGAGCAACTCGATGAGTTTGAGCGCCAATGTGTTGTCGCGCCGAATCAGGTCGAGATACGCGCTCCTCTCGATCAGGCAAATCTTGCACGACTCGAGCGTCTCGCACGTTGTCTGGTGGACGGAGTTTTGCGCGAAGGCGTGTTTTTCGATGATCTCCCCCGCCTCGAGGATTCGCACGATCAGGCGTTGTCCTCGATAGGAGGAACGGGTCAGTTTCACCTTGCCCGCGCACAGCATATACAGACCGATACTGAGATGGCCCTCGTAAAAAACGACCTGATTGGACTTATAGGAGAGCGGAATTCTGATGCGGTGGAAGGCCTCGAGCTGACCTCCGCCTAAGTCGAAGATCCCCCCGTCACCGTATGGTTTCTGCGCTGTACAGCAAGGTGAAATGTGGTCGACTGGTCGGTTCATGATGCGTCTCCATCTGCCAAGAAATCATGATACTTCGCTGATTGGCGCACAGTGGAAACGTATCACAATAGATTTATAAATTTCAAATATACGTGACATGCAAGAGCCATGTGACCAGAGCCAAGTGGCGGGATCAGTATAATGTTGACAAACTTATTAAAGTTCATGTAATTAATACCTCATCGGATTACAGATATTTTATTTCGCACGCAAGAATGCGTCCTTACGACTTCCCACTTCACCTGTAGCGCTTAACCTCAGATGAGGAGACCTTCTATGCAGCGACGAGCAATTTGGAGTGCCGGTCTCCTGGCCGGCTTATTGGTAGGCCTCTCCTCGGTACCGGCCCCGGCAGTCGAGGAAGGCCAGTTTATCAAGAAGGACGGGAAATGGGAGTATTACTCGGGCGAGGACCCCGGCCTCAAATATCTCCTCCTCAAAGGCATCATCACGCAGGACGAATATGACCGAGGCCTGAAGGTCATTGAAAAGCGTGAGCAGGTGTCAAAGCCGAATTACACCATCGACGTCAACAACGGCCTGAACTTCCGCGTGGGAGACAAATTCTTTCTCAAGCTGCGGCTTCTCACCCAGGTTCGGTACACCCACAACGCCTACAATAGTGCATGGGGGACCGTCGGCGACTCACGGAATCCGGAAATTCTTGGAGGACAGGTCGAGTATCGCGCAATCCGGAAGCAAAGTGACTCCAATCAATTCAGCGTGCCCCGTGTCCGGCTTCAATTCCTGGGTTATGCCTTCGATCCTGATTTTCGCTACAACATTTCCTTGGCGTTTGATCAGACAACCTGGAATCAGGAGGGTGGCAGCGGAAGGGCCGGCCTCCTCGATGCCTACGTGTCCTCATGGCACATCCCCTGGCTTACGATTCAGGCCGGCCAACAGAGGGTCTGGTTCAACCGCGCGACTATCAGTTCGATGGCCACCTCAACCTTCGCGGACAATCTGATCGTCCAAAACGCCTTCGCGGCCAACCAGCAAAACAGCCGCGACGTGGGTGTCAGCATTTCCAGCGATGAGGATCAGTACAGATTCAATTACGCCTTCGGCATTTGGGGCGGAGTGGGAGCCAATCTCGCACGGGAGGGCACCTCCGTCAGTCAGAATGTCCTGCCCCAAACCGGCACACCGGGCGCACCGGGAGCCGCGACCACGCGCACCTACAATTACGATACGCGTTTCATGACCGGGGAAATGATGTACACAGCCCGGCTGTTGTACAAAATCGCGGGCAATCCGGGCTATGGCCAGGGCGATATTTTGAACTCCCGGACCCTGCAATCGGCCATCGCGTTCGGCTACGCCTATAATCCGGCCCAAAACTATCTCAGTTCGATCCGCTCGGACATTGTCGATCGAGCCTACCGGCAGGCTGTCACCAAAGCCTACAACGGCCGGCTCCTGGCCGGCGGCATCTGGGATTTTCAGACGTATGAAGCCGACTTCATCGCCAAATATCAGGGATGGTCGTTTCAGGCGGAAGGGTATTATCGTCACCAGCGGCTCCGCAGCGCCAATAGCGGAACCAGCGCGTTTGACTTGAATACGATCCCGGCGGCGCAATTCCTAGGCCCTCCAGTCAACCTGGGACAGGCCTACGGATGGTATGCGCAAGTGGGGAAATACATTATCCCGCGCAAACTCGAACTGGCGGTCCGGTATGGATTCATGGATCCTTCCACCCAACAGGTGAATGATCTGCTCAAAGAATTCGGCGCCGCGATCAACTACAGTTTCGACGGCACGTACAATAACCGGCTCGTGATTGATTACTCCAATATCACGATGGGCAGCGGCGGACGAGCGCCGGATCGGTTCCCCTTTGAGAGTGAGCCAGGATTCGGCCGCGATCTCGTCGAGAACCGGATCAATGTGCAGTACCAATTCTATTTCTAAACCGGGCACGCAGGTCGTCGCACCAACGTGGAGGACAGCATGAGAGCAGCATTTCGTATCAGAGGAATCATCGCCGCGGTCAGCCTACTGCTCGGCCTAGCCTGGAACATCCAGCCGGCCCAGGCGCAAGCGGACATCATTACCATCGCCGCCGCCAACAGCCTGAAAGACGCTCTTCGCAAGGTGCTTCCGCTGTTCGAGGCGGACCACCGGAACATCAACGTGCGGGTAATTTACGGTCCATCCCAAACACTCCGCGGCCAGATCGAACAGGGCGCGCCGGTTGACATCTTTCTGCCGTCGCTTTTTGAAGAAATCGACCAGCTAGAGGCCAAGGGGCTGATCATTCAAGGAACCAAACGCGCCTTTGCGGCCACCTCGCTGGTCCTGATCACGGGGACGACCCTTCCCGCCCCCATCAGCTCGATTCAAGATCTGCAAACCACCCCGATTCGCCGCATTGCGGTCGGCGACCCCAAGACCTCCTCGGTCGGGAAAGTCGCCGCGCAGTTTTTGAAATACAGCAACCTGGAACCCAAGCTGAAATCGCAGTACATCCTCGGCGAACACTCGCGGGCCGTCCTCGATCTGGTGGCCAAGGGCGAGGCCGAAATCGGCGTGGTCTATCGCACCGATGCGATATCCAATTCAGGCGTCCGCATCCTTGATACCGCACCAGTCGGCTCCCACACCCCGGTACGGTACGGCGTCGCCGCCGCATGGACGGCACAGAACATTTCTGCAGCCGGTGACTTCATTGAGTTTCTACTGAGCCCCACGATCCAGACCCTGTTGCAGGAATTCGGATTCGACCGCGTGTCTCCCGAAGTCGGATTCGCACAACGAGAAGAGGTGAAACCATGATTACCATCAGCCGTCTACAGCAGCGAATGTTGTCCCGTCGCGGCAGTCTGATCCTCGCCTTCATCGGTGTGGTCGTCGCGGCCGGTTGCGCAGCACAATCCCCGACGCCGCCCAAGATGATCTATCAGTCGGGATTGAATCAGGTCCGGATCGAGAAAGATCCCGCATCAACGACGAACGCCCACCCGGCCTCGCTGACCGCAACGGAAGTCGGCACGTTGTTACGGGGTGTACGAGTCTGGGAACGACGCAACGCTCTGCATCGTCTCTTCGTCGGGCAGGCCGGCAAAACCAGGGCCTTCCGTGACGGGGAAATTGCGAACCTGGCGCCGGCGCTGGCGAAAGCCTTGTCACAGGCATCTCCCTCTGACCGTGTGTACTACCATCTCAGCCATGCGACTGAACATGGCGAAGAAGAGACCAGCACGGGCTGGTTGTCGGTGCAGGATACGACCCTGCATCTGGCCTTGCGCGAAGCTCACGATCGGCATGGACCCGGGCCTGATATCAGCAAGTATGACCGGCAGATGCCGAATGTCCCCGAACGGTCTCCGGCATTCGACGCCACGTTTGAGCCGGAAGAGTTCCTGGTGAAGGTCGTATCAGGCGGGGGACTGTTCGCGCCGGATCAACAGGAAGAACTCCTCATTCGGTACAAGGACGCGCTCTTGGCCATGCCGGCGCAACCAGGACTGGAGCGAGACAACAAACCAGTGCCGGAACAGCACTGAGCGGCCGAGAAGAAGAAAACAACCATGGCAATCCCGGTTGTCGGCGGTAAACTGGGTCGATGGAATGAACGAGCGGGCACAGGCCGGCGGCCACGGATGCGTCGAACATTGGAGCGGGCGCAAGACGCGTGACCCGGTGAAGGCCATTCCCGGGAAGACGACGGCCGTCGGGATGATCCTCGATCGAGTCAACCACACGCTGGCCCGGAAGATGCGTGCCGAGGCCAACAAGCCAGGCCTTCCGCCTTCTTTCAGAAACAGGACCGCATTATCCGGGGAACCGCCAACCGGCCGCTGGATTTATGAAAAATCGCATCATCCCCCGGCTTCGCGAACCAATGGAATCAGCGAACAGAAGAACCCATGCAGATTCGAGGTTCGTTCGCCACACTCTTTAGCCCTCGGGAGCCTGGACCAGAGCTGTCAAGTGAACGGGACGCGACAGGTGATTTAACCGACAAACAGAATCGATGCGCCTCTCCGCCAGGGCGCTTACTGGCACCAGGCTGACCACTGTGGTACCGTAGGCGTTCACACGAGGCCCGCATGCGCTGGCTCCACGACCGTTCGATCGGACAGAAATTTTTCCTCTCTTTCGGAGTCATTCTCAGCCTCCTGGCGTTGAGCCTCACGGCGCTCCTGGTCTATCTCAGCCGCATCAACAGTTATGTCGACCGCCATAAGCGGATCACTGTGCCGGCCATCGTGACCGCGGCGACGATGCAGCGTTCCGCCTATGACATCAATCTCATCCTGCACCTCTTCTTGGAGCAGGCGACGAAGACCGCCGCGGAAGACACCCTCGCCCGCCTAACCCTGCACGCCGACGAGATTCGTCATTCCCTGCAGCTCTATCGCTCCACGCATGCGGCGCGCACCCACCCGATTCTCCTGGGTATGCTGGACCAACACCAACGCCTGGATCTGGCCGACCAGGAAGACCGGGCCATTGCCGAAATCGATCACGCCCTGCAGGAGTTGAACGGCTTATGGAGCGCGGCCCTGGCGCAGCCGCGGGCTCCCGGAACGCCCCAGTCGCTGACCACTCAGGCCGATGCCCTTATTGCACAACTCACGCACAACCTCGATCAGTTGGTCGCCGCCCACCGCGATATCGACGTCGAAATGAAAATCGAGGGAGACCTGCTGCTCCAACAGGCCCGGATGATTGCGCTGGGGCTGGTGGCCACCCTCGGACTCGTCATCGGCGTGATTTACGTTTCGGTCAACCGCCGGATCGCAAAACCACTTCAACGCCTCTCGATTACCGCCGACCGCGTGGCCCATCACGACCTGACGGCGCAGTTTGAATCCTGGCCGGCCCGGGACGAAGTCGGCACCCTGGCGGCCTCGCTTTCTTCAATGGTCACGAGCCTGCGCGAACAAACGGCCGCCACCGCCAGAAAAACCAAGGAGCTGGAAGCCTTTACCTATTCCGTTGCGCACGACCTCAAGGGACCGCTGCGTGAGATCGAAGGGTTCTCCTCCTTACTCGAAAAACGGTTCCTCGAAGGCGGTGATGCCGAAACTCGCCACCAGATCGATGTCATCCACCGTTCTTCGCTGCGCCTCACCCATATGATCGACGCGCTGCTCAAATATTCACGCTTGGAACAACAGGACCTGCCACGGCAACGCTTCAATGTGCTGGAAATGATCACGACCCTCATCACCGACCGCTTCACTGGACTGCAGGGACCGAAGCCGAAAATTCAGGTCGCCCTGCCGTTCGCCGACCTGTACGGCGAACCGGTCAGCATTCGTCAAGCGATCGCTAACCTGCTCGACAATGCGGCGAAATTCTCCCGGCGGACACCTGTGCCGACTATCACCATCGGCGGAACCAGGACCGACCACGAGCGGATTCTCTGGGTACAAGACAACGGCATCGGCTTCGATCCCACACAGACCGACAAGATCTTCGGACTGTTCGAACGGCTGCACAGCCCGCAGGACTATGAAGGCACGGGAGTAGGCCTGGCGATCGTCAAACTGGTGATGGACAAACACGATGGGCGCGTGTGGGCCGAATCCACATCAGGCGCGGGGAGCAAATTCTCTCTCGCGTTTCCCGAACGAGCCGAGATCGTTGTGGATCGAGCATCACCTTCATCCTACTCCTCCCACCTGCCGTCCGCCTGACATCATGAGCACGGAACGCATCCGCACCCTCATCATCGATGACGAAGAGTTTGTCCGGTTGGTCGTCGAGCAGGCCCTCCGCGAGGAAGGATGCGACACGCGGACGGCAGGTGGCGGGCAGGACGGTCTCGATCTGCTTCGCACCGGCAACTTCGACTGTGTCATCACCGACCTGCGAATGCCCGGCGTGGATGGTCGCGCCGTGCTGCGCTGGGTCAAGGAGCATCAACCGGATGTGGATGTGATCGTCCTGACCGGCCACGGTGACGTCAAGGACGCCGTGGCGGCCATCAAGGACGGCGCCTGGGATTTCATGATCAAAGATACGCCTTTCGACGGCACGGCCGTGAAGGCGGCCTTGGCCAAACTGCGCACGGTGCGCGAACTCCGCCGTGAAAATCTGGCGGCCCGGCACGGCGGATACCGCCAGGAGGCCGTGGTCAAGGGAGTCAGCCAAGCCTGGCAGCGGCTGGAGACCCAGATCGCGCAAGTGGCGCCGTCGCAGGCCCCGGTCCTCATCCAGGGCGAAACCGGTTCGGGAAAGGAAGTGGTCGCGCGCCGGCTGCACGCGCAGAGCCGCAGGGCCACGGGCCCCTGTATTGCCGTCAATTGCGGAGCCGTGAGCCGCGAGTTGTTAGAAAGTGAATTGTTCGGCTACGAAAAAGGCGCCTTCACCGGCGCTGCAACGGCCAAGCCGGGCCTCATCGCCGCGGCCGAAGGCGGATCATTATTTCTGGATGAAGTGGGGGAAATGCCGGGACCGATGCAGGTAAGCCTCCTGCGCTTTCTCGACCGGAACGAGTACCGTCCTGTCGGAAGCACGCGCACATTTCGGGCCGATGTCCGAATTATCTGCGCGACAAACCGGGACCTGCAGGAACTGGTCTTCCAGGGCCGGTTTCGCGATGACCTACTGTATCGCATCAACACCGTCACCCTGCGCGTGCCGCCGCTGCGGGAACGACCGGAAGACATCCCCGGATTGGTCGGCCATATTCTCCACAGTCTTCGCCTCCCCGGAACAGCGGCCAGAACACCGACGCCTGAAGGCCTGGCCCACCTCGCCGCTTACCGCTGGCCAGGCAATGTACGGGAATTGCGCAATGTCATCGAGCGCCTCGTGCTCATGAGCCCGAATACCGGCCCCATCACCCGCGAAGACATCGTGCAGGTCCTTCCGCAGTCATCAGCGACCGGCGCAACGGGAGATCAGGCACAACTTCCGCTGGAGGAAATCGAACGTCTGCACATTGAGCGCGTGCTGCAAGCCAGTGGCGGCAACAAAACCAAAGCTGCCCAAACCCTTCGGATCGACTACAAGACCCTGCTGACGAAGCTGAAGAAATACGAATCCGGCCACTGAACGCCGGACGGTCCGGCAAGGCCATCCCCCACATCGACAACGGGCCACAGACTGTCGGACAATGACCGCGACACATCCTCCCGGTGTCCCAGGCAGATGCCAAAGGAGCGACGCGTATGACAGGACCCGGATCATCGGGTGAACGGCAGGCACAGGCACGTTTCGGGACATCCGGCCGCGCGGCGGCCTTTTATCAGCATCAAGTCCTGGCATACCTGAATCAATCGATGCGGGACTTCATCGCCCGCATGGAGATGGTTTCTATCGCAACTGCGGATGCGCGGGGAAATTGCGACTGTTCCTTCCGCGCGGGCGCGCCGGGCTTTGTGCAGGTGCTGGATGAACGGACGCTGGCCTATCCGGAATACAGAGGGAATGGCGTGCTGGCCAGCGTGGGAAACATTCTGGAGAATCCTCACATCGGCATGATTTTTCTCGACTACTATCAGACGACCGTTGGGCTTCACGTGAACGGGACCGCGCGCGTCACCGACGCAAGAGACATCACCGCTCTACCCAACGCCACGCCGGGCATGACAGAAGCCGCTCACATCACGGGCGGCCGGCAGCCCAAAGCCTGGATTGTCGTGGGTGTGGAAGAGGCCTACATCCACTGCTCCAAACACGTGCCGCTGCTCGAGAGACGCGAGAAACAGATCGTCTGGGGAAGCGACGACGAACGGCTCAAAGGCGGAAACTTCTTCAAGATTGCGCCCTAGCCGTGCTCGCGCGTCACCGACGGCCGCCGCAGATTGAGACGATCATTTTTTCTGCTGGGCGCGCGCCATGGCTAATGCAAAGGCGTTCACCGGCTGAGGAGTTTTAGCTGCCGTCCGGGAGGTATCGGCGGGCTGACGATCCCGAATCCCCCCGGCGCGTGGAATAGGGTGAGGGGCCGTCGCCGCCGCATCATCCATGCGCATGGTCAACGAAATGCGCTGTCGAGCCGCATCGACCGACACCACCTTTACTTTGACGATCTGCCCCGGCTTCACGATCTCATGCGGATCCTTCACGAACTTGTTCGCCAATGCCGACACATGCACGAGCCCGTCCTGGTGTACGCCGATATCGACGAAGGCTCCGAACGCGGCTACGTTCGTGACCACGCCTTCGAGGACCATGCCGGGCTGCAAATCGGCGAGTGACTCTACTCCGTCGCGAAAGGTCGCCGTTTTAAATTCCGGACGCGGGTCGCGGCCCGGCTTTTCCAATTCCGCGAGAATATCGCGCACCGTGGGCAAGCCGAATGTCTCGTTGGTAAAGTCCGCCGGCGAGAGATCCTTCAACACGGTCGGCTTTCCCATGACCTCGGCGATCTCCTTGTTCAGCCGCGCGAGCATGCGCTCGACCACCGGATAGGCCTCCGGATGAACAGCGGACCGGTCCAAGAGATTATCGCCGTTATTGATCCGCAAAAATCCGGCCGCCTGCTCGAACGTCTTGTCACCCAAGCGTGGAACCTTTCGAATCATCGTGCGGTTGGGGAATGGACCGTGCGCATCGCGATATTCGACGATATTTTGAGCCAGGACTCGATTCAACCCGGAGACTCTCGCCAACAGCGGCGCCGACGCGGTGTTCACATCCACGCCGACCGCATTGACGCAATCCTCGACGGTCGCGTCAAGCGATCGGGCAAGCGCCCGCTGATTGACATCATGTTGATATTGCCCGACCCCGATGGATTTCGGGTCGATCTTGACCAACTCAGCCAACGGATCCTGCAATCGGCGGGCGATCGACACGGCGCCGCGCAAACTGACATCCAGCGCCGGAAATTCCGCCGCGGCAAAGGCCGACGCGGAATAGACGGAGGCGCCCGCTTCGCTCACCACGATTTTGGTCACCTTCTGCGCCGGCTTCCGTTCCGCCGCCACCTTGATGACCTCGACGGCCAGTTTATCCGTCTCCCGGCTAGCCGTGCCGTTGCCGATCGAGATCAATTCCACGCCGTGCCGGATCACCAACTCCACGATGGTGGCGAGCGCCCCCTGCCAGTCATTGCGAGGTTGATGCGGATAGATCGTCGTGGTTTCGAGGAGTTTGCCCGTGGCATCCACTACGGCCACTTTGCAGCCGGTGCGGATACCGGGGTCGAGGCCGAGCACCGCTTTGGGACCGGCCGGGGCTGCAAGCAGGAGCTCGTGGAGATTACGGCCGAAAATCTTGATCGCTTCTGCTTCCGCCGCCTCGCGCACCTGGAGCAGTAACTCGGTGCTGAGATGCAGATGCACTTTCACCCGCCAGGCCCAGTAGCAGACATCGTTGAGCCATTTATCGGCGCGCCGGCCACGGTTTTCAATGCCGAAATGGGCGGCAATGAGCGCGGCGCAGGGGTGCGGCACCTGGGCATCGAGCGTCTCGCCCAGGCCAAGGTCCAGTTTCAGCACGCCCAGCGTGCGCCCGCGGAACAGGGCCAGGGCTCGATGCGAAGGAATCGTGCGAATCGTTTCTGAATAGGCGTAATAATCGCGAAACTTTTCTTCTTCCGCCGTCTCTTTTCCGGACAGGACGGTCGACGTCACAATGCCTTCATTCCACAATTTCGTGCGCAGGGTGGCGAGCAAGTCGGCGGTTTCCGCGAACCGTTCAACCAGAATATCGCGAGCCCCTTCCAATGCCGCCTTCGTGTCCGGAACGTTGACCGCCTCGACACCTTCGGCGGCGGCCACCACCTTCACATACTTCGCCGCTTCCTGTTCGGGATCGAGCGTGGGATCGGCCAACAGCGCATCTGCCAGAGGTTCCAGTCCAGCCTCGCGCGCGATCTGAGCTTTGGTGCGGCGCTTGGGCTTGAAGGGCAGATAGATGTCCTCGACGGCTTGCTTGGTCGCCGCCTGCTCGACGGCCCGGCGCAGTTCATCGGTCAATTTACCCTGTTCTTCAATCGAAGCCAGGATCGTCTGCCGCCGTTCCTCCAATTCGCGCAAATAGAGAAGCCGTTCTTCCAGGGTGCGCAGGTGCGTGTCGTCCAGATTATTGGTGGCCTCCTTGCGATACCGCGCAATGAAGGGCACCGTCGCGCCACCGTCCAGCAGGGTCACCGCCGCCGACACTTGCGGTGAGGTGACGCCGAGCTCTTTGGCGAGGAGATCAACAATCCGTTGCTGCGCGGCGGCTGAAATGGTCGGCGTCGTGGAGGCGGTCATGTGTGTCTAACAGGCTTTCCGAAAGCGAGGCGTGGCCGAATGCATTCAGCCGGGCTCAGAAGCTTTCTGGTTAGATGAATTGGACGAGTTCGGGCGGCTCGATGGCGATACCCCTTGCGATGGATGAGCGGGAATCTAGCAGAAGATTCGGCGAACTTCCAGGACGTATCCACGGCGATTGTCCATTGCAGAAATCCTGACAGTGATTCCGGCTGCGCGCTGAGCGCGCCGACATTCATTCTTTGGACATGTTATAGTCGCGGTCGCCACCGGACAGCCGCCTCACAGACCGATCCCCGGCACCGGTCGGCTCATGCATGCCGAAACACCCGCACAATCCACCGGCATCCGCATCTCTCACCGTGGCCGCCATGGGCGTCGTCTACGGGGACATCGGCACCAGTCCGCTATATGCCCTGCGCGAGTGTTTTCACGACTCGCACGGACTCGCGGTCACGCCGGACAACGTGCTGGGCATCTTATCGTTGATTGTCTGGTCGCTCGTGCTCGTCGTCACAGTCAAGTATCTGCTCTTCGTGATGAAGGCCGATAACGAGGGGGAAGGGGGCATGCTGGCGCTCATGGCGCTCAGCCAACGCTCCCATCCGGTCAACCTCCGCAAGGGACTGAGCCTGGTGGTCTCGCTGGGATTAGTCGGCGTCGCCTTTCTCTACAGCGATGGCATTATCACACCGGCGATTTCCGTCCTCAGCGCGGTGGAAGGGCTGACGCTGGCCACCGATGTATTGACGCCTTATGTCCTGCCTGTCACCGTCGGACTGGTTGCACTGCTCTTCAGCATCCAGCGCCGCGGCTCCGGAGAATTGGGCAATGTTTTCGGTCCCATCATGCTGGTCTGGTTTGCGACGCTGGCCCTGCTGGGTCTGCACAGTTTGATCCAAACCCCCGCGGTGCTGCTCGCCGCGAATCCGCTGTACGCCCTCGGCTTTCTCGTGCAGCATGCAGGCATCGGGTTTTTGGTATTGGGCAGTGTGTTTCTGGTGCTCACGGGAGCCGAAGCCCTCTATGCGGACATGGGTCATTTCGGGCGCCGCCCGATACAACTCGGCTGGTTCGCCGTGGCGCTGCCGGCGCTTCTGCTTCAGTACTTCGGCCAGGGCGCGCTCCTGATGCGGAATCCGGCGGCTCTCGCCAACCCCTTTTATCATCTGGCTCCCGAATGGATGCTCTATCCGCTGATTGCGCTGGCAACCGTGGCCACCATCATCGCGTCGCAAGCCATGCTGTCCGGCGCCTTTTCCCTCACCTTACAAGCCGTGCAACTCGGCTATCTCCCGCCGCTCCGGATTACGCACACCTCCGCGGAACAGCATGGCCAAATCTATTTCACGGTCCTAAACTGGCTGATGTTCATCGGCACCGTGGGGCTGATCCTTTCGTTCGGATCGTCGACCAACCTGGCCGCGGCCTATGGCATCGCCGTCTCCGGCTCCATGATCATCACCACGCTGCTCATGTACCGCGTGACCCGCCGGCACTTGCGGTGGAGTGCGCCGCCGGCGGTCATGGCGGTGGGGGTATTCCTGTTCATCGACCTCGCGTTTTTTCTCGCGAATGCCCAAAAGATCCCTCATGGCGGATGGTTTCCGCTGCTCCTCGGCGCGGCAATTTTCACCGTGATGAGCACCTGGGCGCGAGGCCGTGCCATCGTCGCCGAACACCTCCGTGTTCAGTTTCCTCCGTTGCGTCAATTTGTCAGCGAAGTCTTGCCGACAGTGGAATGCCGGACCGCAGGTCGCGCCGTGTTCCTCTCCCAACAACCGGACATCACTCCGCCGGCGTTACTACAAAATGTTCGCCACAACAAATCGCTCCATGAAGAAATCTACCTCCTCACAGTCCGCACAGAACATGTGCCGTTTGTTCCGGCAGGGGCGCCCTTGGAGATCACCCCCATCCAGGACAATCTCTTTCAAGTGATCGCCCGTTGCGGATTCATGGAAACCCCGGACATCCCACGCGTCCTGACGCAACTTGCCGCGCATGGGCATGCGCTCCCCATACAGGACACCACGTTTTTCCTGAGCAGGATTACGTTTTTGGCGACCCCGAAGCCGGGCATGGCGATCTGGCGGGAAAAACTGTTTGTGATGCTGTCACGAAATACCCAGCGCGCCAGCTCCTATTTCCATCTGCCGTCCGAACAGGTGGTTGAAATCGGACTGGTGCTGGAGATTTGACGATCAGGGGGATGCTGGCCAGGCACAATCCACCCGGCCCGGCGATGGCCACGGGAAGGACTCGAGGGACATCAGACGCACTGTCCGAACCCGGCCTGCCGCCACGCTTCATACAGCACAACCGCGACCGAATTGGACAGGTTGAGGCTGCGGCTGCCTGGCACCATCGGCACGCGGATGCGGTGCTGATCGGAGACGCTGCCAAGAATCTCCGCCGGGAGCCCCCGACTCTCCGGCCCGAAGACAAACACATCGTCCTCTGCGTATCGCACCAGATCATAGCGCTGCCTGCCCTTGGTCGAGACAGCAAAGAGTCGGCGATCCGCGAAGTGCGTGAGACAGGTTTGCCACGTCTCATGCACCGTGATCGTGGCAAACTCATGGTAATCGAGCCCAGCTCGCAGCAGCTGTTTGTCTTCCAACGTAAAGCCCAGTGGCTTAACGAGATGCAGTCGAGCCCCGGTATTCGCACACAGCCGGATGATGTTGCCGGTATTGGGGGGAATTTCTGGTTGATACAAAATGACATCAAACATGATGACTGAAGGATGGATTGAGGTGTGCTGTCCAGCAGCAAGCGGAGAGAGTAGCCGGCCGGTCATCCCGACAAGGCCCCCCTTCCGCCGTTCGCCGTTCAGGAACGAAAGGCCTGCACCTCGCCGGATTTGCGCAGCATCTTATTCACTTCATCGAGATGCAGTTCCTCGCCCACGATCATCTCACGAGCAAATTCCTCCAACAGGACAGACTTGCCCTCCGCCAGCTTCAGCAGTTCGTAATAGGACGCGACGGCCGCCTTTTCATGCTCCAGGCTCTCTCGCAAAATATCGCCGATGTCGTGCTTTTCGGTTTCGAGCAATGTCCCGATTTTCAGCGATGGATGTCCGCCCAGCAGCGTCACCAGTTCGCCGGCCTTGTGCGCATGGGCCAAGCTTTCATCCGCATTGCTCTTCAGCCACGACACGATCGGAATCCGATTGTACCCGTAAATCATGAGCGCATAATGCGTGTACCGCACGACCCCGGCGAGCTCAAGCTCCATGATCCGATTCAAAATCCCCACTGCGCGCTGCGTATCTTGTTCATTCATCGTCACTCTCCGATCAGGCAAAAAATTTCTACCTCATACCACTGGTCTTCGCGACAGGCTAGACGTTGAACCGGAAGTGCATGACGTCGCCGTCCCGCACGACGTACTCTTTGCCTTCCAACCGCATCTTCCCCTTTTCCTTCGCGCCCGCCTCGCCCTTGCAGGCGATGAAGTCGTCGTAGCCGATCACTTCCGCGCGAATAAACCCCTTCTCAAAATCGCCATGAATCACGCCGGCGGCCTGGGGTGCAGTGTCGCCGATGTGGATGGTCCAGGCGCGCACTTCTTTCACGCCGGCCGTAAAGTACGTTTGAAGCCCGAGCAATTGATAGGCCGCGCGGATCAGGCGATTCAATCCCGGCTCCTTCATCCCGATATCGGCCAGGAACTCCTGCTTTTCGTCGTCGGAGAGGACCGCGATTTCCGATTCCAGGGCTGCGCAAATCGCTACCACCGGCGCCCCTTCCTGTGCGGCGTACTCCTCCACACGGGTCAACAGCGGATTGTTGGTGAAGCCTTTTTCCGACACATTGGCCACATACATCACCGGTTTCATCGTCAGCAGGCACAGCGGTTTCAGCAAGGCCCGCTGCGCCGGATCCAGCTTCATCGTCCGCGCAGGCTTGCCTTCATTCAGACAGGCCGCCGCCTGCACGAGTACGTCCCCCAGCTTCACGGCATCTTTGTCGCCCGAGCGGATGAGTTTCACATTCCGCTCTTGCGCCTTTTCGACGGTGGTCAGGTCGGCCAACGCCAGCTCCGTCACAATGGTGGCGATATCGGAAATCGGATCAACCTTGCCGGCCACATGCACGACGTTGTCATCTTCGAAACAACGCACCACGTTCACAATCCCGTCGGTTTCACGAATGTTTGCGAGAAACTGATTGCCCAACCCTTCCCCCTTCGAAGCTCCCGCTACCAACCCGGCGATATCGACAAACTCGGTCGTGGCATATTGCATGCGCTGCGGTTTGACGATATCGGCCAGCGCCTGCATCCGCGCATCCGGCACTTCGACAATCCCGATATTGGGTTCGATCGTGCAGAACGGATAGTTCTCCGCCGCAATCCCTGACTTGGTCAGCGCATTAAAGAGGGTGGACTTGCCCACATTCGGCAGCCCGACGATTCCACATTTCACACTCATGACGTTCCCTTCCTAATCATGGCTCTGTTGGTTCGGTCCGCTGTCCCAATACATTCGGATTGAGAGGAACGCGTGAACCGAAGAGGCGCATTCTACGTGTTCGAGGCTGGCGCGGTCCACTCCCACGTAACAACTGGTGGAGGAGGCCTGGCCTCACCTCACATTCGAGTTTTCACTTGCCGCTATGAGGAGAAGGGAGGAGACCTTCGAGGGCGATCACACAGGTGCCGGAGCATGAGGGAGCGGATGCAGGCGCGGCAGGCTGAAGAGGCGGCACAACAAAGCTGGACCATTCAGACGAGTTGAGTCTCAGCCATAGTGCGGAGGACTCCTGCGCGTAACGCTGCGGGGTGAGCGAGGCGGTTTACCTACGTATTATACCGAGGTGAGAGCAGCTGGAATAAGCAATTCGCTTGGGAAGCGCTCCGATTCGCCCTACACTGGCATGACGAACAGACACGTCTTCGGAGAGGAGCGCCTATGAATACGGCACGAACCAACACCGTCCGATCGATTCTTCTCTCATTCACGAGTGTGATCCTGCTTCCGGCCCTGACGGGAGACTTTTCCGCTCTGGCCCTGGAAGCCGATGCTCGCACACTCGTTTCACACCCGAACGGTGAGGTAGGACTCACCATCGATCTCGCCGGCTTCACGATCGAACGGGATCAACTCAAGCCGGACGGGCGCCGCTACCTCATGGCATCACAACCGGCAACAGGCATCAATGTCGCCATCGCATTGGAGCAAGTGGCCGGACGGGCTTCAATCGGCGGATGCATCGAGCACCTCCGGCATCTCAAAAAAGGGCCGGCGGTACGCCGCGGAATAGACGTCTCCCTCTCGACCACCCGCGACATACCAACGCTCGAATATACCCTGCACCGTTTCCAGGGTGTTCGCCTCGACCAAAAAAGCATGTACGCCTGCATGGCCCACGCGAACGTCTACGCCAACATCCATGTGTCGAAAGTCCAATATACCGATGCTGATGCGTCGCGCTTTCAGCAGCTTCTGACAACCCTCCGTTTACAACCGGACCAATCAGCCCGGATCACGGCGCGCCAGCCGGAAACCACTGCACCGCTCTTTTACCTGGAGACCGTACGATACGAGCCGAAACGCGGGGATAAAACCGGCGCTCCATAATCGACGTGGATTTCTTCAGCCCCTACCTGGGCGCCGAGAGCGCGTCCTGAGCCGTATGACCGCTCAGGGATTTCTCCTGGATGTTGTGCTGGATTTCAAGGGCGATGACCATCGCCAGTTGATCCGCTGAGAGCGCCCCCATCGGCAGGCCTTGTGTCTCCCGATAATACGGATCATCCGGGGCGGCAGCTCGATAGACGTTTACCAGAATGGCAGCCGGTTGAATGCGCTGCCCCCGTTTCCCCACCACCACCGCCTTCTCCTCAGCGAGCACCCTGGTGCGGGTAGCCCAATCCCGTTGAGCGATGTTCACACAGGCGACGTTCCAGACCTTGCCGTTCAAGAGACTGCGGACGGCCTTGGGCGTCTGCTCCAGGAAATACGGTTCCCGCACGATCTTCTGCAGGGCTTCACGAATGCGGATGTCATACAGTTTCGTCGTTGAATCCGCGTGAGTGGGCGGAGTCGGCGTGCGGCTGCCGACGTCGTACAGCGGTTGTCCGGCGAGGCTCTTCTGCTCATCGACCGTTCGCAGATAGGTATCGAAGAGGTGCTGCAGGAGTCGCGCGCGTTCATCCGCAGACAGACCCGCAATCTCCTCGTCCGTGCGTATGGGCGCCGCTTGAAGATCTCGTTCCACAGCAACCGTTTTCGCTTTGGGCGCGGTATCAGCCTTGCTGACCACCCACTGAAACTCCCTCGCCAACACCGGGAGCAGAGTATCCGGGTGATTCAGATGCCCCTTGTCTTTAAGGGATGCGGCGCTGATGAGGAGGGTGACCAGACCTGGTTCTTTGGTGCGGGCCACCAAAAACGGAAAGGCTTTCCCTTCATCGTTTAGCACGACTGGTTCGATGACGACCCGCTTGAGCGCCTGTTTGGTCAGGCTTTCGTCGAAGCGCGGATACTCGGCCCGATGCTGCAACATGATGCTGAACGCGTCGACTACAGTCTGGACAGCCGCGTCGAGATCAACGGCATCCAGTCCGGCGGAACCCGCTCCGGTGCCTGTGCTCAGAAAGACGCGAAACGGCGCGCCGGAAATCTCTCGCCCCTCCCCTATCACGGCAGGGTTCTCGGGTTCCGCGTGGGTCGCGTGGCCCTGGTGATTCGCCTGCGTTTCAGGCACGAAGAGGATCACACAAACGACCAGACCTGCGCCAAGAGCCCGTACGACAGGCAACCAGAAGGTGATGAGCAGGCCTGCTTGCAAGCGATCTCTTGTGAGTCGATTCACCATCAACAATCCGCCTCAGCCCGCATACCCGTTCGGATTGTGCTGTTGCCAGCGCCAGGCATCGGCACACATCTCGTCCAGCCCGCGAGCGGCGCGCCAGCCCAACGATTTCAAGGCATACCCGGGATCGGCGTAACAGGAGGCGACGTCGCCGGGACGTCGCGGGGCAATCTTGTACGGAACCGCCTTGCCACTGGCCTTCTCGAAGGCACGAACGATCTCCAGGACGCTGTACCCGTTCCCGGTGCCGAGATTGACCGTTAAACATTCCCCCGGCCCTTCCAAGCGCGCCAGCGCATCCAACGCCTTGAGATGCCCCAGCGCTAAATCCACCACGTGAATGTAATCCCGCACCCCGGTTCCGTCAGGAGTGGAATAATCGTTGCCCCATACACTCAAATGTTCGCGCCGGCCAACCGCCACTTGGGCCACAAACGGCAGGAGATTGTTCGGCATGCCCTGGGGATCTTCCCCGATCAGGCCGCTGGCATGCGCCCCGACCGGATTAAAATATCGCAGGATGCCGATGCGCCAGGAAGCATTGCTACGCTGCAGATCACGCAAGATTTCTTCGACCATCAACTTCGTCCGTCCATAGGGATTCGTCGCGGACAGCGGATGATCCTCGGTCAGCGGCAGGCGTTGCGGATCTCCATAGACCGTGGCGGAGGAACTGAAGACGAGTGTGGTGACGCCGCACTCTCCCATGGCTTCCAGAAGACGCAGGGATCCCGCCACGTTGTTGTCGTAGTAGGACAGCGGTTTCTCCACCGATTCACCCACCGCTTTCAAGCCGGCAAAATGGATAACCGACGTCGCTCCGCTCTCCCGAAGCGCCGCGACCAGCGCCGCTCGATCCCGAAGGTCGCCGCGCACCAGGCGAAGGGATTTTCCCGTGATGCGTTGCACACGCGCCAAGGCTTCTGGATGGCTGTTGGAAAAGTTGTCGAATACCGTCACCGCCGAGCCGGCATTGAGCAGTTCCACACAGGTATGCGACCCGATATAACCGGCGCCCCCCGTCACCAAGATCATGCGCATCACCTCCGCTGAGATAAGAAAAGATCCGTGTCTCCAGGGCCTACGATACACCGCCTCGAACGCTCGCACAATGGCACGCCGGGAGGAAGCGCATCGCTCATTTCAACCTAGCAGGCTGCGGAAAAACTCATTTTTTGCACACTACGCCGCGATCAGCTCTCGTGGCGTGTTGGTATCAGGATAGTACGCAGGATGCGCAAAAAGGCCATCCAGCAAGGCCGCAGCGAGTGAGGCGGCGAATCGTACTCGTGTCGTACGTTGAGCCGCTGAACGAGGCGAGAACGCCGCTGGTGGACTTTTTCCGCATCCTGCTAGCTGTTTCCCGTCGCACTCCGCTACACTTCGGCCACGCAGGAACACACAATGCAGCACACACGCAGCACCGACTACTACGCTACCCTGGAACTTTCGTCAGACGCGACAGAGGCCGAGATCAGGCGCGCCTGGCATGAACAGATGCAGGTCTGGCATCCCGATCGCTTTGTGCATTCACCTGCGCTGCACAAGAAAGCCGAAGTCCGCACCCAACTGATCAATCAGGCCTATCAAACGCTCAGTGACCCGGCCGCCCGCGCCCGTTACGATACCGGAAGACACCATCCCTCTGCGCCGCCCCCTCCGCCGCGGCCCTCTCCGGCGGTTCGCCCGCAACCTGCCGCACGTTCGCGACAGGAGTTGCGCGGACCACAAACGATGCTGAACGTCACCCGGTTCAGTCATCCGAAAATCATGGTGCCCGCCATCCATCTCCTCGTCGATGTACGCGAAACACAGCCCTATGAATTCAAGGGGCTCGTACGGATCGCCGGAACGCGGAAACAGGCCCTGCCGGTAGGGGACTACGCCATTGCGGAAGCGCCCGAGATATTCTGCGTCGAACGCCGGCGCACGGAAGAACTGAATACCATCTTCTCGAATCCGTCAGGCAATCGTCTGGAATTTCTCCGCGAACTTGAACCGCTTCTCGCGATTCCGCATCGGTTTCTCCTCATCGAAGGCGCCCTTCAAACAAATCGAGGCGAAGGACGATTGGGACAGTATCATCGCAATGGGTTGATAGACTTTCTCGATTCCCTCACAGCGCGATTCGGGATTCAGATTGTCCAGGCAGACACTCGCGAGGAAGCCGAAGAACGGGTCGCGAATCTGGCCGCTATCCATTACGCGTACTCTCTCGCCGAGCAACAAGGCCTCGGTCGATGCCTCACGGAAAACGACGTCTAAGTTCAAAGAAACAACTGCCTTGCCAGAATATCAGGACGTAAGATATCCTTACTTCATAGCGAGGTCCTCTATGTTGGCAAAGAAGACATCGAAGAATCAGGTAACATTGCCCAAGAAGGCGTTGGAAGACATTCCCGAAACGGAGTATTTTGATGTCACGGCAAAAGGCGGGGTGCTGATACTGAGGCCGGTAACCATGGCGGAGAAGGGTTCGCGCCTCGCAGCGGTTCGCCGGAAAATCAAAGAGCTCGGGATTGAGATGAAAGACATGGACCGCGCCATTGCCTGGGCAAGAGGACGCCATCGCCGGTGATTCGAGCGGTTCTTGACACGAACGTCGTCATCTCGGCATTGCTATTCTCTGGCCCGCCATCACAACTTGTTTCTGCCTGGCAATCGGGCCGGTTTTGCCCCGTCGTATCCGCGCCTATCCTGGACGAATATCTCCGTGTTCTTGCTTATCCGAAATTCAAGCTGACAAATACCGAAATACGAGGCTTACTGGAAGAAGAGCTGATTCCCTTCATTGAAACCGCTCAATCTGGGTCAACGGACATTCCCGGCATACGCGACCCTGACGATGCCAAGTTCATCGGCTGCGCCATGGCCGCCGAGGTCCGCTGGCTCGTGAGCGGCGACGACGATCTCCTGAGCCTTCGTCACGTCGAGTCGGTCGACATCCTTTCGGTCACAGCCTTCCTTCAACAACTGAAGCGGAGGCTATAGTAGGCGAGAACTGGATTTACGAACTGATCGGAAATGGCTTGCAGCTTCGAGGCAGCACGGACTGTCGAATTCCCTATCTCCCTCGACACTCTCGCTATCATCCAGGGATGACTATCCTGGGATGACGGAACTACCTGGCTCGTCCATCTTGAGTCGCCTTCGCCACTCTTGAGGAGTATGCGTGAACGTTTTGGTAGTCCGTCCGTGAGAAATCATGATGTCGTAGCCATACGAAACCACTATGACCACTTGCCCAACATCACCCACCCCGGACGAAGACTTGAACATCGCCATTGCAATGTTATCCGCCACTCTTTCGAAATCTTCCGGCTTTATAGGCATCTCCACACGCACCTGAATCCATGAACCAGAACTCTGCACATTTGCCTGAGTCATCATCTTGGAGGTTCCACGCGCTATTGAAACATGAGCATCCGGTACCACCGACTGAGCAAGTCGTCGCGCCTCAGCAAGTGGTGGTGAAAAATCAGGCGGATCAGATGTGTAAGGCATCAGCACGACCACCAGCACCAGGGCACTGAGTGCGCCGGCAATCGCGAGATGAGGCGTCCACATCTGCAGATGAATCTCTGAAGTGCTTTCCGCATCCCTTACAAATGTTCCAACCACTATATCGTGAAGGGCTTGACCTGTTCGCCGATTGCAACAGTAGAGATAGGCCTGTGCCACACCCACACCAACGATCACAATACTGAGTACCATTCCCACAAACTGTGCATATGGTCCTGGAGGAGTGGCTGTGCCATTCAGTGCCACTGGCACGAAGAAGATCGTTGCACGGAACGCTGATCGGGGCAGGCTCATCAGCGCGCTCTTAGCATCTGTCACTCGGATGTTCGCGAGACGTTTGCCGAGAGTCTGCCCCTGACCAATGTGACTATTCAATATGGCGAAATACACCAATGCAATTGCAGCACCAATGAATCGACCCGTTCGTCCAAGTGCGGCCAGCTGATCGAACCACAGGAAACCAAGACACGCTCCAATCGCTCCAAGGATCAACGCATCCACCACTACGGCTCCGGTTCGCCGCCAGAATGGAGCAATCTGAGTTGCCTGCGCTTCATCGTCTCTGCAGGGATCTGGCACATCAGAGGTCATGCGAATTCCCTTCTAAAGATGTCTCCTATCGCGCGAGTGTTACCTGACGGAAAGCACCTGTCAATTTGATCCGCACAATACGAATACGATCACCAGTCCGCCCCACTACGTACCATCAACTCCTGGCCCTGCGCTCATGTTTCCACCGTCGTCTCAATCATCCCTTTGCTTGGTGAGCTGTGAACCTCGTGGTAGCATGACACTCCTATGGCCCTCTCCACGACCGTGCATGATCTCCGCACCTTGATCCGCTCCTCCCACCCGCTCATTGTCATCGAGACCGTGGAAGAAGACCGGGTGTTGACCCTGCTCCAATCCGTGGCCGCCCAGGAACGGATGCCGCTGTTCGAGTGGTCGATTACGAGAGGGCTCACCAGGCCAGAAGAAAGACAGAGCCTCAGCAAGTTGACCGCCACGCCCCTCGCCGTCCTTCAACATCTCCATGGATTGACGGTTGAAGGCATCTTCTGGCTCAAGGACCTCGCCCCGCACTTGCAGGATGCCGCCGTCGCGCGCCAACTGCGCGAGGTGAGCCAGCACTTCAGCCGCTCACGCGCGACCTGTCTCGTAACCGGTCATCCCATCGCCTTGCCGCTCGACCTCGATCAGATTGCGGTGCGACTCGACCTCCAACTACCCGATCGACAGGAATTACAGACCATGCTTCAGAGCGTCCTGCAATCCCTGAGAACGAGGACGTCACCCCGTCGCCCAGCATCCACCACCGTGGTGCAGAGCCTCCTCAATTCCATGACCGCGCCGAAGACGGCGAACACAGGTCCCTCCGATCAGGACTGTGACGCGATCCTTCGCGCCTTACAGGGACTGACCTTGCATCAAGCTCGACAGGTCATTACCCAATGCGTCGTCGAAGACGGGGTGCTCTCCGCCGATGATGTGCAGACAATTCTCACGCGCAAGGTCCAGGCGATCAAGGATGGCGGCTTGCTGGAGTACTACCCGCTGGAAGACAACCGGTTCGAACTCGGTGGATTCGTGAATCTGAAATCCTGGCTGGAGCGGGCGAAGGTGGGATTCACAGCCGAAGCCAAGGCGCTCAACCTGACCCCGCCGCGCGGCATTATGCTGGTGGGTGTGCCGGGATGCGGCAAATCGCTGGCGGCCAAAGCCATTGCGCGCGAATGGCGACTACCGCTGCTCAAATTGGATGCGGGCCGGCTATTCGATAAATTCATCGGCGAGTCCGAAAAAAACTTTCGCAAGGCCATCGAGATGGCAGAATCACTGTCGCCGATCGTGCTCTGGATCGATGAAATTGAAAAGGCCATGGCGGCGGGCGGTGGCAGCGGCGATGCGGATGCGGGCTTGAGCCGCCGGCTCTTCGGCGCGTTCCTCACCTGGCTGCAGGAAAAGAAGCAAGACGTCTTCGTCGTGGCCACGGCGAACAATCTCTCCGCACTCCCGCCGGAGTTATTGCGCAAGGGACGATTTGACGAGATTTTCTTCGTAGACCTGCCGGACACAGCCGAACGCACGGCCATCTGGAAGAT